>DASVCZ010000082.1:0-7921 GCA_036381335.1 Patescibacteria group bacterium | reverse complement strand
AGACGCGCACGACTCAAAATCGTGTGTCCTTACGGGCATGTGGGTTCGACTCCCACCATCGGCACAAAGTATACTGAGAAATTTTTACCTGAGCAAGAAAATCACCACCCACAACCCAACTTGGGGACTGAGGCCGACTAGTTTATTCCGCGTCGAATGATGAAATTTACCGTGGAACTCGTTAAAAGGTTTTAAGAAAAATGGTTCCCATCTCAAAAAATTGCGGGGCGCTTCCATAAAGTCGGGGACTAATCCTAAAAAAGCGGCCAACCAGACGTGATACTGAATTTGGCTATGTCCATATTGCCAAAATAAAAAAACTAACCCCACGGTAATGACCAGCTCAATCAGCTCCATCATAATGGCCGTTTGGCGTTTACGATGACCAGTAGACAGACCCGTACCCACATCCCAATGAGGAATCCAATCCTCGAGGTAATGGGCAGCTAAAGTCAGGGGTACGTAGACGGCGGGGTGGGGAAAGACACTGGCAATAAAAGCTCCGGTCAAACTGTGAGAAATGGACAGCATAGGTGTTAATTATAACCTAATTGATACCTCACGAGTAGGTATCTCGCAGTCGCAGAGTAGTGTAAAATTAATGCTAGTTAAAAATTTGAAATTAAAAATTAATCATGTTTCCAATTCTGCTTGAAATCGGCCCGGTGGTTATTCGGACGCTCAATGTCTTAATGGTAATAGCCTTCGTGGCAACGGCTTTTATTTTTTGGCGCAAAACCAGAGAAGAGCACTATGAAGAGGTGATGGTTTTTGATGGCTTTTTACTCTCCATTTTATTTGGCCTGATTCTGTCACGAATAATGTTTATAGTTATGCGTTGGCAAGAATTTGGCAGTCAAATTTGGCACTGGTTTGATTTGTTCGGTCATCCTGGATTTAGTCTGTATGCCTTGGCGGCAGGAGCGACTTTTTATTTGTACCGATACTCGGTCAAAAAGAAGTGGGATGCGTTTGAAATTTTAGATTTTTGGTGCATGGCATTGAGCTTAGGGCTGAGCATCATTTGGTTAGGTTTTTTCTTTGAGGGCACCGCCTTCGGCCGGCCTACCAGTTTGCCTTGGGGAGTGACATTCCCGGGGGTATTAGAAAAACACCACCCAGCCCAACTGTATTTAGCGATCTTTTATTTTGCGATGTATCTGTATTTATCCTGGGTGGAGTACCGATACCGGACGTTTAATTGGTATCGGCGTGGTAAAAACACTGCCTACACTGGATTTTTAATTAGCGTCTTCTTGCTTTTCTCGGGCTTATTTTCTTTAGCCTTGTCCTGGATCATGCTGCCTTCGATGGTCTGGTTTGGAGTTAATGGTGAAATGATCTTGTCGCTGGTAGCTACGATGGCGGGGGGAATCTTGCTCTATAGTCGCTCACAAGGGGGAAGCGTATGGCCTACCGGCGGCTTATTTTCTTCACGGGCCTAGTTTTACTGGATCAGATATCAAAATGGCAGGCTGACAACTTGGGATTGGTGGTTTGGAATCGGGGTGTTTCTTTTGGGTGGGGGCAGATTTATTTTTCTCCTTTAATGCTAGCAGTTGGGGGTGGCTTGCTGTTATTTTTTGTCTGGGGGCTGTCTCAAAGAGCGGAGCAGAAAAATCCACTGGGGATGAGTTTGTTTTTAGCGGGGGCGGCTTCCAATTTGATTGATCGAGTCTACTTTGGAGCAGTCAGAGATTGGCTGTCGATACCCTTGATAGGGCTGACGAACAATCTGGCAGACTGGATGATTGTTATTGGCTTGATGCTATGGTTGGTTGCGCTGGCGAAGTCTGCTCCCAGGAGTTGATTGCCTGAAACAGAGGGGAATCTTGGATATCTTCGTTGGGTCGATTTTGGATGGTACTATTTTAGTACCAATTGTTAGCCTGGAAAGTTAGTACTGTTTTAGTACCATCCAAAAAAGGGCAAATGGAAGGTATGCGATAATACCCTTATGGAAGTACTTTTTGAGGATAGTGATCTACTAATCATAAACAAGCCTGCTGGAACAGTTGTCAACCGCGCTGATACGGTCAACGCACCCACCATTCAAGAGTGGATGGAGGAGAGACTAGCTGCCGATAAATCGACTGCTTCTGACTGGCAAGCACTCTTACCTTCAAGCTTTACAGAGGAATTTGGCACTCCAGAGGAAGTATTCAAAGAGCGTGGTGGCGTCGTTCACCGTCTAGACAAAGATACTAGTGGCGCCTTGGTGCTGGCTAAAAATCCAGGCAGCCTCATTAATTTACTCGCCCAATTTAAACAACGCACCGTCCACAAAACGTATACCTGTTTGGTCCATGGTAAATTACGATTTGAAAAAGGTACCGTCTCGGTGCCGTTAGGACGCGCCAGTGGAAACCGCAAAAAATTTGCGGTCGTGGCCGATGGCCGGACAGCCGAGACTAACTACCAAGTAGAGGCGTTTTACCCCCATTTGAACGTGGAAAAAATCATTCAGGACAATAAAGCAAGCCAAAGCGAAGTCACCAACTTTAAAAAGAAAGCCAAAATTTATCAAGGTTTTTCTTTAATTACCTGTTGGCCCAAAACGGGTCGAACACACCAAATTCGTGTCCATATGAAACACTTAGGTCATCCCATTGTCGGCGATGTCACGTACTTGGGCCATAAACGTGCTAGTTTAGATCCGGTATGGTGCTCCCGCCAATTTCTCCATGCGAGCCTAGTAACGGTGGCTCAGCCCCGAACCAGTGAGCCGATTGAGGTCACCGCTCCGCTAACGGCAGATCTGCAACAAGTTCTCGAGTTAGTCACTATCGAATAGCTTGCTACTTTTCTTTCTGTGATGATGTTGTATAATCTTAATTCTAGTGCCACTCACTAGTTTTTTTTTGACCATTTCACTACACCTTACGTCTCGTCACATCGAGACCAGTACTAACATCCTCCACTCACTGGGGGATTTTTTTTGCCTCTTTCACCAGAGAGGGGGCAGCTTTAGAAGGAGGGCGTGTGTCTGACTTTTTTAATCAAAGTTACATCTCTATCGATCAAATCACTCACTTAAACCAAGTTAAAGCGTTGTTTAAGGTGGCTGACAAAATGAAAACCAGAATTGAAGAACATTCAGTGTACGAGCCGCTCGCAGGCATGAGCGTAGCAGTCTTGTTTTACCAACCCAGTACCCGCACCTTCAGTTCTTTTGTGGCGGCGGCCAAACGCTTGGGCGCCTACGTCACCGCCATTCATGGCATGGAAGAGTACAGCTCGGTTTCCAAAGGTGAGTCGCTGGAAGATACCATCCGCAGTATCTACCACACTACCGCCGCCGATGCCATCGTTCTTCGCCACCCGGATAATAACTCCAGCCAGATAGCAGCTGAAGTTTCACCCGTGCCCATTATTAATGCCGGCAGTGGCACACTGGAGCATCCTTCACAAGCGTTACTGGATTTGTACACCATTTACGAGCATCATGGGCGCTTAGAGAACCTACATGTAGTTATGGTCGGGGATCTGTTATACGGCCGAACCATTAAATCTTTAGCCAAACTTTTAGCCTTAGGTAAAAAAAATAAAATTACTTTTGTCTCTCCTCAAGAATTAAAAGCGCCGCCGGAATTAATTGATGCCATTAAAAGCAAGGTGACGGTGGCAGAAACAGATAAGCTTAATGGATCGTTGGCGGTGGCCGACGTCGTCTACATGACGCGGGTTCAAAAAGAATGGTTTGCCAAAGCGGGCAAGATGGATGAGTACGAGCGGATGAAAGACAGGTTTATCTTGACTCGTCATCTCGTTTCCCAAATGAAAAAGAAGGCCATTGTCATGCACCCGCTACCGAGAGTGGGGGAGATTTTGCATGAAGTAGATGAGGACCCTCGAGCCAAGTATTTTGAGCAGATGCGATCGGGACTGTACGTGCGGATGGCATTGCTAGAAAGCATCCTATGTCGTTAAGTACCTTTCCTGGTCTAATTGATATCCATGTGCACCTGCGTGAGCCAGGAGCTACCCATAAAGAAGACTTTGCCACTGGCACGCGGGCTGCTGTTAGGGGTGGGTTTACCTTTATCATCGACATGCCCAATAACCCCCAGCCGACAATTAGTCTCGAGCGCTTAAGAGAAAAGAAACAATTGGCGAAAGAGAAAGCAGTCTGCGGGTTGGGATTTCACTATGGCACCAACGGTCTTAACACTGACTCATTCAAAAAAGCGGCAGCTGATACCTCTGTTTTTGGGTTGAAGTTGTACTGCAACCACACCACAGGGGAGATGCTGCTGGAAGATTTAACACTCTTGGAAAAAGTGTTTGCAGCTTGGGCTTCCGACAAGCCCATTTTAGTTCACGCTGAGGGAGTAGAGTTGGCGGCAGCCATAGCCTTGGCGCGGCTCTATGATCGCCGCCTGCATGTCTGTCACATTAGTCAGGCCACTGAGGTGGAGCTAGTTCGTCGGGCCAAAGCCAAGAAACAACAGATCACGGCTGGTGTCTGTCCACATCATTTATGGTTAACTGAGAAAGATCGAGAAAAAATGGGCGCTTGGGCCATCATGAAGCCACCACTCGGTACCGAGCAGGATAGAGAAGAGCTGTGGGTAGGAATAGCCGATCGGACCATCGATATCGTCGAAACCGACCACGCTCCGCACACTAAAAAGGAAAAAGCAGGGGAAGTGCCTCCATATGGCGTCCCGGGATTAGAAACCGCCTTTTCCTTAACTTTAAAAGGCTTACAAGATCGACACCTACCACTACGGTTACTCAAAGAGTTGCTCCACACGCGCCCGAAGAAAATTTTTGCTATTCCAGAACAGAAGAACACTTTTATTGAAGTTGATTTAGAAGATACTTGGATGGTGGACGACACGCATTTAGCAACTAAGTGTGGGTGGTCGCCTTTTACTGGTTGGGAATTGCCGGGGGTAGTAAAAAGAGTAGTTATTAAAGGAAAAACTGTCTATGTTGGCTGAACCTTTTTATGATCCGACCAAATCGTATGAAGAGAATTTTACGGCAGGACCTTTTGGTGCCTTCGCTGATCAAGAAACGGTCACTGGGGCAACCATCCCTTTTGGAATTCCCGCCGGACCTCTCATTAACAGCAACTTTGTAGCGGCGGCTTTTAGAAAAGGTTTTGATATCTGTGTCTATAAAACCGTGCGTAGCCAGGCCTATCCCTGTCATCCACATCCTAACGTCTTAGCTGTTCATATCCCTGGTAACTTAACCCTAGAGCAAGCAGCGGGCGAGCTAGTGGCCGACACCCATTATGACCAGCCCTTATCAATTACCAATTCGTTTGGGGTGCCGTCCAAAGATCCAGCCTGGTGGCAAGCAGATATGAAAAAGGCCTTGGCTTCAGCTGGCAAAGGCCAAACGTTAGTCGGCAGTTTCCAAGGTACCAAAAAGGCAGGTGGCACGGTCCAAGATTTTATTGACGATTATGTGTTGGCGGCAAAATTAGTGCGCGAAACAGGAACCAAGATAATTGAAGCCAATCTCAGTTGTCCCAACGAAGGCACCGCTGACTTACTTTGTTTTGATGTGGAACGAGTGAAACTGATTGCCACTCAGATTAAGAAAGCTGTCAGTGACGCCCAGCTTTTCATTAAAGTGGCCTACTATGCTGATGACAACCATTTACACCAGTTGGTAAAAGAAGTGGGGCCAGTGGTGGATGGCATTGCCGCAATTAATACCATTCCAGCAACCATCGTTGATACTCAGGGAAAGCAAGCACTGCCTGGTGAAGGGAGATTAAGGAGTGGCGTCTGTGGCGCTGGCATTAAGTGGGCAGGTTTAGACATGGTCAAACGCTTGGCCAAATTAAGAGCTAAAACTAAGACCCACTTTACCATTGTGGGGGTGGGAGGAGTCACCCAGCCGGAGGACTATTTTGAGTACCGTCAGGCCGGAGCCGATGAAGTCATGAGCGCTACCGGAGCCATGTGGAATCCACTTTTGGCGCAAGAAATTAAAATGAAAAAGGAAGCATATGAATAACACCTTAGCCACCGCTGTCGCGCATTCCTTAATTGAGATTGGAGCCGTGGGGTTTGTACCCCAAAAACCAATTCGTTTTAAATCAGGTTTGCTTTCACCCGTTTATATCGACAATAGAAGATTTCCTTTTTACCCAGCCCAATGGGCAGTGGTAATTGAGGGATTTCAACAATTAATTCAGGAGCATGACTTGAAGTTTGATGTCATTGCTGGGATTGAATCAGCGGGTATTCCTCACAGCGCGGCTCTTGGGTATACCCTAAAAGTGCCTTCGGTTTTTGCTCGAAAAACGGTGAAAGATCATGGCACGAAGAAGATGGTGGAAGGAGGAAACGTCCAAGGCCAGCGAGTGCTCTTACTCGAAGACCATATTACCACTGGTGGCAGTAGTTTGACGGGAGCCCAGCATATACGAGGCGAAGGAGCAACGGTCGCAGATTGCATTGCCATTACCAGCTATGAATTCCCAGTTGCTGAAGAGGAATTTAAAGATGCCAACGTCACCCTTCATACCTTGACTTCTTTCCAGGTTATTTTAGACGTAGCCTTGAAGCAAGGGTTATTTTCAGCCCAAGAAAGAAGCGTCATTGAAGACTGGTTGGAAGATAGCCTGGGGTGGGAACAACGTCATTTTGGAGGTACCTATGAATAAAGCGCTGGCTAAACTCCACGACCGCATCACTCACGCCAACTCCTTAGTCTGTGTGGGTCTGGATTCGGATTTTTCCAAGTTGCCGGAGCAGTTTTTGACTCACGAAACTCCGCAATTCGCCTTTAACCAATGGATCATTGACCAAACTCACGAGTATGTGGCAGCCTACAAGCTGAACCTAGCTTTTTACGAGGCCAGAGGAGCACAAGGATGGGTGGAGTTGGAGCTGACTATGAGGTATCTGCGCAACAAATACCCGGAAATATTTACGATCGCCGATGCCAAGCGAGCAGATATTGGCTCGACTAATTTGGGGTACGTCCAAGCACTTTTTGACCACCTAGGTTTTGACGCCGTCACCATCAACCCTTATCTAGGCAGCGAGGCCATCGAGCCATTTTTAGCCAGAGAAGATAAAGTCAGCATTATTTTATGTAAAACGTCAAACCCGGGATCGGATGAACTTCAGGATCTAGAAGTAGGTGGTACGTCCAAGCTTTGGCAAGTGGTGGCCGAGAAAGTGAGCCGCAACTGGAATAAAAAAGGCAACTGCATGATGGTAGTAGGAGCCACTTATCCGGAGGAGATGGCGCACATCAGGAAAATTGCCGGTGACATGCCATTTTTGGTTCCAGGGATTGGAGTCCAAGGGGGAGATTTGGCAGGAACATTAAAAGCCGGCTTAACCAAGCAGGGGAGGGGTCTTGTTATCAACTCGGCGCGTGGAATTATTTTTAGTCATGACCCCCAAGCCGCAACTCAGGATCTTCACCAACAGATAAACTCCTATCGCTAAGTTGATCCACTTTGAGCCTATAATTTTTCCCTCTTGCAAGCAGTTTGCAAATGAGGTTTAATATACCACTATACACATGGGGTGTGTAAAAATTGCGAGAGCACTTACCGCTTTCGCTCCCAAGCAACGAATCGGGTACTGAGTCTGGTACACGAGGGAAACCAAGTCGAGCTGAAGCGCTAGGTGCTTTTTTATTAGTTAGGTGCCTATAGGAAAAGATCGCATGACCATCCAAGATAAGTTAGAATTTCTCCAACAAAAATTTTTACAGACCGCCTACGTCAAAGATGCCAAAAAGGGGTACATTGTGGTCAAGGAATTTAACTTAACCATCGATCCAGACGTACTTGAATTTGCGTCTCGGTGTTGGGCCGAAAAATATCATGATGTGAGAGATATTGATGCCATCGTCGGTTTACCGGATGCTGGGGCCCGCTTAGTTTCGGTGCTGGGAGAGATGCTCCGCGTTCAACACATATTACCCTCCAAAAGAA
>DASVCZ010000081.1:0-3458 GCA_036381335.1 Patescibacteria group bacterium | reverse complement strand
AGGAGGAGATGACGGTATGAACGAAGAACATCTCAGTCCCGAAATTTTTAAATTTAATGAGGATCAAGTACGTAAGTTAGCTGAAAAGATTCCTGAATTAGCCCAAAACCGAGATCTTCCATTGCCTGAAAAATGGTCACGACATCCAGAAGATCTGCCCATCTTCGACAATACTTTGATTTATGATGCTAAATTCTATGTCTATACTAAAGGTTATGGTTTTCTTCAAATAATGCGTTTGGGGGAGAGTAAATATCTTGATATTGCTCCCGATGGCACAACCTATGCTGACAATCCCACACTCTTCTCAGACGTGATTAACGCTATGAAAGAATTAGTCCAGTTTCTGACTCCAAAAGAATAATTACAATTTTCTTTTTTTGATTATTTGTTAGAATCACCATAGTAGTAAGCAAGCAAAAAGGGAGCACCTATGGCAGCAGAAATAGTTGACCGAGTTCTTACAAGTTTTGATCAAATTGAAGAACTTAACAAAAGTGACGTTCCGACTGGAATATACCTCTTAATACTCAATAGCGACTTACTCCGTAAACAAGGCATAGACGAAGAAACTATTAGCACCATTGAAGGAGCTCAAAGCATTTTAGTATACGCCATTATGGTTTCTCAGCCAGGAGTTCCTCTCAATAAAGATCATATCCGCACCCAATACCAAGAAATTGCAACTATGATTGCCAATAGTGAAGGAAGACACCCCCAGCTCATTACTACGCTCGGTAAAGATATTAGTTTTGGTAAAATCGACAATGCCGAATCCGCTCAATTGTATAAAGAAATTTTTGGAGACGCTATTAACTGGCTGATTAAACCTCCCTTCAACATTGCTCTTCTGGCTTTTATTAAAGCTACTTTAAATATTTTGCAACTTCGTCATGGTTTAACCACAGCTTTTGCCGATACTTTTGAAGAAGCAATTAGCGCCAGCGCTTTACAAGCTGAAACACTTTCTAATGGTGAGAGACCAGAAAAAAATAAAATTTTAGGTCAAGTGAGGTCTAAGTAGCGCTACTTATCTGTTATAATATCTTAGGAAAAGCAAAAAACCATCTAAGCCTGACGATCATCAGGCGAGGTGCGAGCAGAACGAGACGAGTGTTATCTCATACTCAAGTAGATCTCGCCGGGTAAGCCCGTTACAGCTGGATTGAGTAGAGAAGAGGTGGTACCGTTCATCCCTGAACCCTCTGGTGAGTGACTATTTTTATTGGTCATTTGCCAGAGGGTTTTTTTATACCAAAGAAAGTTTTTATGCCCAAAATCAACGACTTTAGCCACCAACCAGATTTACCAAAATTAGAAGAGGAAACTCTCAAGTTCTGGCAAGAAACCAATGCTTTTGAGAAGTCTGTCGAAATGAGAGACAAAGATAAAGCTTACGTTTTCTATGATGGCCCGCCATTTGCCACTGGGATGCCTCATTATGGCCACTTATTAGCGTCCACCACTAAGGATGTGATTCCTCGCTACTGGACCATGAAAGGATATCGCGTGGAACGCGTCTGGGGGTGGGATTGTCATGGTTTGCCTATCGAAAACATGATCGAGCAAAAGCTGGAAATCAAAGGTGGCAAGAAGGGAATTGAAGAATTAGGTATCGACAAATTTAATCAAGCTTGTCGTCTGGAAGTCTTGCGCTTGGATCAGGAGTGGGAAAAGATCATCGGCCGCCTGGGACGCTGGGTAGATTTCAAGCATAACTATAAAACCATGGATAAAACGTTCATGGAATCAGTCTGGTGGGGCTTTAAGCAACTTGTGGATAAAGATTTAACCTATGAAGGCCGTAAAATCGTTTTATTCTGTCCTCGCTGTTCCACGCCCTTATCCAACTTCGAAATCGCCATGGATAACAGTTACAAAGACGTGGAAGATAACTCGGTCTATGTCAAGTTTAAAGTATCCAGTAAAGGTGAGGCTGCTGCAGAAGCCAATGAGTACTTGGTCGCTTGGACCACCACGCCCTGGACACTGCCCGGCAACGTAGCGCTGGCTGTTGATCCAGAGGCCCGCTACAGTCAAGTCAAAGTCGGCGATGAGTTGCTTTGGTTAGCCTCGGCTCGACTTAAAGCGACCCTCCAAGATACCAAGTATGAAATCGTCAACGAAGTTCAGGGCAAAGAATTAGTTGGCTGGGAGTACCAACCGTTGTTTGATTACTTCGGCGAAACTACAGAAAAAGGCTGGTATGTCTTACCTGGCAACTTTGTTAGTTTAGATGATGGGACTGGCATCGTCCACACGGCTGCTCTATTTGGTGAAGATGACTACGCCTTAGCTCAGCAGTATGACTTGCCGTTAGTGCCTACCTTAAACGACGAAGGTAAGTTTTTACCTTTTGTGGAACTAGTGGCTGGTCAGTTCTATAAAAAAGCTGAGCAACCCATCATGGAAGATTTAGAGGGTCGGAACTTGCTCCTTCGTAAAGAAAAAATCACTCACTCGTATCCGTTTTGCTATCGCTGCGGCACTCCTTTGTATTACAACGCCGTGCCCGCTTGGTTTATTAATGTTCAGAAACTAAAAGATGAATTAATCGCTCAAAACGAACATATTAATTGGTATCCCGAACATTTAAAGCATGGCCGGTTTGGCAAAGGTTTAGAGAATGCTCCTGATTGGAATATTTCTCGCTCTCGGTACTGGGGCACTCCCATGCCGGTGTGGATGGGAGAAGGTCAACAAAGGGTCGTCGGCTCCATTGAAGAGCTCAAAGAATGGGCAGTTAATCCTTCTCAAGTAGAAAAGTTGACTGACATTCACCGGGAGTTTTTAGACGATATTGAAGTCTGGGTAGACGATGCCAAAACCATCAAAGGTCGTCGGATTCCGGAAGTTTTTGACTGTTGGGTAGAGTCGGGATCGATGCCGTTTGCTGCTATTCACTATCCTTTTGAAAATAAAGCCTTCTTTGAAAAAAATTACCCGGCTCAGTTTGTAAGTGAGTATATTGCTCAAACTCGTGCTTGGTTCTACACCATGCACGTGATCAGTGTGGGTATCTTTGGCAAACATCCTTTTGAAAACGTGTTGACTACTGGCACCATCTTAGCTGAAGACGGTTCGAAAATGAGCAAGTCCAAGAAAAATTACCCTGACCCAATGGTCTTGATTGATAAATATGGTGTCGATAGTTTGCGATTGTATTTAATGAGTTCCACCGTCATGAAAGGGGAAAACCTTAACTTCAGTGAAAAAGAAGTAGCCGATATGCGCCGTAAGGTTTTCGTCATTTGGTGGAATGTGTTTGCCTTCTATCAGCAGTATGCCGACACGACGACTGACTTTAGAAATCCGCCTTTAGAACCGGCGCACGTCATGGATAAGTGGTTATTGAGCAGAGTCAACCACTTAGTCAAAGATGTGACTGAGTACATGGACCACTACGATGTGGTCAGAACCAGCCGCGTCTTAATTGAGTTCGTTGATGAACTTTCCAC
>DASVCZ010000080.1:0-9594 GCA_036381335.1 Patescibacteria group bacterium | reverse complement strand
ATACGTGAGTTTTCATAGGTACGAGATGCACCCTTATTTATATCCTAACTACCTTTGTCTCACAACTAGAGGAGATATTTGGAAACAGCTTCCTGCAAGTCATCGGCTTGCCACAGACCGCTGCCTACCACCATGCCTTCTACACCCGCTGCCGATAAAAGTGGTACGTGCTTCGGCTTGATACCACCGTCAATAATGACTTCCCAATCTCGACCGTACAATTTTTCTAAGTGATTAAGTTCGGTAATTTTTTCGTAGACGTGATCATTAAAATCTTGACCTTGGAAACCGGCTTCAATGGCCATTAACTGAACAATATCCAACTGCCGCCAACTGTCTTCGTCGATGCTTTCTAAAGGTGAAAATAAATCCAACGACAGACCGACTTGCCAATTATTTTTTTTGACCGTTTCTATAAAACTTGATTGAGAACTCATCCGTTCTATTTGGGCAATCACCGCTCGGGTGGGGATGGATTCTTTATGTTCGATTAATTCAAAGACATAGTCCAGGGGTTCTTCGGTCATTAAGTGCAGATCACAGGCTAAGTCGTCGAAATCGATGGCAGGCAAATCACTGGGAGTAATAGTCACGTTATCTACAAACTGACCATCAATGATATCTATTTGGAGGGTTCTAATCTGGTCAAAACCGGCTGCCCAGACAATTTCATGTTGGGCTGCTTCAATGGAGGGTTCGAGGATGGAAGGATACAAATTCATAAAGTAATTAAGTGATTAAGTAATTGAGTGATTAAGTGTTCTCCCGTTCGTACTTTGAGATTTGATCAAGGCGTCGTTGATGACGTTCTTCATGAGTGTACGGGGTGTCGAGAAATGTTTTTACAATTTGTTGAGCGTCATCATCGGTGAGCCAGTCGCCAGCTAAGGAAACGACGTTGGCGTTGTTATGCGCGCGGGCATGCTCGGCTTCTTTTTCAGAGGCAACTGGCACCGCTCTGATGCCTTTGACTTTGTTAGCAGCGATAGTCACACCGCCGCCGGATCGGCACAACAAGAGGCCTAACGAATCGGAATTCTGGGCCACCTTCTCTGCCACCTTAAAGGAGAACTCGGGATAATCATCGGCCGGATCTAAGTGGTGAGCGCCCAGATCCTCATACTCGTATCCCCATTCGGTTAGCCAAGTTTTCACTTTTTCTTTGAGTTCGTAACCGCCATGGTCGGCGCCTAAAAATATTTTCATAGTCCTAACTCCGCTCTTGCCTCTTCTGACATCATATCAGGAACCCATGGTGGGTCAAAGGTCAGCTCCACACTCACGTCTTGCTCCACATCCAGCCCCTCAATCACGCGTAAGGCCTCTTTAGTCATTGGTTCAAAAACCGCTGCTAGCGGGCAACCGGGCGTGGTGAGCGTCATCAAGACGTGCACTACTGGCCGGCGACCACTTTTGCCTTCCACCCAACGGACGGTCACGTCATACACCAAGCCTAAACTGACAATATCAATTTTGAGTTCCGGGTCGATGACAGTTTTAAGCTGATCGTACACTTGTTCTTCTGAAATTTTCATAATTTAGATAGTATCAGTATGTCCCGTCATCATACCATCGTCGTCAACCAAAAACCCCGTACCACTTTGGATACGGGGGTTTTTATTTCAAAATTAAATTTAGGCTTTTTTCTTCAGCACAGGCATCCCAGTGCGTTTGGTTTCCACGATTTGGTAAGCAGCAGGCATTTCCATAACTGCTTCGTTGGCGCGGACGTCACGGGCGAAGTAGTAGATGCGTTGAACGCGACCATTTTTCAAAGTGACTTCTTTGGTGTGAAGGTAGTAAGTCTGACCTTTTTTGTTGGTATATGAAACTGGCTGGTCTGCCATAGAGGCTCCTTTTCTAATATTACTACTAATAGCCTAGCATACTCGAGAAAGACATCAAGTACGAAAAGCAGGCATATTTGTTACTCATTACTTGACTCAGCGGGCTTTTCAATGGTTGCTCGCAAGACCACATCTTCGGGCGTATCGTCGTCATTTAGCTCTCGGGTGACTACCACTTCTAATGGCAATTGGTCAGCAGAAACCGCCCCTGTCCCGGTGTACCCACCTTTACCCATTTCTAAGGTAAATGCCTTGGTCATGGCTTCTGAGTCAGGACTCTTGAGCCAGACTTGGTAAAAGCCAGCTTCTAAGTCAGCTAAGTCAGCGCTGACACTAAAACTAACTCGCTCATCTTGAACGTCGTAGCGAACTCGGCCGCTGGCAGTTTGTCCTTCACCAGCAGTCAAGTTGACTGTTTCATAGTCGCCGGCGCCCCGCATGATTTCCTCACGCTCGGCGTCACTTAACTCTTCAATCTCGACCCCTTCACCACCTGGGCCGACATCACCGACGCGATCAACACGTTGGCCATACCAGCGATAGGCTAAAAAGAGCACGATTAAGAGTGCTGCTACTGGAAAAACAAAAGGAAGTACCTTTTTCATATGCCCCTCTCTTTAAAAGTAGTGTGAGCAAGCTCACACATATTATTCTTGTATATATTTAGCAACCACACTTGGCAGTTGTTGGGGGGCAGGCACTTTGTAACCATTAACGTAGAAGGTGGGTGTACTGTTAACATTTAAGCTTTCAGCTAAGCTGATATCTTTTGACACAGCTTGTTTCACTTCTTCTGACTGTATTCTCTCGCGAAAGCGAGCTTTGTCAATTCCTAATTCCTCGGCGTAGGTTTCAAATGTAGCCAAGACTTCATCTTGTGAGCCAAGACCAGACCACTCTTGTTGGGTTTCGAAAAGTTTATCGTGCATCTCCCAGAACTTACCCTCTTCAGCTGCTACTTCACTGGCTTGGGCGGCCAATTGGGCGTAAGGATGGATACTTAACAATGGAAAATGACGGTAGACCAACCGGACTTGCTCAGGGTTTTGAGCGAGTACTTGCTTGACCAGCGGCGAAGCCGCTTTACAGGCGGGACATTGCAAATCACTGAACTCAACGATGGTGACTTTGGCATTTTCGGCACCCCGAATGTGAGTAGCTCCGTCAGTTAACAGCGCTTGGTCAACTGTAGTTTCGGTGGTACTCCCAGAAAAGAAAAAGGCCACTCCAATTACTAAAATCAAAGTGCCAACGATAGTACCGATTAAAAGCGGAAGATTTTTCATAAAAGACCTACTTTATTACTTAATTACTTAGTCACTTAATCTATTCTATCGGCCAGACTTGCTGACCAGTTTCGTTATCGGTAATGACGATGGCAGCCGTGGGGCAACTTTGCCCAGCTAGCAACTGAATATCAGGAGCATCACCGGTTTGAGAAATAACTTCAGCAATATTTTGCTCATTTAATTTAAAAGTGCCAGGAGCAATGGCTACACAGCTGGCGGCGCCGATACATTTATTATTGATGACTTGAATGGTGTACTTACCCACCTGCTGAGTGGACATAACTGTCCCTGGTTGGTTGCTCGAAGGTGGCTGCTGATTATCGGCTGGTGGAAGAGGTTGGTCTTGCATGTTTTTTTAGTTCTGCGTGATTTTTTAAAAGAACTTTTCAAAATGTATTCTATCAGGTGGGACGTGCTTGTCCTGTAAAAACGTGGTTGTTTCTTCAATCATAGCCTGGTTGCCACATAAATAAAAGCCCGCATTTTCATGAAATTGATGAACGTTTAAACAATCAGTGACATGCCCCCGACACAGCGTCCATTCTGGCATGGGTCGAGAAATGACAGGGTGAAGCTTAAAGTTGGGAAAAGATTGCTGAATTTCCAGCCACTCGTCCATCCAAAAAAGTTGTTCGGCGTGGCGCATGCCCCAGTAGAGGGTCATCGGCCGCTTATCTTGCTTCACCTGGAGAAGATCTAGAATCATCGATTTAAAGGGGGTAATTCCAGAACCGGTAGCGATGAAAACGAGTTGTTGTTCTTGTGGGTTGTTGGCTATCGTAAATTGACCTAAAGGACCCAAAATATGTACTTCCTGACCTGGTTGGAGTTCTGACAAGTACTTAGTACCGACGCCCTGAGGCGTTACATCCACGAGCAACTCAAAGCCATGAGTAATATCAGGCCGATTGCAAATGGAATATGACCGACGATGACCTTGCTCGGAACATTTAATTGACACGTATTGACCGGCTTCAAATTGAATCTGATGGGGGGCCGCCAATTCAAAATGAAGTTCCAGGTACTTAGGATTGTGTTCAATCCGTTCTTCGAGTCGAGCTTGATATTGTTGAGGTGGCTGCATAACTCAAAATCTAAAATGTTAAAACTTAAAATTTAAATCTAGGTTTTCTTAATGGTTTGATACCAATCACGACCGTACCACAGGCCCAAAGCTAATTTAGCGATGCCGGTATATTCTTCCGTCCGATCGACGAAACCTTGAGTGATGACACCAATGGCGCCTTGCTTTTGCTTAATATCGTTCCGGCCGAACAGCTGACTGACCACTGGCCCCATTTCTCCGCCTTTCAAGATGGGTTGGGCAATTTGATCAGGGACTTTAAAACGCGCTCCATTACTTTCCGACATATTGCCATCTTTGTCAACCACTACCACCCAGACGGTGGACCAGAGTTCGGGACCTTGTTTGAAAACGCCACCTTCAAGACCGATGCCGAGCGCTTCCCCGGTCGATGAATGACCCTTTAACCCTGCTTCCAAGGCCGCTTTGGCTCTGTTGGTCGCGCCTTGGCGTGTTTCTTCGTCCGACATTGGCTGCTCACTAATACCACTCGGGACCTCAAAGCCTTCCACGATGACATCCGGCCAAGTTTCACTGGTGGCGTTAACGACCGCGTTTATTTTGACGGGGTTAGTGGAACCGACAAAAATGTGCATTACTTAATTAACCAAAGTAAGTATTTTGCTCTCCAGCATGTCCTTCTATAATTTCATATACAAAATCGTTAGCTTCATGTAATGCTTCTGCTTCTGTCCATCTCAACCCTTCAGAGGTTTTACCATCAGTTAGCAAAAATGAACCAAAACCAAGGTCTACAAGTTTAATTTCTGCATGACCTTGGTCGTTTACAATCAAAGTGTATGCATCATACGAAAGTATGACTCCGTTTCCATTGTCATAAGCTTTGATTGCTATCTCCCTGACTTGCTGACTTACCTGATCTATATTTTTTACTTCTTCCCGCTCATCCGATGTCAGGTGGTGATAGTTATCATATATTTTGTAATTACTTAGGTTTGTCATTAGTAATGAGTTTTTCTCTTGGTCAATTCTGAATGTAGGCAACACTGGTAAACCCAATTTTTTTAATCTTAAATATTTTTGTTCTTGCTGCTCTAGAGTAGTTTCCCATCTTCTTCCTTCGACTAAATCTTTAACAAAGAACTGTCCTGCTTTTTTTTCGCCTCTTTTCGTGTGCAAATTAACCTGAGCGTGGTATGTTTTTCCATCATCACCATTAACTTTATTTTCTGATAACTGGCTAGTAACATGAGCTTCCCTAGAGGCACCTGGTTTTCTAATAGTGGTAGTTCTTTCTAACATATTAGTTTTAAAGACGAGCTTTCTTAATAGTTGATACTCCTAAAGTGACACACTTAATTCTACCAGGACTGATGGTTTCGAGACCAAGCAGTTCAAGGATATCTGTGAGTGTTAAGGACTGAATTTGATTCACCGTTACTTGATTGCTCTTAATCTTTTCTGAAAGCACACTCATCGCCGATTGACTAATGGCACAGCCTTGACCCTCCCAGGAAATGTCGGTAATCTGCTTGCCCTCTGCATCCACCTTCAGATAAATAGTTACTTGATCCCCACAACTGGCATTGACACCTTTTAAAACCAAATCAGCATCTTCAATTTTGCCCTTGTTTCTCGGATTTTTGGCTTCTTCTAAGATAATTTCTTGGTAGAGGTCGTTCATTGAAAAACAGTTTTGACTTTTTTAAGGGCTTTAATGAGAGCATCAACATCCGCTTTGGAGTTATAAACTTGGAAACTGACGCGCGTGCTGGCTTGCCAATTAAACTTAGTGTGTAATGGCATAGTGCAGTGATGCCCACTCCGGACTGCGACGCCCTCCGAATCCAGGATCTGACCCACATCGTGCGCGTGGACACCTTGGTAAATGAAAGCCACCGAACCGACGCGATCGGAAGCAGGACCAATGATGGTGACTTCAGGAATCTGTCGCAATTGATCGAGGGTGTAGGCTACTAATTCTTGATCGTGAGTTTGAAATTCCCGCATTCCTAACTCGTCTAAGTACTGACAGGCTGCCGCCCACCCCACCAGCGACGCCACATCAGGCGTGCCCGCCGTAAACCGCTCTTCAAGATCTTCTGCATAGGTAGTAGCCAACGTTGAGACTTCGTTAATCATACCGCCACCAAATAGGAACGGGGTCCATTCAGGTAGTAGTTCCTGGCGCACCAGTAAGGCCCCAATGCCCATCGGCCCTAACATCTTGTGGGCAGACACCGCGTAGCAATCCACCTTCAACTTGGAAAAGGTAACCGGCATGTGAGCCGCCGCTTGGGCTCCATCGACGACTAGCAAAGGTCGCTGACTGCGCGAATAGGTGTCATCAATCATCTGGACGATCTTTTCAAGCGGATTCAAAGTGCCTAAAGTGTTAGAGACGTGGGAAAAAGCCACCACTTTTATTTTTGATTTCAAGTTTTTAATTTTTGATTCCAAATCTGCTAAATCTAATCGTCCTTGTTCATCGACCGCCACAAACTCTACTCTGGCATTTTTCCGTTTGGCTAACTCTTGCCACGGCACAATATTGCTGTGGTGCTCCATCTCGGTAGACAGGATGACATCGCCAGCGTTGATGTGTTGCTCTCCCCAAGTATATGCCACTTGATTTAAGGCTTCAGTGGTATTGCGGACAATAATTAGTTCCTCAGGTTGAGCGCCTAAAAAGTTGGCGATCGTTCGTCGGGATTGGTGAAACAGTTGTGTGCTCTTGTCTCCTAGAGTATGCACGCCACGGTGAACATTGGCGTTGTGCTGCTCGTAATAATCGACGATGGCCTGAATGACAACCCGAGGTTTCTGAGACGTAGCCGCGTTATCCAAGTACACCAACGGTTGGCCATGGACTAGCCGCTGCAAAATAGGAAAATCTCGTTTAATTTCCTCTGGGTCAAAAGTCGTACTCATAGTAGTATTGTACCAGCATGAGGCAAAACCCGACCCTGAACTTCGAACAATCCCTCTGGAACCAAGGTCTGACCCATGTGGCGGGCATTGATGAAGTCGGGCGTGGCTGCTTAGCCGGACCAATAGTGGTAGGAGCAGTTATTTTTGAACCAGGAACTAAGATGATCGCTGGCGTCCGCGATAGTAAAATGCTGAGCACTGAGCAACGAGTATCGTTAGCAGAACAAATTAAAGAGCAAGCCCTTCATTACACGATAGGTGTCGGTTCAGTTGAATTGATTAATGACCAAGGAATTGTACCAGCGTTAAAGTGTGCGATTAACTTAGCTCTGACGCAGTTAAAAAGTTGCCAACGGTTATTGATCGATGGCCGGCCACTGACGTCATCCGAGTACCAATGGCCAGAAACTGAGTACATCATTAAAGGCGACAAAAAATCCTATTCGATTGCCGCGGCCAGCATTCTGGCCAAAGTTTACCGTGATCACTTAATGAAACAATTAGCAGAAGAATTTCCTGAGTACGGCTGGGACCGAAATGTGGGATACGGCACCAAAGAACACCGCCAAGCATTACGTAAGATCGGAAAATGTGAACACCACCGGGAGTTGTTTCTTCGGAAAATACTTTAAATTAGATTGCAGCTTTTTCCCGAGATTGGGTAGCAAAAGCTTTTTTTCTTCTTTTTCTTTCAGAATTTTTAGGCTGTCGGCCATCATATTTTCGCAACTTGGGCTGCCCATTTTTTGTAGTAGTTTTTCTCTTTCTTGACTGCTTTTCTGGACCTAAGACTACTGATTGAGGAGTGGTGCCGTTGGCAGCTACATAGTCAGGATTTAGAGGTGGAATATCATCATTAAACTCATCAACTGTCTCTGTTAATTCACCACTCACAACTTGAGCAAAAATAGGAGTAACTTCTGGCTCCTCTACTTGCGAACGCTCGTAATACGAAGCATTCTTAGCGGCATTCAAGTCAACCCCACCATCCGTTACTTTCATTGTTCTTTGCTGACCGAAGTCAGGTGGTAACATTGACGCTGCCTCCTGAAGCATGTCTTCTTGTTCTGCCTGGGTCATAGGATACACCTTCTTCAGCGGTTTTAGTTGCCCAGAAAGTTGCGGTTCAGGTTTTTTTTCAGGAACATAACGACGAGCAAACCGGAAAGCTAACCACCTTCTCCAAAAAGGTATCTGAGATTCTTTCCTGATAACTTCTGCTAAAGCAACTGGATTAACCCACAGAGGATGGAAAATCTGCTGAGCCTTTTCTTCTTCATTAAAGCGTTTAGCTAGAGATTGAAGAGTAAATAATTCGGGGTACCACATATTGGATAAGTATTTATTACTTACCTGGAATTGTATCAGAAGTATACAGAAAAGCAACTTCTATAGGCCTAAATTGGCTCGGCAAAATCATTCAAAATCTTCAAACACGTGTGGCGAATTTTAGTCTCACTCAACCGCTTCTCCTTATCCGTATCCGCCACCCGTACCGCCAGGTAATACATATCTTGGTATGGCAGCTTCCACTGAAAGCCATTTAAAAACAGAAAAACATCGGTATACAAAACAGCCGTCCGCTTGTTGCCATTCACAAACGGATGCTCACAGATAATTTTCTGGAAATAAGCGGCAGCGGCTTCGGCAACAGTGGGATACAACAATTGACCATCAAACGTCTGCTCAACGCTACCTAAAATACTCTCTAGACGGTTAGGGTAGCGAGTATCAAACTCCGGCAACGGTTCTTCAAACCGAGCTTCGGCTTTGAAAACATTATAAGTACTTTTGCACAACTGAAGGTTGAGCCAGATCTTGGGGCTGACGAGGAGCTTCTTGGTCATACTTCTCGAGTAAACGATAGGTTTTTTGGTATTTTTTAAGACTATTCGACACGCACTCCTCGACTAGCGTAAACTCGCGATAAGGAATCCGGGCATCTCGATAAAGCAGATAGAATTTGAGATATTGCCAGTACTTTCTCATGCCTTTATTGTAGCATCTGGAGGCAAGGTACCATTAAGCTATTTTGAGGAAACCATCGACAATCATTTTCTCTGCTTGGATGCGATTGATACCTCGAGACATGAGGTAGAAAATGTGCTCTTCTGGAATCCGACTAATACTGGCCGCGTGGGAGCACTTGACATCATCGGTTTTAATTTCCAGATCAGGAATAGCCTCGGCTTTAGCTTGGTCGGAAAGGAGAAGAATGCGTTCAGTCAAAAATGAGTTAGTATCGCCACACTCTTCATCGATGATAATCCGGCCCGTGAACTTAATGTGAGCTTTGTCTCGAGCCACACCTTTTAAGGTAGTGTTAGCCCGAGTATGAGGCGCTTGGTGATGGATAATGACTTCGACTTGGACTTGATCTTGATTGTTGGCTTCAAAAGCGCCTGTTATTTCCAGTTCAGCCCCTGGCTTGGTGATACTAAAAATGTACTCACCTGATTCTGTGAGAGTGTGTTTTTCGTGG
>DASVCZ010000079.1:0-12023 GCA_036381335.1 Patescibacteria group bacterium | reverse complement strand
CCAGACCAGCCGAGTAGACCTCACTTTCGTTAGACCTCACATTGGCAATCTGACCAAGACCGTCCAAGTTTCTGGCATTATCGATGCTGATCAAAAAGCCACCATGCGGTTTGCTGCTGGCGGGAAAGTGGTCTACCTGGGGGCAGATGAGGGCGAGTACGTAGAAAGAGGCCAAACCATCGCTACCATCGACCGCCGAGAACTAGAAAAAAGACTCCAACAAGACCTCAATACTTTCATGCAAGAACGATTAGATTGGGATCAAACTAACGATGACATCTTTGAAGGTGAGTTTACTAAAGCAGAAGATCGGACCAGACAACAAGCCCAACTTAACTTAAGTAACGAAGTTTTGGACGTGGAAATTCGTGATATTGCTATTCGTAACACCGTTCTCAGCGCTCCCTTTGCGGGAATTTTAGTCTCTTCGCCCACTACCGTGACTGGCGTCAATCTACTAGCAACTGATGCCTTTGAGCTCGTCGACCCCACCACGCTCATCTTTAGAGCCGGCGTGGACGAAGCCGATATTGGCTTGGTCAAGTATGGTCAACCAGCGCAAATTGAGCTCGATGCCTATCCTGACCAAACGATCATGAGCCAAGTAGCTACCATCGATTTACGCAGTAGCCAAAGTAACAGCGGGACCATTTTCATCGTCAAGCTGCCTCTAAATTCTCAAGATATTCAGCGCTATCGTTTAGGCATGAATGGTGACGTCACTATTGAAGTCGATCATCGTCAAAATACCATGATCATCCCTCTAGATGCTACTCGCCAACGAGACGACAAAGTCTTGGTTGATATCAGAACCGGCGAAGACACCTATGAAGAACGCGTCATCGAGACTGGCTTAGAAACTGATGATGAAATTGAAGTTGTGAGCGGTTTAAGCGAAAACGATGAGGTGCTACTTCCTGAATAATCGAGCTACAAATTACTAATCACTATGTTACTCCACCTGGAAAAAGTCTCCAAACACTATCACTTAGGAGATACCACTATTAAAGCCTTAGACAACATTACTCTCAGTGTAAAGCAAGGCGAGTTCTTGGCTGTTATGGGGCCATCAGGGTCAGGCAAGTCTACTTTTTTACAAGTAGCTAGCATGCTGGCTGAACCAACGTACGGAGTGATTACGTTACGAGACAACGACGTGACTCAGCACACTGAAGTCCAACGTGCCCGCCTCCGCAACAAAGAAATTGGCTTTGTTTTTCAGTCGTTTAATCTGTTAGCACGAACTTCAGCCCTGGACAATGTGGCTCTGCCTCTACTGTATGCTGGCGTAAAGGAGTCAGAGCGGCTTCGCCGCTCCCAAGCCATGTTAGAACGGGTCGGTTTGGGCGACCGTCTCCACAACACTCCCGCCCAACTCTCTGGTGGCCAACAACAACGGGTAGCGATAGCACGGGCACTCGTTAATGATCCGAGTATTATTTTTGCAGATGAGCCTACCGGAAATTTAGACTCAAAAAGTGGGGAGGACATTAAAGCGTTACTCACCGAACTGCACCAAGAAGGCAAAACCATTATTATGGTGACTCATGAAGAAGACGTGGCCGCCATAGCTGAGCGATTTGTTATTTTTAAAGACGGTTCTATTATTCAAGATAGTCGCACACCTTCTCAAGAAATTGCTACCTATGCCAAAAAAGGCAAAAGAAAATACTCTTTACTTAAAAACAAATAATGAACCATATTGAAACCATTTTTTCGATCGCCGTTAAGGCCATTTTGACCAACAAAACTCGGTCGTTTTTGACTATGCTGGGGGTGATTATCGGAGTAGGATCGGTGGTTTTGCTCACCAGCATTGGCACTGGCCTACAAAAGTACATCGCCGATCAATTTATTAACTTAGGCACCAATACCTTATACGTTGTTCCAGGTGATCCTTTTGGTGAAGACGGTGGCTTCAGCAATCAGGAACAAGCATTTCTGGAGAGTGCTGCTCCCAAATTAAAAATTCGCCACTTCGATATGATCATGCGGAATAATCGTGATCTGATTGCAGACGGTTTTCCAGCGGGCGTCGGAGTCGCCCGCGCCAAATACCGCGATACCACTAAAAAAGTAACCCTCTACGGGGTCCGCAACGCCTTTGAGCAGGTGAATAACACGCCCGCCCAAGCTGGCCGCTGGTTTACCGATGTGGAGCAAGAAAGCGGCGACCGGGTCATTATCTTGGGTTCTAAAGTGGCAACTGAACTTTTTGGTAACGTCGATCCCATTAACCGCCGACTCACCCTCGATGGCCAAAGTTATAAAGTCACCGGCGTGCTGGAGGAAAAAGGAGGCGGCTTTGGCGGACCTAGTTATGATAACTACGTCTATATTCCCATCGACACCTTGTTTGATAGTTTTAACACTCAAATTATCGATAACTTTACCTTCCAAGCGCGCGATCCTAGCCAAACAGCAGCTACCAAAGCTGGCATTGAAGAAACGTTGCTAAAAGAACTAGAAGACGACGAGTTTACGGTGGTAGATCAAACGGAATTGCTCAATACCATTAATAGTATTTTAGGGGTCCTGACAGCCGGACTGGGAGGTATCGCAGCTATTTCCTTAGTGGTGGGTGGCATTGGCATTATGAATATCATGTTGGTGTCGGTCACTGAGCGAACTCGAGAAATTGGTTTGCGTAAAGCGCTAGGTGCCACACCCAACTTAATTATGCTGCAGTTTCTGACTGAAGCTGCCTTGTTGTCAGTCTGTGGTGGCACCATCGGTTTGGTTATTGCCTATCTCGGTTCACTAGCCATTCAACCTTACTTCCCTGCCCAAGTGACTATAGAGGCTGTTATCCTGGCGTTTGGGGTGTCCACTGTTGTGGGCTTAATTTTTGGCGCTGCTCCCGCCAGAAGAGCTGCCAACTTATCTCCCATTGAAGCTCTCCGGTACGAATAATATCTTCCCTTTCTAATTTCTGTATAATAGTACTCATGCGGTCTATCAAAAACTTTTTTCTGATCACACTCTGGCTGGTTGTTATGTCGGCAGGCATTTATGTTGCCTACAACCGAGGTGTGATTAAAGTGCCCTTGTTGGCTCAAAAAGATTCTTCAGGTATAGCTGCTTTTAGTCCGGCAGAGCAAGGAAATTGGGAAAAAGCCTTTGCCGAAGCTAGTAGTCAGATTGGAATTCTCAGCCAGCGAGGTGCTGAAACGGCCAACACCTCTTCCCAAGTCTTAGGTGAGTTTATTCAAGTCAATGAAGCAGGTGGGGAGAAATCGACATCTGAAAAAGCTCTTGAATATGGAAGATATTTATATTGTCAGCAAGTAGTGAAGGAGTGGGAACAGGTTCAGCAATAATCTAGTTGAGCTCTAATTTAAGCTTTTGAGCATATATTACTCTGTCTTCAGGATCCGATAATTCTCTTCCTTCAGCAGCCTTTTGGTTAAATCCATCATTTTCGTATCTAGGAAAAATATGCAGATGATAATGGAAGGCGTGTTGATCACCAGCTGGTTCGTTATTCTGCCGCAAGGTAATCCCATTGCATCTATAGGCCTTTTTCATCGCTATTCCAATTTTTTGGCTTACTTCGAAGATTCGATGTCCAACCTCAGCAGGAATTTCATATAGATTTTCAAAATGCTTGCGCGGCACCACTATCACATGCCCTTTATTTAATCCCACCCAAAAAGAATTAATAAATGCACAAACTAATCCGTCGTCATAGATCAAATCAGCTTTTTTAAGTAAAGTGTTCTCGCTCTCCACGCCTTCGATTCCGAGGCAAATTGGACATACATAATTTGAGGGAGCATGAGAAGGGAAATCAACCATATATGTATTTTCTACAACTTCGCTCGCGTCCCCATCTCCGCTTCCACCGACTCCTTATCCTTACCATACTTCAACCGCGACAGTTGCTTAATCATCTCCGCTAGCTTGGGGTTCATCCGCGCCTGGACCTCATCCATGTTTTTCTCCAGCGACATACTGAAAGCAGGCACTGGTTCATTTTTAACAATCGTTTTAATGTAGACGTGGTATTTTTCAATATTAGCTAGATCCGTCTCGTTGAACACAGGTGCAAACTCATGCTGGAGGAAGTTAGCATCAGTCACACCCACCCGGAAAGAAACCATCGTTCCCACGTTACCAAAGACCGCGTTCTTCACCTCTTCATCAATTTGACCAATGTACTGATTAGCCACAATCAAACTCAACCGATACTTCCGCGCCTCAGCCAAAATCACCGCAAAATCTTCGGTAGCATAGTTTTGAAACTCGTCCACATAAAGGAAGAAATCTTTTCGTTCTGAAATGTCCACATCCTGCCGACTCATGGCCGCCGTCAGCACTTTTGGCACTAGAATCAAACCTAAAAACTTAGCATCCTCTTCGCCTAAAATACCTTTGGAAAGGTTACAGAGAATAATTTTCTGTTCATCCATGGCTTTGCGGAAATTAAAAGCACTCTTAGGCTGACCAATAATATTGCGCATGGTTTTGTTGGTCACAAAGCGACCAAACTTAGACACAATATAGTCCAAGACTTCAGATTTGTGGAAGTCCGACGTTTGGGCAATTTGGTCAGTCCAGTACCGTTTGACCACCGGATCTTTGACATACGGTAGTAACTCTTCCACGTATTTAGCATCGGTTAAGCACCTCACCAGTTCAATAAAGGTTGTCCCCTCTTTACTCATGATCGTTAACATGGCATTCCGAATGGCGTGTTCAAAGCGGGGACCAATGATACCGGTGCGGTGCGGGTCGTACAGTTTGTACATCAACCCAATGACCGAGCTGACCACAAAGTGACGCTGCTCTTCCGTATCGGCCTCCATCATGTTCATACCCATCGGCCGCTCGAGGTCAGAAGGGTTAAAGTAAATCACGTCTTCCGCCCGTTCCGGCGGCATCAGTTGCAAAATATCTTCAATGAACTCACCGTGGGGGTCAATGGCACAGACACCTTTACCCGCTTCGATATCTTGTAAGATCATTTCTTTCAAAAACTCAGATTTACCAGTACCAGTTTTACCAATGATATACATGTGGCGCCGGCGGTCGTCTAAACTCATATAAATAGGGCGCTTTTCGCCTCTGTAGGTGGACATGCCCAAGTACAACCCTTCGTTGGGAATTTTGTTGGGAGCCGGCGCATGCTTGGCGTTGAGCCACTGAATGTGGTGCGTCTCCACTGTTTTATTCGGCAAGTGGAAGATGGTGGCTAGTTCTTCGGTATTCAGCACCGAGGTGCCGCGATGAAAGAGCGGCATATACCGATAAATGAAATCAATCATAAAGAGATGTTTGATAAACAACGTCACTCGGCTAAAGCTATTGTAGGCCGACGTATACTGGGCAAAAGCTCCGATAATGTTATTTAAGTGGGACTCGGCCGTATGCTCGTTGGGTGAAGAAACCACAATCCTCAAAGACACCCTGAAGCCGGGCTTGGCCACCTTATCGCCAATGGCTTCCATTTCTTTGGGATCGTGACTATAGGTAGCTTTATCGGGATCGGACTCGCGCTTTTTCTGTGAGGCCACATGAGACCGGCCTTTATTTTGCCATCCTTTACCCAACGGCTGAATCAGAAATTGAACAATTGCTCCCTCACCTTCGCCCATTTTAGAGAGCGCTGACGTCAGTAACGACAAGCCATCGGTTGGTAAATCTTTAAAGGTTTTAATAGGGTAGTGCGAGGCTTTCTCTAGCGATAAAGAGGCAAAGGAAACTCTTCCCTTTTCGCTAAAAATATTGACTTCGTCGGCTTCCTTAATGTCGGCTTGAGGATAGGCCCCGTGGATCTGCTTTTCAACTAAATCTCTAATTTCGGTGGGACAACTGACATAAAAAGAAATTTGTTCCTTGAGCGCCACAATTTCAAAAGCAAACATATCTTCTGGCTTCAGCCAAGAAAACCAGCCCGTCTTTTTGAGCGAGTACAAGCCGGCAAACATTTGTTCGGCGGCATCAATTTTGACTTCGGTATCTTTGGGCAAGCGAATCATGAGGGTGACAAATTTAAGAGCATAATCTTCTCGTTTGCGATGTTTCAGCCACTGGATGAACATATAGACAAACATGGCCGCAATGAAGAGCAACACCACCACCGTGAAGAAGGTGATGACACCGCTGACTAAAGCTTGTAGTAGTTGATTAAACTGCGTTTCCATTAGCTGGGTACCTCTCGGTAAATGACTTTGCCGGTAAACATTTTCATCAGTTTGCGACTAAACTCTACCAACCAGCGAACGCTCGTCACGGGGCTTTTGGAAGCGCCCGCAGCTTCTACTTCCGGAGTAATGGGCAAGACGATCACCGGCTGCCGGACGTAGTGAGAGGCAAGCGGAGTTTGAGTTTGGTCGGCAATCACAATTTCGTCAGGCAGCTGAATGTCTTCCTGCTCCACCTTTTGCAAGTAGCTTTCTACCTCCACCGGAATCTCAGGAGATTTTTCGGTTTCTACATACTGGACACCGGTTGCCATTTCTACAGCTTGAGGGGAGGCGGCGGCTGATTCCTTGGCCGTAGTGCCGGTGTACCCACTATTGAGTGTGTCCGTTGCTTGGTCCACCACCTGGGGAATGACTGGCGATACCGGGTCGAAAGCGGGTTGAGGCGCAGGTTGAGACACGGCTGGCGACACAGATTGGGACCCAAGCTGATCCCCTGCCACCGAAGTCGGGGCCGTCACCGCCCGCGCCTGCTCGACTTCAGTCAAGACTTTATCGAGGACATCCAAGCTATCTTGGACACTAGGCGTGGCATTGACAGGTGCTGCCGGCACTGCAGGCGTTGGCTGAGCTACACTCAACCCTCCCTGCTGCTGAAAGCCGGAGCGAATCATGGTCATTAATCTCGAGGAAGGGGCAGACGAATCCATTCTGTCAGTATAGCATTTTTTATTGAGTTCTGACTACTGGGTCACCAGGCTTAAGTCCCCACGCTTGAGCCATCCCAGCTGGAATTTCCAGGACCGCATCAACTGCCTCTGGCGGCCGGTAGTGAGGTAAGTTGACTAACTGTGTGCCCGGAGTGGGATGGGGTACATTTTCCGTAATTCCCACAATGGTGTTGTCACTAATCCAGACAAGATCAAGATCAAACTGCATGTCTTTCATCCAAAATTGAGGCACTCGCTTCTCTCCAAATAAAAAGAGCATCCCCTCACTTCCAATCTCTGATCGGCCACTTAACCCTTGGGTGATGCTGGCCGGAGTGTTGACCACTTCGACGTTAATCTTTCGTGAGCCAATCAGGATGTGCATACGTTGCCGATCATCAACTAAGGTGGCTAACTGAGCAGTGGTGGGCGTGCTTTCTTGAGGAGAAGTCTGCCCATCCTCTGGGTTAAGAACGTAAAGCCCACTTCCTAAAATAAGTAAGGTCACCGCCGCACTCAGCATAAGTGGGAACCATTTGCTCTTTCTTAAATGCAGTAGCATGTAGACACTGATTATACCTAATACTCCCAGCAATACTAATTGATTAATTCCTAGCCCCGGAATGAATGATATGGCTTTGTCGGGACGCAAAAAGTCTAACCAAAAACGAATCAGACTGTAGTAAAAAATATAGCTGAGGAAAAGGTGGCCCTGACCCATAGTCATTCCCAGTGTTTGCCGCCACCTCGGATGAGTATCAACCAGCCACACCACACTTCCAAATAGTACTGTCAGTAACGCTTCGTAAGCCCATAAGGGATGGTAGCTGACGCCATCGATAGTTAGCGCCCAGGGGAGGTCGGTCGGTAGCCCGTACAATTCTTGATTAATATAATTCCCTAAACGACCAATAGCCTGGGCCAATGGCAACCCAAAAACTGAGATATCTAATAACGTTAAAAATAATTTTTTCTGGTCATCATTTTTTATTAATCGTTGGTGACGAACAAAAAAATATGCTCCTAGTACCCCACCACCAACGGCACCTAAGATACTTAACCCTCCCTGCCAAATTTTAAAAACTGCTATTAAGTTAGAGTGATAAATGGGCCAATCGGTGACCACATGCCACAGACGAGCGCCCATAACTCCACTCACTAAGACGGTCACCACCGCCTGCCAAAAAAATCGTTCGTTTTTCTTTTTGTCTGTAATTACTTTTAATTGCAAAAAACGATGCTCTGCTAAGAGCAGTCCGACCACAGTTGCGCCGCCAATGATAAAGCCGTAGAGGTGAAAAGTAAGTGGCATCAAGTATTATTTTAAAAATGTCATGGCACACATGACTAGGTACAGGACGCTATATCCGCCCACCAGTATTTTTAATTCATTTTTTTTGAGCGGTTTTTTAACCCCTAACACACTGTTAAGCTGAGCCGGACTTTGAAGAGTGAATAACAACTCGCTCCACAGTACTAGTCCAATGCCTAAACTGAGGCCAATGCCAATTGGACTGCGAGTAGATGTGACCACAAAAAAACTAGTAGCCATGTAAGCTAATAAAAATAAAAATGAACGAGTGATATATTGCTCAGAGCTGTGGATAGTTTTGTCTTTATACTTGGGATATAAAAAAGTCGCATCTGCCCAAGAAAAAGCGGCCCCACCTATTAACCCTACAGTGAAAAATATAAACGGCCACTGGGCAGAGAGAAAGAAAGCACTAGCTATTAAGCTGGCGGCCACCACTGCTTGAAAAATCAAGGCACCTTTTTTGTTCATACTTTATTCACCCACCCTTGTTGTTTTATATTCAATTATTTTACGCACCGAATTATTAATTCGATTCAAGAAAGCGCTATCGGTAGCGGCACGGGCTTCAAGTGTCTTGGCGATTGTTGATAACTCAGATAAAGTCACCCCGCTGCCATAGACGAGCACATTATTGCCGGCGGTGATGGCTTCGGTAGAAATACTTTCCAAGTTTTTGGGGGTGCCACTGGCCGTGTAGGCGGCTGCTTTCATCTCCAACGCATCAGTAAAAATCAACGCTGCTGGAAAATTATTTTGCAACTCACCCACACAAGCGGGGCTCAAGCTGCAGGGCAGATCGGGATATTGATTGACCACACCCACATGGGCCGTCATCACACCCAAGCGTGGAAACTGAGTCAATAGCTGGCGATAAATCAGCGCATCGTCTTCGGTCACTGTTACCCGATCAAAGGTGGTGTGTAAATCTCGAGTGGTACTGCCGATACCGGGAAAATGTTTTATGACTGGCAAAATACCTTGATCAGTAAAAAGAGTAACTACCTGCTGGCTAGCAGAGATGACTTCGGCTGGGTCATCGGAGCAGACTCGGTTACCCAAGACCGCGCTCCCGCTAGCCACGTCCACCATCGGGGCAAAAATGAGATCGATTCCCGCTACTGATAATTCGGTGGCGGTTTTTTCCAAAATAATCTGGCGTGTATCCGGCTCTAGTTGGCACAGTTCCTGCCAAGAAGGCACCCGGGTAAAACCGGGACCGCTCAAGCGCTGGACCCGACCGCCTTCGTGATCTACCGCCAGCCAAATAGGCAACTGGTCCCGCCTCTCACCTCTATCCCCGGCCGCTATCTGCTCCCTGACTGCCATGGCTGATTCAGTTCCAATCCGGTCACCAAATAACGTAATCATGCCTGGTTTCCTGGCTACGATATCTTCCAGGCTGGCCGACGGACTGGCACTGACGGTATACGGCACTGCCAATACTTGCCAGACTTTTTCGGTGGTGGAAAGCTGCGTCAACAGTTGGTCGGCGGCGGAAAGGGTATCCTCGGGCTCCACTTCTACTTGGGCCGCTGGCTCTGGGTTAAAAAGATCTTTAAAAGGTTGGACATAATAGTTGTATCCCAGCAAGAGAGCACAAAGACCGAGGAAGAAAATAAAGAGTAACGTCGAACGAGACATAGATCTAGCCTTAGGTAATGCCTCTATTATATAGGAAGACAGGGGTGGAAAGTTACTTGGCTTTAGCCTGCTGAAGTTCTTTCACCTTCCACATAAAAAGACGGGCTTTGCTCTTCGCACTCTCCGCATCGAGCACAAAACTTCTGGCTGCTTCTAAAATTCCCCTGTCAATTTCTTTAGCCATTTTAATATAAAGACTTTTGTGCTTGAGATCATTTAATTCTACCGCTAATCGGTACCCATAGTCCTGAAACTCCTGAGTAATGTAGCCACCTTTATCTTCTAGCTGATAGTTTTGAAAAAGTGAACCAATTGGTTGGAAGGTGGAATCATTTTTTGGTTTTGCCATACGTAAAAGTATCAGTCATTAATAAACTCAAGAGGACCCCAATAGCAGCTAAAATAAATAATGCCTGCCAAGCAGAGTCGATGACCATGAAAATGATGCCGACTGCCGTCCAGAGTCCAATCGCCCATAGACTAATACTAATTTCGCGAGTGGTAAAAAATAGCAGCGTTGATTTTCCGCGAGCAGCTTTAAACAGCAGCGTGTCATAAAAAAGCCAAGTGACTGGAGCAATTAATTTATCTAAAGTGTCGGTTAAAGCAATGGTGATGGGAGTAAAAGCCGCCAATCTACTTAACCAGACAGCTCCTAACATACCTCCTGAGACATAAAACCCAGTTTTGCTTTTGGCTTTATCAATGTAGGCGCCGGTAATAAGTGATAAAACCAAGGCCAACAAAAGCGATAGCGAGTACAAGTACCCCACTTTATCAATTGCCCCCAAAAATAAAAATACGTACAGCGGCCATAAGGTAATAATAGCATCGTTGAGATAACGCCCGCCAAAGGTAAAAATATGGCGAGAAAAGGAAGGGTTCACCATCAGATTTTTAACTTCTGCCAGTGTCACTTCTTGTACCAGACGGTTGGTTTTAAATGACAGGACTAACATCAGGCTCAAGAGCAATAACAAAATACCGCTAGCGAACAGTATGGAATAACCCAAGGTAACGATAATCAATCCCCCGATAGCAGGAGTCAACATTTTGCAAAACTCAACCATGAACTGTAATAAGCCCAGGTCTTTGCCCAGATTAGTGACGTGAGTTTTTTGGGTCATCATCAAGTGATACGACATCCAGTAGGCATTAATAAATACACCTTGAATGACGGCGGTCAGAAAAATAAGTTCAGGATAAAAAGTGACCTGCGTTAAAAGTACTAATTTTAAAATAAAAAGCACATGGGCAAATAACAGACAAAAACGCGTTCCTTGGTGAGCTAAGAGGTTGGCTATGGGAATGGTAGTAAGCAATGCCACCACTCTCATCAACGCATAGTAAAAAGCAATCAAAATTAAGCCTTGTTGGAGAGGTGAATAGTCACTTAAGAACGCCAAGGGCATCACTTGACTAAATTGAAACAGGAACAACGGGAAAAAGAAAAAGATGAGGGAGCCTAAGGTAGTGAAAATCAGATGCGAACCAAAAAGCAGCTTCAGATCTCGATCGTGATCAACGTGGTAGTGCGGCAGGTGAAAGTGGTACTCACGAAAAGTGGGCATACAACAGAATTTATAATTTTAAATTTTTAATTTCTAAATACTTTCATTTAGTTTTCGCAGCAATTCATAGGAAACTTCGTGCATCACCTTTGTCATGATCTGCTCTTCTTGTTCAGTAAACGGCATTAAGACGTAACGCTCTGATGGAATGGTGCGATCTCCCTGGCGCGTATCAACGCCGATTCGAACGTGCCAAAAATTTTTGGTGCCGAGGCGGTCGTAAATCGATAACAACCCATTGTGAATTTTGGGACCAGTGCCTAACTGCATTTTCCAGTGGCCCAGCTCAATATCCAAATCGTCGTGAATCACATAGAGTTGTCCTTTATACATTCTCATGACTGCTGATACACTGTCACCAGATTTATTCATGAAGGTCTGGGGCTTCACAAGCAACACTTCACCTTTTTTACTAACTTCGGCGTTAAATTTGGATTGTGTGTTAAAAGCCGGAAATCCTGCTTCAGTGGCTAGTTGCTCCACCACTCTGAACCCTACGTTATGTTTGGTGGCCTGATACTGCTTGCCTGGATTACCCAGGCCGACTATGATTTGCATAGTCTTAATTGTATCAACAACCGGTATAATGCAGAGTATGAAAAAAAAGGTAGCTGTTTTTACTGCTGGAGAAGGACATTTA
>DASVCZ010000078.1:0-3335 GCA_036381335.1 Patescibacteria group bacterium | reverse complement strand
GGCGATCATCCGGGACATGGAGGTGGTAAAAGCCACGCTGTTTGGTTTCCGTGGACAAGATTGTGAATCTGTGAGACCGCAATAAACACCAGCGAAAGTAGATTCGAGAACATTATTTCCGACCGTGTTACCAATGCTGACTTTACCTTCTCTATTATTTTGTTCGACCGATTCTTTAAACTCGTTAATTTCAGGAATGCTGCCTCTAAAGCCATCGTCTCTAATGAATTGGCCGGTGTCAGGGTCACGGAAACATCCGGGATCAGTGGGGCGAACACATAAGTCTTGTGCCAAAGTAGGGGGTGCAAAAAAAGCGGCAGCAATAAAAAAAAGACCAGTGAGCAGCGAGGCAAGCTTGAGTGTCATGACAAAGCAATTATATCAGGTTACTAGGCTAATAGGCTACTATTACGTATTGCACTAGTCTGTCATAGTTTGCTATAACTAGCATGCCTCCCACCGTTAGTGTATGCTTGGTTACGTATGATTACTCCAGATCAAATTTCACAGTTACACGATCATGTGACTTCGGCCAACTCTATCATCATTTTACTCGGTCCGCAGCCGAAGGCTGACTATGTGTATACGGCAGTCAGCCTATTTCAGGCCTTACAGGGGCTTGGTAAATCAGTGGAGCTGGCCTGTCCGGAAGATATTCAGTTAGCTGAATATTCTTTGATGGGAGATGTCGAGTGTCGGCAAAAAATTGGCAATCAAAATTTGTCGATTTCCTTTGATTATGATGAAGTGAGTGTTGATAAGGTCAGTTACCATATTGATGAAGAGCAACAAAAGTTTTATTTAATCGTCAAACCTCAAAAAGGTCATCCACCTCTGAAGGCGGAATCAGTGTCTTTTGATTACACCGGCGCTGATGCGGAGCTGGTCTTTTTGGTAGGGGTGCACCAGTTAGAATCATTGGAGCATTTGTATCAGGGATATGAGGATTTGTTTAACCGAGCCACCGTGGTGACTGTCCACACTTTTGAACCGCAAATTGGGAGTCTGAAGTTAAATGTTTCAGGGACGTCATCGATGAGTGAGGCGATGGGGAGAGTGTTATTTCAGTTGGCGCCAGAACTAGTGCCGGATGCTGCCACCAATTTGCTTTCCGGAATTGAGCACGCCACTGAGCACTTGCAATCGCTAACGGCTACCGCCCAGACGTTTGAAACGGTAGCGGAGTTGATGAAGCGGGGTGCGCGGCGGCTAAGGCCGGCTGCTAAAAATGTTGAGGCTCGAGAGAAACAAAGTCAAAATCGAAAACCAGAAAACAAATCAACAGAAGTAGTGCTCAGGCAAGAAAATGCCAAGAAGACGCCTTTTGCAGAAGTCATGTCCCAAAAAGGTGAGTGGTCAAATCGAGGCAAGGCGGCACCTCCCAAACTCTCTCCCGCTAGTGAACCCAAACCAGGTAGCCTCAATTACCAACCTACGGGCTTTGGTCCCGGTGGTGCGGGGTAACACTCTCTAATTTGGCCCTGCTACTTACCAAGACATTGTTACCAAAGATTTTTGAAGCGTCAATTCAAATTGACATTTTGGCTTAATTTGTCAAATCAATTTTACGCTGTTTTAAACTGCTCTCAATTTGCCACCTTCTTGCCACCAAAGGTTGTTACACTTGGGTTAATGAAGAAATTATTCACGACTCCCAGACTAGATAAAAGTCAACGCAAACACTTATCCTCTAAGCTGATGGATACAGCAAATGTGATTTTAGGTACCCTAGTGATTGCTGGTTTTATTGATAAAAAGGTGGGCTCATTAGTACTGGCATTGGCGCTGTTATCTTATATACTATTAGTACTTTATACGTTGGCGTTGGCAAAAAAGGAAAAATGAATATATTACAATCTTTTCTTTTGGGTGAAATAGAATATGGAGCACTCTATGTTGTTTTTTCATTCTTAATTCTAATGGTGTTATTTTTAATGTTTTTTACTGGAAGAGAAGAAGATTACTCCAGATCTGATAGAAGAAACAAAAATTCCTCCAACTAATTTGACTTTTTTTGATATACTCAGTTCAACTGCCCTGGTGGTAGTTTTTTTATGAAAGGAAGGCATGTCCAAGATGAAGGATGAATATCAAGACTATAAAAGACGTGAGGAAGAAGTGATCTCAGCCAGGCTATTGGCTGAACAAGTGAGTGCTAGACAACAGCAGGAACAACTCGACAGGAATAAAAATGAGTATAAACAAGTTTTACTTTCGAGTGAAAAGTATAAAGAATTGCAACAACTCATACATTCACAAGAGCTAAGAGAGTTATTTGAATTGATATGGGACTACAATTTTAAAAAAAATGGGGGTTTTCTATTTTTTATCCCTCATTTGTTCTTTAAATTTAAATTTAGAATAAAGATAGAGGAAAAACTTTCGATTAATCCCTGGTTAGGCAGTGAGTATGAGGCTAAAGCAAGCGTTCAGCTTGATAGGGAATCAAAATTTACTATAAGATTTGACATCTCTTCTTATCAAGGTCGTCCGCCCCAATCTTTTTCAATTAGAATAACAAGTAGGCACAAAGACTATCTTTTCAAGGATGATCCCGAGGGTGCTCATCCAATTCCTCATACGCAAGTAAATGAATTTAAATTTAACAACTTTGAAAAAATGAAACTCTGGGTATTTGATAAGATGACTGGTAATTACCCAATAAGAAGAGGTATGTTTGAAACATCAGAATAGCCTACCCCCTACACGCATTAACCACCGCTTGCACGTCATCCTTGTAGAGTTGGATTGAAAGATTAAATAGCCGCACCCCATCTAGACAGGCGATGTGAAAATCACTGCTGGGATCTGTACACGCTCCTGGAGCAAAGTGAACCCCTAAGAAGTAATCCAAATTGTTTTGGGTAATTTCACTTAAGGCGTAGGAGCGTTTGTTCTCACCCGTACACGAGGGGTACTGTGTCAACCTAGAGTCTAATTTTGGTCGTGACATGTACCGCCAGAAGTTAGCTGAGAAGGCACACATCGACTGCCCCATAATCCTCCCATCTTGGGGTGCAGTGCGTGCATCCAGAGTCATCGTGCCACTGCTGAGCATCACTGATAAATTATTAATACACTCTTGGTAGAGCGGAGCAATTTCAGCGTGAGAGATATGACTATTAAATGTACCTATAAATTCAGGAGGGAGTCCTAGTGTAAAGGAATAGGGGCCGCCGCCATTCCCGTAGACATTATCTACACATTTTTGGGTTCGACAAATTTGTTGGTTAGGATCTCCGGTTGCCGGCACATTATTAAAGTCCAACCCTTTAGTTTCTTTAGCTAAGACCCCGATCAAGACTTCCACCGGGGTACACGTTCGTTCAGAAACC
>DASVCZ010000077.1:0-9121 GCA_036381335.1 Patescibacteria group bacterium | reverse complement strand
TTGAGGAATCATGTCGTCGGGCATTTTTTCGCGATGAGCCTTGTACTCTACAAAAGCTTCATGCCGTTTAGTCGGTTTGGGATGATCAAATGCGACGGCAATGTATTCTGGTTCAAAAGTACGAATGACTGTCAGTAAGATACGAGTAAAACCGTAGACTGCATTAACTGGCATGCCTTGAGAAGTCGATAAGGTGGGAATAGCGTGATACGCTCGATAAATCAAAGCATGACCATCGATGATAACAAAGTAACGAGTAGGGTGCATGTCTTGAGTATACTAGCAAGTGATGACGGAGTTAAGAGCCGGCAGCTTTAGTGCCGTTGTCGGTGAGACTCACCCCTTTGGCTTTTTTGAAGCCCATTATTTTTTCAAACTCTTCACCATCCAATGTTTCTACTTCTAATAATTTCTGGGAGACAGCGTCTAATTGCTTTCGATACTTTTTGAGAATGGACTTAGCTTTTTTGACCCCCTCTTCGACAAAGTAGTTAATTTCGGCATCCACTTTTTCTTGGAGTTTATCGGAAATCTTGGCCGGCTCACCGTAGGCCCGACTGTAATTAGAACCTTCGTATTGAGGACTAAAGTTCATAGCACCTAGTTTACTCATCCCGTAATCCACTACCATTGCCCGGGCGATGCGGGTAGCTTTTTCAATATCACTGCTCGCCCCGGCAGTTAATTCGTTGAAAATTAATTCTTCGGCTGCCCGACCGCCCATCAAGACAGCAATGTCATCGATGAGTTCGGATTTGGTCGTTTGAAGCCGATCTTTTTCTGGTGGAGTCAGAGTAAAACCAAGCGCTTGACCACGAGAAACAATCGAAATCCGATGGACAGGGTCAGAGTGGGGTGAGACATGGGCTACCAACGCGTGACCAGCCTCATGGTAGGCGGTCATACTCCGTTCGTGACGATCTTGAAGACGTTTTTTGCTTGGGCCAAGCTTGACTTTGAGCGAAGCTTCTTCGATGTCTTCCATGGTGATGTGTTCACGATTCTCGCGCGCCACCGCAATCGCAGCTTCGTTAAGCATGTTTTCTAGATCGGCGCCCGAGAAGCCTACAGTTCGGCGCGCTACCTTTTCCCAGTTAAGATTCTTGACGAATGGTTTACCCTGAGCATGGATACTAATAATGTATTTACGCTCTTCTAAGTCGGGTAAGCTGACCATCACCCGGCGGTCAAACCGACCAGGGCGCACCAGCGCTGGGTCAAGCATGTCGCCGCGATTAGTGGCGGCCATGACGACCACGTTATCATTCTGGGTGAAACCATCCATCTCGACGAGGATCTGATTCAAAGTTTGCTCCCGCTCGTCATGGCCGCCCATACTTCCGTGGCCACGCATCCGACCAATGGCATCAATTTCATCGATGAAAATAATCGAGGGTGAAACTTTTTTAGCGGTGGCAAATAAATCGCGTACCCGGGAAGCACCGACACCAACCAGCATTTCCATAAATTCAGAACCAGCAATTGATAAGAACTGGACGTTGGCCTCACCGGCTACGGCCCGTGCCAATAACGTTTTTCCCGTCCCCGCCGGACCTACCAACAATACCCCTTTGGGGGTACGAGCTCCCACTTTGGTATATTTCTTGGGGTTTTTTAAAAAGTCGACAACTTCTTCTAACTCTTTTTTGGCCTCATCCATGCCACCGACATCGGCAAATTTAACGTCCTGCTTGCCTTTGACAAACACTTTAGCCTTACTGCGGCCAATACCCATAATGCCGTCTTGGGCTCCCCGCATTTGTCTTAAAATTAAGAACCCCAAAGTAATCAACAAAATGGCGGGCAAACCGTAGTTAAGAAACGCTATAAATAAGGTTTCCCTCATGGGCGGTTGGGTAATTTCCACGTTCACTTCTGCCAGATCTATGCCTGCAGCTTCAAAAATATTGACGGTCTCCTGGGTGGTTTCTTTACGAGCAATTTTGACTCCCTCATCCTTATATTGGGCTTCGAGCACGTCTCCCGTAACTTCAATTTTTTCAATCTTATTTTCTTTGACATCACGGACCAACTGGCTGAGAGTAATTTCATCGCGAGGCTGGCCTCGGAACTGGTAGTAGAGATACGGCAAGAAAATCAAAGCTATCAAAAGATACACCAGACCACTATTGAATAATTTATTCAAGTTGATGGTAATGTCAAATCGCTTGGAAGGTTTTTTTTCTGCTGTTTTTTCTGCCATGAGGGTTTATTGTAACACGCAATGTAAGAGTGCCAAGTAAAAAAAGTGTAAGAAGTGCCGACGTACGAATAAAAACGCTTACCGGACGATGGTACCTGGTGGCACATCGTCGGGAACAGGCAGTAGGGTAGGACGATCAGCCGCGTCAGCCATCATCATCATCCCCTGACTGACTCCAGGACCCATTTTGCGTTCGGCTAAATTGACCACAAAGGTGTACTTTTTGCCGAGTAGTTCTGATGGCTGGTACCATTGCTTAATACCAGATAAAATGGTTCGTTCTCCAATTTCCGGGCCAAAATCAACTTTAAATTCCAGCAGTTTCTCACTCCACTCGGGAGCTTCAGCCTCGATGATCACCCCCACGCGAAGATCTAATTTATCAAAATCTGGATAGTGAATGGTGTCTTTCATAAAAAGCTTTACATTAATTTAAATTGTTTTTAATACCAATGACCTGATACACTTCTTCCAACGTTTGATTGGCAAACTCATTTGCTTTACTTGCTCCTTGAGCCAAAATTTTCCGCACCATCTCTGGATTACTTTCTAACTCGCGTCGACGTTGACGAGCCGAACCAAATAATCTTTGGTGAGCTGTTAACAATTTTTCTTTGACTTCTACGTCACCCACAGTTCCTTGGCGATATCTTTCTTTCAGCTCTTCTACTTCTTCTTTATTGTCATTAATTAAATCGTGGTACATAAAGACAGTATTACCTTCAACTTTGCCAGGGTCAGTAGCACGTAAACGATTAGGATCGGTATACGCACTCATAATTTGTTTTTTAATGGTAGCTTCATCTTCAAAAATTCCAATCACGTTATTAAGCGACTTACTCATTTTTCGCTCGCCATCGGTGCCAATAATTTTTCCTACTTCTTTAGAAATCATAGGCTCAGGTAAGGGGAAGACATCAGAGTCATATGCTCGGTTAAAGTTTTCAGCAATGTCGCGAGTGAGCTCAATATGCTGTCGTTGATCTTCACCCACCGGAACACCATATGGTTTGTAGAGCAAAATATCGGCTGCCATTAAAATAGGATAATTAAAGAGACCCATGTTAATTGAACCCACGTCAGCATCTTTTTGCAACTTATCTTTAAAGGCATGCATGCGTTGCATCTGGCCGTAAGAAATATAGTTACCTAACACGACTGCTAACTGGCTGTGAGCAGGCACATCAGATTGTCTAAAAAATACCGCTTTGTGGGGATCAAGACCAAGCGCCAAATAATCGAGAACGACGCCGGTAATATTTTTTTCTAATTGGTCTCTGTCTTTAATGGTAGTCAATGCATGAAGGTCAGCCACAAAGTAATATGTCTGATCAACTTGGTCCTGGAGTTCAATCTGAGGTTTAACGGCACCAAAATAATTCCCAATGTGGAGTGCACTGCCACTGGGAGTGATACCGGATAAAATGCGTTTGGTTTCAGTCATACTTTCCTTTAATTGGCTGGTTGTAGTATACATCGACTATCTCCTCAGCCAAAATGGACATTGAATCATAGATGGTATGATCAATGGCTTCGTAGTTAATCGCTAACGGCAACTCGGTACAACCAAGGATTATTCCCTCTGCACCTCGTTGAAAAAGCGAATGAGTTACCTTGGCATACTCCTGTTTGATAACTCCATTATTAGTCCCTGCTAAAACTGACCTAACCATTCGCTCTACTTTTTCTTGTTCCTTAGCAGTCGGGTAAATAATTTCTATACCTTCCTCTTCTAAGGCTGCTTCGTACAACCCTTCTTTAATAGTAACTGGACTTGCTAAAATTCCTACTTTCTTTCGCCCATCGACCTTAACTGCCTTAACGACAGCCGATAGGATAGAAATGAAAGGTGTACTAGTTATCTTTTCAAATTCCGGTAGTAATAAGTGGACAGTATTGCTGCCAATAGCGGTATAGTCAACTCTTTGACAGTTAAACCCTTCAATCACTCGTTGAAACATAGTCATTGCTCGAGGAACTGACTGCTTGTTGGTGATAAAGTCAGGCACCGGAATAGAGTGCAGCACAATTTCAGGGTAGTCATCGTTATTTTTAGCACCATATTTTATTTGGGCTAATTTCATGATCTTGTTATAAAGATAACTACTCGCCTGTGGACCTACTCCACCAATGATGCCGATTTTTTTATTTTTTTTCATATTTCTCTTCAATTTCTTTCAACACGGCTACGGTTTTTCCCGGATCAAGCGGTTTATAAATTCCTGGTTCAACATATACTGCCGCTTCACTAAAACCTTGTAAAAGATGTCGTACTCCTACTAAAAACACTTCTTGTCCACTGTCAGTGGGTTCTAACTTCATTCCACTTTCAATGTACAATTCAATTTGTTGACCTTCTCGATCAAATACTAAGTAACCCATATGTGTTTCAATTTTAACTGTCATTTCTCTCTTTCATCGCCACTTAGCGAATTAACTTTTAAAACTTTAACTTTGCTGACCATTAAAATAGTCATTTAAGAAAATTTCCTCTTCTGTTGGTTTGAAACCATTTTCAGTCACCTCAGCGCGAACTGTGGCCACAACACTACCTCCGACGGTTGCGAGAAACAAGGTAACTTCATCGGACGCAAATGCCCCAGGAAAAATTTCTGTTATCTCATATATTTTGTTTTCAATCATGATCTGTGACATACTTTCTTTCTAAAAATAAAAAATCCCGCTTTCGACGGGATGTACTTTTCTAATTACTAGTTAATTAATTACTTAGTTACTTTTTTATTCTCCCGCCACAAATAGTCAGAGTTTCGCCAGGAATTAAATAAACCCTGCTTAACCACTCGTGAACCACGGGTGACCGTAGCGATGCCGACATTAAGTCTTTCAGCAATTTGCCGTTGAGGAATACCTTGCATGAGTTGCTTTACAATTTGTAAACGCGTGGAAATTTCCATCAACTCTTGAGGGGTGAGGATACCTTCCAGAAAAGCCACTAATTCTTTATCCGTGTTAAACGTTTTAATGGCTTGCGCTAGTTCGTTACTGGCTGTGTTTTTCATAGTACGCTTTGTATTCATGTACTAGTACAATGATACAACACTTTTTTAGTGTGTCAACTATGGATATTAAGAAAATACTCTGACATGACAGACCGTCAAAAGCACCGTCACTTCTGAGATTGAATTATTGGTAAGTTGAATAGGTGATTTTGAGAGTGAGAGCAAAGAAGACCGTTAGTTACCTTGAAAAAGTAAATGTAGAGTCGAACGTGTCTGGAATGTCAGAGTATTTTCTGAGTATTCAAAATTGCTCGCGTTTTGCCACCTTCTTGCCACCATTGGGGTTTACAGTATCTGGTAGTACATAGTCGCGCTCCTCACCGGGAGACGTAGAAAGGAGCATCATGCCGAAAGCAGATGCCACATCCACCCCTAGTAAAAAGTACGTCGGTTTTGAGGATCTCAAAATTTGGCAAGCCGGCATGGACCTCTGCAAAGACGTCTATCAAGCCACTGAGGGATTTGTTGACACCACACCGTCACTGGCTGCAGATATGCGCAGTAGTGTCGTCAACTACCCCGCCAGTATCGCTCAATCTCATGGCTACCGCTTACATAACAGCCGTGAATATGCTCACCTCTTGAGAGAAGCCCGGAAAAACTTGACCAAACTAGAAATCCAAACCATTTTGGCTAAAAATCTGGGATTATTGAACGGTGAAGCCGACCAGCTGACTAAAAGTATTCACGGTTTGACCAAAATGACCAATAGTTTGATCCGAGCTATCAACCAGCCTAAACAACCAAAAGTGGAAATGACTGAAACCGAGTAAGAGAATCGAAGGTAACCGCCGGCTTGCTGAAGCCAGTGAGCCGGTGGCGAATTTATAACTCTTCGATCTGAACTTGAGGACTCATGTCGGGAGTATCAATGAACTTGAGATATTTCTCGGTGGTGGTGATGCGTTTGTGACCCACTAATTGAGAGACATACACCAAAGGTGTGCCAGCTTTAAGCTGCTCCACAATGAAGGTATGACGCAAGTCATTCACCTTGGCATCTTTGATGCCAGCTAGGCGGAAGTAGCGGTCGATAGCAGTCCGAATGTTGCGCACCAAGAATGGTCGGCAAGTTTTGGTCAAAAAGACGGTCTTTTCTCGAGCTCGAGGGCGAATCTGCATGTACTGCATTAACGCGGCTTTGCCAGCTTTGTTCATAGGCACCTTGCGGGCTTCTCGAGATTGCTGGGCACGAATAAAGAGCACATTGCGGTCTAAATCGACATCAGATAACTGCAGGGCTGCTAGTTCACTAATGCGCATACCTGTTTGGAGCAGTAGTTCCACAATGGCGGCCATCCGAGAATCACCTCGAGAGGCGTCGCGCAAAGCACGGTACTCTAGCTTGGACAAGATCCGAGGCGGAGCTTGATCTACTTTAGGGTGAGCCACCGTATCAGCGGGATTACTTTCGACTAGGCCTTCTTGAATCAAAAAGCGGTAAAAAGCTTTAATAGAGTTAATTTTGCGAGAGATAGATTTGCTGGTGTACCGTTGTTTCTTGAGGAGTTGTTTAAATTCTTCAATGTCATCTATGGTCACGTCAGCAACTTGCATTTTGCCTTGCTTACCTGCAAACTCAACCAGTTGCTCGATGTCTTTGCTATACGCAATCACGGTCGCGTGGGCTTTGCCACTATTTTCTAAGTGTTGATGAAATGTCGTGTGGCTGTCTTGTAACAGCATAAGGCTTCTTTCTAAAATATGGTTAGACTATAATGAACAGGCAGTTATACGCGTGGTATCAATTAGAGCGTCTTATAATACCACAAATTGGGATATCTGACAATGAAAAACCTCTTATATCACCCTCTGGTGGCGGTGGCGGTGACTATTATAAGTCTACTTTTTTATTTTTCACTACTAAAAAGTGATCAAAAACTGGTAAAAACCAAAGAATCTGTGGCTTCACTCACTCAAGAGGTGGCATTGTTGCAGAAGGAACAGACATCCCTTGAGGAAGCAGTCGAGTATGCCAGTACTTCTGCGGCCCAAGAAAAAATCTTACGGGACGAGCTACTGATGCAAAAGCCAGGTGAATACGTACTCCAATTGCCAGCGGTGGCTGAACTCGAGTCTGAACCGACGCCTTCCCCCACGCCTACTCCCTGGGAGTCCTGGCAAGAGCTGATATTTTAAATTGCTAGCTTTAACCTATTAATTTTCTGCTGCCGGCTCCAACCTTTGATTTCTAGTTCTCGCTTCAAAGCTGTCGAGCGATCCGCTACTTCTTCCTGAAACATGACTTTAATTGGCCGGCGTGACCGAGTGTAGTGCCCGCCTTTTCCCGCTAAGTGGGCAGCAAATCGCTTCTCCACATCGTTGGTGCACCCCGTGTAGAGACTGCCGTCTTGGCAAAGGAGAACGTAGACGTACCACATGAAGAATATTGTACCAGGGGAGAGATTCGAACTCTCGACCTGTCCGATACATCGGACTGCTCTAACCAAAGTTGCTCAGTACTATATATTTTGTAGCAGGACTGGGATTCGAACCCAGGACCTTCGGTTTATGAATCCGATGCTCTAACCAACTGAGCTATCCTGCCAACTGAGCTACCCTGGCGACACAACTCTCGATTATACCAAATCTCCAGGGTTTGACTAACTAGAGAAAAAAGACTATACTTACACTCTTCGTTCGCCTAGTGGCGGACCATCGCGCGGGGTAGTGTACGGTGCACGTGAGGCTTAACATACTGGGCCACTCCTCATTCATTGAGGGTGAAACCTGACTATATCGGGGAAACCTAAACTGTTTTTACAGCAAGGCAATCCCGAGGAAAGACTCCGACATGTCGGAGAATCCGTAGAGACTATACGTCAGGCCCTGAGCCGCACTGGTTCAGAGAAGAGATAGTCCGACACTCCAGGAAACTGGAGAATACAGATCGCATAATCTCACAGGCTAGGTTCGACTCCTAGCCCCGCAACATAAAATAAAGAAAACGGCCCACGCCGTTTTTTTTATTTATGATAGTGGTTGGATAGTTGTTGTGTGACTCTGACCGAGCCTTTATGCGAGGGAATGTCCTGAGCAAAGGCAAAGGACCTAGCCCCGCAACAATAGAGCGCCAGTGTACTTTTGTTCCTCAAGTTTTGATAGAATGCAGTAGTGCAGTCAAAACAACCTTTTCAACTAAAAATCCAAAAAGCCTCGGCAGAAAACGTTAAGGATATCCAAGTCGTACTAAGTACAACCTGGCAGGCCACCTATTCAAATCTTTCTTCAGAAACAATCCAACAAGTTAAAGAAAAGTGGCATGACACAGAATTTCTGACCAAACAGATTGAGAACCCTAAGTTTTACTTTCCAATTGCTCTATTTGAAGATAAGGTTGTTGGCATTGCAACTAGTGCAGAAAATGAAACAGGCATAGTTGAGGTATTCCGGCTCTACATACTTCCCGAATATCAAGGACATGGGATAGGTACTGAGTTGCTTGAAAAGGTGAGTGAACATTATCCCCATGCTGAGCTGTTAAGAATATACGTAGAGGAAAACAACCAAAGCGCTATTGCTTTCTATGAACACAAAGGTTTTAAGAAGTTAAGAAAAGAGGAAGAAACTAGTTTTGGTGAAGTGATGGTTGATTGGGTTATGGAAAAGCAAATAGCAGTCGATTGACAATACTACTCCACCCCCTTTCCTGCTACACTGTAGTAATGAACTTTCGCTTCCTGCTGGCGACAGCCTTAGTCTTGGGCTTGTTTCTCTTTAATCTCGTTTTTATCTTCCTAGGAATTTACAACCACTTCCTCAATGCTGATGACATCTTCCACTTCTTAGGTGGTATTTTCATGGCTTTCTTTTTGCTGGAATTTTTCTTACTCATCTTTAAAAGCAAGAAAAGCCTGAAGCACAGCCTGATGATGACCTTGTTAGTCTTCACTTCCAC
>DASVCZ010000076.1:0-13125 GCA_036381335.1 Patescibacteria group bacterium | reverse complement strand
GAGGCACGGACTAACGATGAAGGTCGAGCCCAAGTCAGCTTTCCCCTAGTTAGCGGCACGGTTATCGCTCAAGCTGATGGCTATGGAACCTACACTAAAAACATTCAAGAACCTGTGGAGTGTAAAGATATTCATATTGATCCCGACCAAGGTCAAGTTTTAGGCACCTCTACTCAGGGGCAGGTCTTAGGCGCTACTACCTTAGCCGACACTGGTAATCTGACGCTATACTCGACGTTCATCTTGATTAGTCTGGGAGCTGTGATAACATCAGTGGCAGGATATGGGGTCTATCAAGAAGCGAAAGCCTAAAAAATCTACCAGCCCTAAAGTTAAGAAGATCCAAAGCTCTGCCGTTACTAAAAAAAATAAGAGTCAGCCTTCGCGTGTCAAAAAAGCCGCGACACCTCAGAAAAAAGCATCCTCCCCCAAGAAAAAAACGCGCCGTAAAACCGCTCCCGTCGTTAAGCAGGCACAACGTGCAACTGATTCTTCTCGTCAGCACCGCCTTATTTTCTTTGTCACGCTCCTCTTTATCGGCTTAACCATGATGATTGGTGGCACCTTTTACTGGCTTTATCGCCAAACAATCCTCTCCTTTAAAGTGGCTCCGGTCTACCAAGTGACTGCGGAGAATCGCGGCAGCGAACCGCAACGAGTTAAGATCGGGACAGCCAATATAGACCTACCTGTGACGCCAGCTCACATTGTCGGTGGAGTTTGGGAAACGTCGGACACCACCGCCACTCACCTAGTAACTTCGGCCCGCCCCGGCGAAAAAAGTAACATCGTCATCTACGGTCACAACCGTGATCACTTATTTAAAGCTCTCCATGATGTGCAGGCAGGTGAAACGGTGACACTGGTGACTGAAGATGGCAACGAGTACCACTACCAAGTCAGTAGTAAAACGGTGGTCACTCCAGACCAAATCGAAGTCGTCCTGCCCACTGAAAAGGAAGAGCTGACGCTCTATACCTGCACCGGCTTCTTAGACACCAAGCGGCTGGTCATTAAAGCCACGCCTGTGAGCGTTAGTTATTCCCTTTAACGCACTGGCTATCAGGTAGTCGCTTTAGTAGTCATGGGAGCGATTATTGGCGCTTTATAGGTTTTGAAGAGTAAATACCCGTAGCCAAACACTACATCTCCGAGTAAAGTTCTGGTATAAAACGGCACGGCCGCTAAGTAACAGGCGGCTAAGCCCGCCCAAGTCTGAGGATACCAGTAGAGAAAAGTTCCAAAGTTAGAAATCAAAAAGAATAAGAAAGATGCCAGGGGCAAGAAAAGCAGTTGTTTCTTAGTGTCGTGGCGCGCCAAGTAACCCAGCAGCGCGTACATGCCAAAACCTACATACGTAAACAGCATATCTCGATAGATACCCCCGACCAAAAAATCAAAAGCTAGTAAAGATAAGAAGTACACCACCGGATTGCCAAAAAAACCAAAAGCTCCCACCGGACTGACATTAGCTGGCAGTGCGCCTAAACGAGATGCGAACACCGCCAAGGCCACCAATGGTTCCTTACTGTTGAGTTGGGTCAATTTTTTCATAAGTAAAACGAATAGTATCACCTTCTTCTAAAATAGTCTGGCTGACACCCTGATGAGCGTACTCATCGTTGACATAAAAACCCCAATAGTGCCCCTCGTCGGCGGCTAAATCATTAATACTGGTCACAAACTTGCCCGCCCCTCCAAAATCTTTGGTTTCGATATCAGCTTTACTCTGTAATAAATCCAAGGCTACGGTCCCACTCTGAGTCGCTATAAACTCGTAGGTAACATCTTTATTGTCACCAGGAGATTCTTCCACCGCTGGCGGCGAGACTACAGGTTGGGCAGGTTGAGCTTGAAAAGCACAGGCCGAAAAAATGAGGGATGAGACAATTAATATTGAGACAAATACTGAGGCTTTTTTCATAGAAAAGTCATTGTATCACACTGTCAGCAACTATCGTTTTAAAGCCTGAGTGATGTCTTTTTTACGCAACCGCAAATCTTGAGGTGTGACTTCCAGCATTTCATCTTCGGCAATGAGGGTTAAAAACTGTTCCAGCGAAGGCTTCCAGGCAGGAGCAATCACCACCGTGGCGTCAGCACTTGAGGCCCGCATATTAGTTAATTTTTTACCCCGAGTAATATTAAAAACCATATCTTCAGACCGGGTGTTGATACCCACCACTTGACCAGGATAGACTTCTTCTCCTGGGTTAACTAGAGATTTGGCCCGTTGTTGGAGTTTTTCTAGAGCGTAGGCAGTCACTTGCCCCATTTCTTGAGCAATAATAGCTCCACCTCGGTACCACTCGGCTTTTCCAGCCATCGGGCGGTACTCCAAAAAGGTACTGTGGAGGAGACCTTGGCCAGAAGTGTTGGTCAATAACTCACTCCGGTAGCCAATCAAGTTGCTGGTGGCGATCTCGTATTCCATGCGCACGCCGTTTTTGGTCTTCTTCATGTTTTTCATCTCAGCTTTGCGTTGAGCCATACTGGAAGTGATGGAACCAGTATAGTCTTCGGGCACTTCAATAATTACGCTTTCCCAGGGTTCTAAGGTTTGACCATCAACTTCTTTCAAAACTACTTCCGGCCGAGACAACGAAAATTCGTACCCCTCACGGCGCATGGTTTCTATTAAGATGCCGAGATGCATTTCGCCTCGACCCACTAAAGTCACGCTTTCACCAGATTCTGAGGCGGAGACGCGCAAGCCGACGTTGGTTTCCAACTCGCGAGTTAATCGGTCCCGCAGTTGGCGAGAAGTAGAAAATTCGGCATCACGGCCCGCAAACGGCGAAGTGTTGACCGACATCCGCATCTTCACAGTCGGTTCGCTAATCGATAATGCCGGCAATGGCTGGGGGTGTTGAGGGTCGGTAATGGTGTCACCAATCTTAGGTGCCTCGATGCCCGCCACCGCGATGATATCGCCAGCCGCTACCTCATCAACTTCAGTCCGTTCTAGGCCATGGTGGGTAAAAAGGTACTCAATTTTAGCCGGCTGGGCTTCGCCAGTCGGGCTAACCAAAGCTACACGCTGGCCCTTTTTAATGGTGCCTTGAAAAATCCGACCAATGGAGATCTTACCTTTATGGTTGTCCCAGTCCAATGAATTGACTTGGAGCTGGAGCGGCGCGGCCGGATCGCCTTCCGGCGCCGGGACGTGGGCAACGATGGTCTCAAATAACGGCGTTAAGTCAGTACTATCGGTGATTTTAAGTGAGTGATCAGGCTCTTCGGCCACTTGGCGGCCAGCGATACCTTCGATGCCTCGGGCGTATAAGACCGGAAAATCGAGTTGAGCCTCGTCAGTGGCTAGTTCTAGAAACAGGTCGGCAATTTCGTGCTCGACTTCGCCGGCGCGTTGGTCTTTGCGGTCCACTTTATTGATGACCACCATCGGGCGTAAGCCCAGCTCCAGCGCCAAGCGTAAGACGAACTTCGTCTGGGACAGCACGCCTTCGGCGGCGTCCACCAGCAAAATGCAGCCATCAGCCATATTCAAGACCCGTTCCACTTCTCCAGAAAAGTCGGCGTGACCAGGAGTATCGAGAATGTTAATCTTGTATTCGTTCCAGAAGACGGCCGTGTTTTTGGATAGAATTGTCACTCCCCGCTCACGTTCCAACTCGTTGGAGTCCATGATGGTAGTTTGACCCATCTCGCGCTGATGTGCGGCAAAGGTTTTGGTTTGCTTTAACATGGCATCCACCAGACTGGTCTTGCCGTGGTCGACGTGAGCCACGATAGCGATGTTGCGAATGTGTTGTTGATCCATATACGCGTTATCTCGATTACTCGAGTAAGTCCCTAAAAAGTAGTATCAAAACCTAAAATTCTGGGAAAGACGGGAAAATCAGGTCTCTTTGAGCTAAGGGCCGGTTTACCGGGCCGAACGTACTATTGTAGCCCCTTGGCCCCAGATTAGCAAGGAAAGAGTTGCCTGATCCACGGGTTAACCACAGCTCCCTGCTTCTACGTCAACCGTCACTTCTTCAAAGTCTAAGGCTTGTAAAAAGGCCGTGAGTTGGGTTCGCGCGTTTTCGGCGGCTTTTTGTAAAATGCCGGCTTCGCAAGCAGCCTGACGGATTTCTGATTCCGCTATCTGGCGAGCTTCGCCTTCTAGGTCTTTTTCACCCTTAGTCAATAATCCTTGACGCCGGTCGTAGACGCGAGTTTGAGTTTCGTCTAAGTCGCTGACGAAGATTTCGGTGTCCGGCAAGCTGACCGTCACCTTATTTCCCGCAACAGTGATGTCGTCCTCAGCTAGCTGGCTTAGGTCCACTCCCGCAATGACGTTGCCGTGAGCAATGAGCAACAACCGATCACCGAATAAGAGTTCGCCAAAGGCATTGCCTTGCGTTCCGGCTTCAATGATTTTCTCGATGGTAAAAATTGAAGTTTCCAGCCGGTTAAGATTTCGCATCTCGGTGATAACAGCGGCCTGATCAGTGCGGACGAAAATACCTTGGCCGGTAAAGAGCCGGTAACCAATCAACCCAACTGTGACTAGTATCAAGGCGGTAAATACTATGTGCAGGTAGGGGGCGATTCTAGTCATAGCATGATTATAACGTATGCCAGTTTAAAACTACTCGCCGTTTGCCACCTTTATGCCACTTTTGACGATTATGATCAGGTAATTAATGTAATATAGGAGTTGACTTTATGTTCTTTATAAGGAACAATGATGCTAGTAAAAAAAAGATTATTTTGCATACTAGAGCAGAAAAAGAAATCGGGAATTTTCATAAAGTCGCTCAAAAGAAAATAAAATCCCTGATCGAAAGCTTGGCTAAAAATGGTGTATTAGTTGAGCCTTATGGCAAAAAAATAGACAGACAATTATATGAAATTAGAGTTAAGTATAAGGGAGAATGGAGAGTACTTTATGCCTATGTTGAAAAAACATCTATTGTCATTCTCTCTGCCTTTCATAAAAAAACCCAGAAAACACCTTTAAAGGAAATTGTAAAAGCAAAGCAAAGATTAAAGGAATATATATGAAAAAAAATTTTATTCCTCTAGAAGAGTCGGAACTATTTAAAGATTTTACACTAGCTGATGAAATTGATGTGGCAATAGAAGTTCTAAAGTACGATATTCTTTTGGCTGTCAGAAACTTCCGTAAAAAGTTTAATCTGACCCAAGAACAGTTAGCCCAAAAAGCTTCGCTGCCTCGGACGACTATTACTAAGATAGAATCAGGTAACTATAACCCTACTATCAAGACCTTAATGACTATTGCTGAAGCCTTAGATAAGAAACTGAAGATTAGTTTTGAGTAAAAGAAATACCTTCTGTTCTGACCACTTCAAACTCCACCCCATCCGAGTTCATGACCAAGTAACTCAAATTGCTAATAGAGCCGTGATGAAGTTGAGCAGCTTTAACATATCCCAGATGGATCAGGAGTGTCTTGATCATTCCGCCATGAGTCACAACTAAGACGTTTTGATGAGGATAAGCAACCGCAGTTTGCCGGACAAAGGTTAAGAAGCGGGTCATTATTTCTTCATCGCTCTCAATGTCATCTCTAATTTTATGACGAAACCGTTCTTCCTCACTTAAGGCCTCGCGAGCTTCCAACAATTCTTTTAGTTCCTGATTGTAGACTTCGTACTTTTGGCCATCGTAAATACCATGTGATCGCTCACGTAGCAATTGCGTGGTTTTAACGGCTAGTTGGCGTTCGGCGAGCACAATTTCTGCCGTGTGCTGAGTGCGGAAAAGGTCTGAAGAAAAAGCATCGGCAAACTTAATGTCCTTAAACGTTGCCGACCGCTCGGCGGCTTGGCGGATGCCTTCTTCGGTCAGCGGTGTGTCGTTATGTCCTTGAAGGATGCCTTGTTTGTTACCTTCTGTTTCGCCATGGCGAACGATGTAAAAGGTGCAGGGGTTAGTCATTGTTTTCTTTCTGACTGTCTTTCGTCTTTTCGTTTGTCCAACGGTCGATCTCATCTTTAATTTTCTCCAGCAAAGGATCAATGTCAAAGAACGCATCCTGTAAAGAAGAGAGTTGCCAGTGATAGTCGTTTTTATCCCATGTTTCAAGAGGTGCAACATTGTGCTGAGCAATGACATCAAGAGTGTCAATCGCTTTGACAAAAAGAGCTTCTGGTGACTTTCGTTCTTCATACTCTTCCCATAAGGAAAGACAACCTTGGCTAGTTTCCGAATCCAACTGCTTGAAAATTTTGATTATGGCAACGCGCTCAGCTTTTAGTTTTTCTTTTTTGTTTTTTATTCCTTGCCAGACTGGCAAATCCTGAGTAACTGCTTCAGCTAAGTCATGAATGACACACATTTTAAGCACTTTTTCTAAGTTTAACGGCGTTTTCATTTTGGGAGCCAGTACCATCGCCAAGAGACACATCATCCAACTGTGCTCAGCGACACTTTCTTGCCGCTGACCATCATTGAGCCAACTATGACGGAGGGTGGTTTTGAGTTTCTCTGCTAGACGGTAGAAGGTGAGGAGTTGCATTGGTGACATTTATTTAATCCATTTCTTCTGACGTAATATATTGGAATCGCTTCACATTCTTACCGCCTACCTTTATTTGCTTTCGAAACATCTTCAGCGGGCGGACCCACAGCTGACTCGTTTTATTTGGATAAAGGCAATAATAAGTAGCCAACTCTTCTAACGTTTCACTGTGCTTGGCGATGCCAATCAGTTGGTAATACTTCCCTTTGTAGTGGCGGTAAAGACCGAGTTTCATATCTTGCTATTGGAGTGTGACCTGTGTTTCTAGTTTTTTAAGACTTCGATTTCCTATCAAAGATTCCATTTGCGATTGAGCAATTCTATTTAATTGTACTAATCTTTCTGACTGCGGTATACCTTTTTTAATAAACTCAGCATTAAAGCTTTCTAAGTTTATCAAGACCACCAATTGGATGATATCAGCGTAGTCTCGAATATTACCATCTTTTTCCGGGTTTTCTTCTCGCCATTCTCTGGCAGTCTTTCCGAAGAGTGCCATATTTAGAACATCTGCTTCATGAGCATATACGAACTGCACTTTTCTTTGGAAAGAGCTTTGGGAACTAAGTTTTCCTTAATAGCGTCAGTGTGAATCCGATAATTCACTTTAGCTAACATTCGTTTAGCATCCCAGCCAGCTGCTAACCTCGTATTTTCCTCTTCCTTCAGTCTCTGAAATTCTTTAATCAAGAAAAGTTTAAACTCGGCACTAATCCAGGAAGCAAATTCAAAAGCAATGTCTTTGTGGGCGAAAGTACCACCATATCTACCTTTTTTGGAGATAATACCAATGGCATTGGTATCTTCAATCCATTTTTGGGGTGTAAGAGTAAAGCTGTTCAGGCCAGACTTTTGTCTAAATCCATCGAATTCGATGGATTTAAAATTTTTGTTGTTAATGATTTCCCAGAGACCAATAAACTCTATAGTCTCTCTATTGCGAAGCCAGTTCTGAATAATATAATCACTTCTCTCCTGATCTTTATATCTAGCGATATCTGTTAATGAAATAAAATCACTTTCTTTGTTGTTAAATGTAAATACTTCAAGGCCTTTGACTAAAAGCTTGCGATTCTTTTTCATTGACATAGCAACCTCCTAAAACAAGCAATACTAAGGAAACTATATCCGAAATAAAACCGAATATCAAGCGCCGGAGATGTGCTTTTTTATCAAGAAAGTCGTTCAAAGTAACGTCAGCAAACTTTGCTCAATTACCCATCGTTTCTGATCGTCACTAATTAAAGTAGGGACTTCTAAAGTGATATTCCTTTTGGCACCCGCATGGAGACTGGACCAGGTTTCAAAGGTTTCGATAAAAGTATCTGTGGTCGGATCGAAGTTATAATAGCCATCTCTAAAATTCATACCTAAGCAAGGATCATCGAGGTCATCACACTCATTGAGAAGCTGAACACCTTGCTGGCGAACTGCTAACTGCCAGGCTTTTACTTTCTCATCGTGAGGGGTTAAGCAGCCATCATAAAGATACGCCTCCGCTCGCGCTAAGTCTTGATGAACTGTCAAGACTGTTTCATAAGGCTGATAACGACCGACAATCTTTTTAATTGCTTCAATTTCTGGTGAGACCAATAACGGATTATTAAAGTTGCGATTAAGATCAATTCCTTCCTGATTAATTCTGGTGCGTCGAGCGACGGCTGACGGGGACAACGCGGGAATGCAAATAAAAGGAGGCAGTTGGTCTTTGAGTCTAATTAACGTTTCAATTAAGAGCGGAATTACCTCGTATTCATCGCCGTGCAAGCCACTGCCAATGAGGACGCGGGGGCTGTCGGAGGAAAGGAAGTAATTGAGATTACCGTGGGCGTGGGGTGCTAGGCCGTTGGCGACTGAGATCGGAGTAAAAAGAATCATGCATTTTAAGGGGTACTTTATACTATAATATCCTTACCGATTTCCTTTTGCCCGGTTGTGGGTCTTGCAGAGCATTTGACAGTTTTCAATATTAGTTTCGCCACCTTTGCTCCAAGCAGCAACGTGATCAGCATCCATTTCGCTTAAGCTCCAGATTTTTTCACGATTAGCGTCATGACCAATAGCACACAACGGGCAGTTAGATTCATTTTTGGTCTGAGCAGTTTTGGTTTGCTTGGCGTAAACCACTTTCTTCGTAGGCTCATCAAACACACGTACATTCAAGAGTTTGGTATCTTGTGAATCACCTAAGATATACTCGAACACGCCCCGTCGGTCTTTGATTTCAAAACTACTGAGTAGCTCTCGCACTTGTTTAGAAACTTCGGCTGGGTCATAGTCTTGTTTATGATATGTCTCGTACAACCTGCCCCATTCTAAGCCCTTCATTTCACTCTCAACATCGATAAAAACGCCAGATATCCAGTCGATAACCTTTGTAAAGTGAGATTTGAGTTCGGTAATGTTTTGGTCGTGACGGTGCTTGCTCATATAAGCGTCAATTTCACCGTGGCTCACCCAATTCAACGCACACTCTAGATATGCTTGGCGCTTAATATCACCTGCAATATACGCACTCCATTTTTGGACAAGAGAGTTATTGCTATTGCTAAACTCTTCTCTAGCAAGTGTAACAAATGGCCCAGAGTAGACTGCGTTTAAAATCTCTTGTGGGGTTAGTGGTACACCGGCTATATTGATAGTTTTGAACCAATCTTTAATCTCTGGTTCGTCACCCTCGCAAACATACACCAGTAGCGATGCATTCATTATTTTTTCGCGTTGAACTTCGGCCATCCCACTAAAATATTGCTCGTGACCGTTGGCATCTTTGACCGCAAACTTACCCGTTACAAACCGTCCTACGCTAGTAATACGCTGTTGACCATCCAACACTTCCAGTGCATCGTCACGAACTTTGTTGAAATATAGTAGTCCTATCGGATACTCCTTGAGCAGCGACTCAATCACTGCTTGCTCGCGCCTACCGCCGTCACTGGCATAAATATAGTTGCGCTGATATTCTGGCTGGATGGTGAGTTTGCCATCTAGGCCGAACAAACCTTTGCCTTCCAGTTCGTTATAAACAAACCCATCTACGACATCGCGTAATGTATATTTATGAAGTGTTGTAATCATAGTATTGCTTTCCTGTGTTTAATTAAAATTCTTGCATAAACAATAGAAAATGGACCGCTTGCATTTTCTGCAGTGTAATAAATACCAGAAGGCTTATCGCTCATCAATATAGTTGCTCGGGTATTGGCTTTACTGCCGTTTGAGGTCGTTCCGTTTACGTTATGTTGTACTGGATTTCTGTATTTTTTTGATGGTCTACATTCAAATTCATCTCTTCCTGAAGTAAAACCAACTATCTCAAATTGGTCTGGGTTGTATTTGTCCAGGAAACTTATTGGCACACCCATCACTCCATTATAATCACTGGGAATAGCATCGGTAAACGACACCTCAATTGCATCGTAATTGTCATAGTGGTCATAAGCTGATTTACCCTTCATTTTCTTATTAAACTTCAAGTTGTCCGCCATGGTCATAAGAGTCAGTGGTTGGTGACGTCGCCCATGGTCTAGGTTTGTAAACCAATGACAGTTACGAAATTTCACCAGACCAGTTTTTTGATCGTAAACCCCAGAAGCAAAATCACTTCGCACATTTGGTGTAGCAAAATACGCATTTCCAGCATTAAAGCCGTTGCCGAGCCACAATTTGTCCTCTTTTATCAGTGGAAAAATCTCTTTATATGTGATGGCATTCATGTTACCTATGATGACAAATTTTTTGTCGTGATCGAATAGCTGTTTGATATATTCGCGAAACAAGCTAAACGGTGGGTTAGTCGCGACAATATCAGATTTTTTTAACAGCTCCACACATTCATCACTTCGAAAATCACCGTCCCCGTCCAAAGGCGCCCACTCGTTGTTTTTGTTTGCTTTGAGTTGCTCGGCAATATCAGTCAGATTAAACGCGCCATCACCATCCATATCTCCAACTTCATTGATGATGAATTTGTTAGCTGTGATTTTTGGGCGACCTTTAGCTTTTGCCACGGTCTTATCGCCGCCAAACAATCCAAGTTGTGTATTGGCAATAGGCGAAGGTTTGTAGCTAGTGGTGATAAGCCGCTTCAACCCAAGACGTTTAAAGTTCAGCACAAAATAGCGGAAAAAGTTGCTTTCAAATGGATCATCACAATTGCTGTAGATAACTTTGCCTTTGAAGGTGTCTGGGTCATATTCAAGATACGCTTCAATCTCCTTTTGGATATCGGGATACTGTGTATAGTACTCATCGTTCTTTTCCCGTTTTGCATTTGTAAGGTTTTTGTTTGCCATACTCATCCTTACATTATACCTCTATCAACCAAGCAAAAAAAACCCACCCAATTTTACTCAGGTGGGTTCATGTTCTAAAAGCAAATTTCTTCCTAATTCACATCCCCACACGCCGTATAGACACTGGCTTCGGCTGCTGACTTGTGGACATTTATGGCCATCTTATCGCTCATACTCACAAAGTCGTCATACATCACATCCAGCGTGGTGACTGAACTGCCATCGACCACATTCGTCAGCGGGTACTTGACCGCACCTGGGTTAGGACACGAACCATCATGCACATGAGCTGGTTGTGGCAGCGGGAACTCGCCACCGGTCATGGTCAGCGTCACTACCGTCTTGCCATCGGCATCACTATTGATCACCGCCGTCCCACTCTGGCCCAACTCATTTTGCTCAGATAAGACAATCGTCTTCTCCAGCTCAGTTAGCTCGATAGCGGGCATATCGTCACTCGTCACTTCAGAAGTAGGCATCATATAATCTGACCCTGGTTGGCCATACATCTGCCAGGCCATCACCCCACCCACGATCACAATCAGGGCAATAATACCCAAGTAAAGAGGTTTCATACGGACTCCTTTTCAGCTGGTAGTAAGATGTACCGGACACACAAACCAGCTTGATGTAGCATTCATTTTAGCAAGGAAAAGAGGGTGGAAACTAGGAGGAAATGGATCGATATCTGCCTCTGGATCTAGTATAATTGGCCATCTGGTCTCGCTGGTCGATATCTAGGAAGCGTCGCATAGCGGTCAATTGCACCGGTCTTGAAAACCGGAGCCTCACGGCTTCGTGGGTTCGAATCCCACCGCTTCCGCCCACAACTTCTACCTTTACCGCAGGTATTTTTTTACTTGTGTTAAGGCCACTTCTAAGTAACTGCTATCAATGATCAACACGATTTCCGTCATGGTCGAGACAATTTCCATTAAGTTCACTTTCTCTACCGCCAGTATACCTAAAACGCCGTAGATAAAGTTGGGTACATCTAGGTAACTGGGATCAAAAGAGATAGCAATGGCGACTTGGTTTTCATAGAGCCCAACTGGTTTTTGAGTAATTTTTTCGCGTAGAGCATCCCACATCCGTTGAGTCATTATCATGGTTAATTGTTGTTGGCCACTAGTTTCAATAAATAAATCATGCGGAAATTTTTGCCGCAAGCTGGGCAAAATACTGTTAAGTGTTTGTTTGACATCCAACGTTCGTTCATAGGTCACATCAACCAATCCTGTTTCTACCGTGACTTTTTCAAAAACCAAATCTGGTTTAACTGGTTCAAATACCTGCTCTTGGATGATGCGATTGATAGAAACAGAGACAGAGCTTTCTTCCACTTCTTTCCAGGTTTCCTCCGCCACAGTGGGAGTAATTTCCCGGGCGTAAGCACTGCTATTGAGAATACCTCGGCGAGCAGCTTCTCGAGCTACTTCATCATGTTTGAGGATAGATCGAACGGTATCGGTGATTGATTTCATAATGTTTTATTTTAAACATTTTATTTAAATTTGTAAAGTATGTGTAAAAATTATGTATTTAAAAAGTTTTCGCCTACAATCCTTTTTGGTTGAGCGATACCTGCTTAAGCGCTAAGCAGCCTATCGAACAGCCATAACAGTCAGCTTATCTAAAAAGGAGATCAGTATGAATAAGCCAGAATCACAGGATACCGGCATGGTGACGAGTGTCGGTCAAGTCGGGGTTGATCATGAAGCTTCTTTTCATCGAAGTTATTGGAATCAACCACAAGTATATACTCAAGCCAGTCAGTTGGAAGCTGACTGGCAGCACTTTTACAGTGAGTCGCAGCGCAGACAGCGGCGGCGAACCATGATGCGAACGCTGGTTACCCCAGCAGTACTGAATCAGGCCAACGTGCCGTTTGAGGCGGCGTTGCCCTACGAAGATGTCTACCTGACATACTTGGGGCAAAATAGCCACCCTTCAGTGTCGCGGGTACAAGATCCCACTCTCCCTTCGGTGGAGAGCGGGCTGATCCAGCTGCCAACGGGTTATCAACTCGATGACGTGGCTACACCTGCGGACGTCGAGCCACTGACTGATCTTTGGACTCAGTTTGGCTGGACTCGGCAAGGGGTGGAGACGTTGGTAGAGGCTGGCACTACCCCGCTGGTGCTGATCCGGAACTTAGAGCAGCAGGTGGTGGCGGTGATGATTGCAGAGTCGCTGGAGTTTGGTGAGTTGCGGCTGGTGGAGTTGACCGAAATGGCGGTCACTCCTAGTGAGCGCGGTCACGGCTTAGCGTCAGTCTTGATCCATGAACTGTCGCAGTTATCATTGGCAAGGTTTGGCCCGACCGCGCTCTAGTAT
>DASVCZ010000075.1:0-14469 GCA_036381335.1 Patescibacteria group bacterium | reverse complement strand
GATTGCGTGCCGCTCTTGCTCTACCATGAGCCTTCCGGCACCATCGGCGTCATTCACGCCGGCCGCAAAGGCACCGAATTAGGCATCACCGAAAAAACCCTTAAGCAATTGCCTTCCACCGAAGGCCCGCTGCACGTCTGGCTTGGACCCCATATTTGTGAGCAATGTTATCAAATTAATCGAGAAACCAATGAGCACTACAACTTGCTCCGTCAAAATCTCAACCAAATGTACAACGTGTTTGAAAAAAGTAACTTACGGCTGAACTTCGCTTCTGACTGTACCGCCCATAATAACGATAAATTTTATAGTTATCGAAAAGAGGGCGCCGGGGTGCCGATGAATTACGGGGTAGTAACTTTTAGCAATTAAGGTTATTTCTTATCTAGCCCCATCGCCAGCTGCTTGTACATTGAGTCATGATCTTTCAAAAAAAGAACTCGAGCTGACTTCATTTTCTTCTCCGGAAAAGGTTTCCGACCAAGTAGGATTGTTAAGCGAGTATTAGTATCTGCTACTTCCTGAAGATCATAGCCCATACTTTTTAGGTAATCCACAAAATCACTAAACTCCTTAACAAAAGTCATTTTGAATAACCCACCTGGTTTTAAGACGCGATCAATACTTCTGGCAGCCAATGTTAAACTACCCGAGTGAGCTACTGAGTTTAAACCGAGCATAGCGGCGACTGAACTGTCTTGTATACCGCGCAAAGTTTCAACTCCCGTCAAGCGTACGTTGGCCAATTGCTTCATCAACGTTTCGTTATATCGCAAACTGGTGCCAATTAAAGTCACCTTATCGGTCAAACCAAGCATGTCTAGAACCTGACTAATTCCTTTCCCTTGCCCCGTTCCCACATCAATAACTAGCGGTTTTTCTGGTTGCAAAGCAATAGCTTCTTTTAGAAAGTGCTGCAAACCGTGGAAAACCTTGAGATATGTTTGCCCATCTCTGTTTTCTTCTACGCGAGGCACATCCTGGTAGGGATGCAGTTCTGTTCGGTAGTGGATTATTTTGGCTGCAGCCTGACTTCGCTCTCCAGAGTTATCCATTATCGCATGATACCAAAAAGCCCCATCATTTATCAATTTGATAGGGCTTTTCTTTATTTTTTTAAGTAGTCAGATCACGTTACATCATCCCACTCATGTCTGGAGCTGCGGGAGCAGCTTTCTTTTCTTCTGGGATGTCGGTGATCAAAGCCTCAGTGGTTAAAATCATACTGGCCACGGAAGCAGCGTTTTTAAGGGCTTCAATTTCCACCTTAGCCGGTTCGATGACGCCTGCGTTGACCATGTTACCAAATTCATTAGTTAAGGCGTTAAAGCCGTAGGTAGGATCATCCTTACCTTCAACTTGCTTGACGACCCAGCCAGCGTCAACACCGCTGTTGGTAGCCAACATTCGCAGCGGTTGATCCAAGACTTCGCGGATGAGATCGATACCTGTCTGCTCATCACTACTGACGCCCTTGAGTGTGGCTAACGCTTTGCGAGCCTGAATGTACGTCACCCCACCGCCAGGAATAATGCCTGATTCGATAGCAGCTTTGGTGGCTTCTTTAGCGTCTTTGACTCGCTCTTGCAAGTTCTTCATTTCCACTTCGGTGGAAGCGCCAACTTGAATGGTAGCTACGCCACCAGCCAGTTTAGCTTTGCGTTCGAGCAACTTCTCTTTATCAAAGTCGGAAGTGGTCTTGGCAATTTCGGCTTCAATTTGAGCTACTCGACCATTAATATCGTTTTTCTTGCCTTTGCCACCGACGATTCTGGTTTCATCTTTGGTAGAGCGAACACTGTCAGCTCGACCCAAGTCTTCCACCGTTACGTCTTTTAATTGCCGGCCCGTTTCACTGGAAATGTAGTTGGCACCGGTCAAGACAGCAATGTCTTGCAACATAGCTTTGCGGCGATCACCAAAGCCTGGGGCTTTGAGCGCTAAGCCGTTAAAGGCACCGCGGAGTTTGTTAACCACCAGCGTGGTTAAGGCTTCGCCTTCAATGTCTTCGGCAATGATGACAAAGTTTTTGCTGACCTGCATCAGTTTTTCGAGCATTGGTAACAAGTCTTGAATGGAAGAGATCTTTTGATCGGTGACTAAGATATATGGGCTTTCAATCACCGCTTCCATCTCATCAGGGTTACTGACGAAGTAGGGTGAAGCATAGCCTTTATCAAAGACCATCCCTTGCTTGTGCTCGATGGTGATGTCCATGGTTTTACCCTCTTCCACTTCGATCAAGCCATCTTTACCTACCAGCTTCAAGGCTTCAGCAATTTTTTTCCCAATTTCTTCGTTCTGAGCCGATAAAGTAGCTACTTTTTCCCAATCTTCTGGCTTAACAGGTTTAGCTAAGCGGCGGATTTCAGCTACGGCGGCGTCGACTGCGCGATCAATACCCTTTTTCATTAACATGGGATTGGTACCCGCGGTCACATACTTCATGCCTTTGACACTGATTTGTTGAGCCAATAACGTAGCAGTGGTAGTTCCGTCTCCAGCTGCGTCGTTGGTTTTGCTAGCGGCTTCCTTGACTAACTGAGCCCCCATGTTTTCAAACTTATCTTCCAAAGTGATTTCTTTAGCCACACTCACACCATCGTGCAAGACAGTGGGCGAACCCCATGACTTATCAATGGCTACGTTGCGACCACGGGGACCCAGGGTCGTGGTGACCGCAGCGGCTAATTTATTAATACCGGCTAACATTTTTTGTCGGGCTTCGTCCCCGAATTTGAGTTGTTTGGCTGCCATAGTTTCCTCCGGAAAAATCTCTAATTACTAATTTTTAATTTCTAAACTTAGCCTAGTACGGCTAATACATCCTCGAACTTGAGGATTTGATACTCTTTGTCGTCAATCTTGACTTCGTTGCCACCCCATTTTTTGTAGAGGACTTGATCGCCTTTTTTAACCTGGGCTTTAACTTCGGCGCCCTCGATCATAGCGGGAGCACCCACGGCTAACACAGTCCCGTGTTGGGGTTTTTCTTCATGAGAGTCAGGCAAGTAGATGCCAGAAGCGGTTTGTTTTTCGGTGTCGGCTGGTTCGACTAAGATGTAGCCAGCGAGAGGTTTGATTTGAGAGACTGAGAGAGTCTTGGCCATAGATTCCTTACAATACTACTTATTACTGTTGAAAATGTTGAGCAGATTCTGATTTTAGCAAATAAATCGAGAGACTGCTAGCGGTAGATATCTTAATAGGCTGCTAAAGAAGTGTCAAGCGGAGAGAAAGAGAACTGGGGTCAATTAAGCTCAGTCTGGTTGGCTTCAGGCGCAGCCTCTGCCTGCAAAATCGTCTGCACATGGCCGTGTTCGACCTTCTTTACTCGGTTGAGCAAGAAGCCTTCGCAGTTGAGACCGCGGTTCTTGAAGTGTTCGTTGAGGTCGTCTTTGATGATCTGCTCTACCTGGTTGCGGTGTTGTTTGATTTGATCGAGGGTCAGTTCGGCAACGACGGAAGAGACTCGACTTCGCGAAAATGGCCGCACCACCTTAGAGACCACATTTTCTCCCAGATTTTCCCAGAGTTCGGGAGCATTTTCGCGGTCAATCCGGAACAAAATGGAGCCTTCTACCGTAATATCGTGCCCATCTTTCGTAGTGGTAGTAATAGCAGTATCACCCAGCGCTTCTTTGTTATGAGAAAAGTCAAACCCTTCAGCAATGGAAAACTCCAACACTTGGGCATTAAAAAGCTTGGCAATCTGCCAAAAAGGAATCTTTAAGTGAAGACCAGGCCCCCAGACTCGAGGTAACACGCCCCGACCACGGTCGTAGACACAGGCCACGTGACCCGGAGGGACAGAAATGAAGAAGCCACCCACGACTTCATCAACCATAAAGGAAACCACTAAGCGATCAAATTCCATACCTTATTTTACCTCGACAACTACTCGCTCGTCACTGGGCAAGTTTTCGGCAGCTTCTCGGGCCGCCACTTCATCTTGATACTCGAGAAATCGACGCCGCACTGCCTTGACTATCGTTAGTACAATACTAAAACACAGCGCCGTAATCACAAATAATTTTTTCCCCGCCGGCAAGCCCATGAAGATGATAAACGACACCACCGGTAAAATTAACTGCAGCCGGATGACCTCATGGCGCGACGTCGGGTACGGAGACGTGTACAACGAGACCGTCTCCAGAATAAAAATTAACACAGATTGCAACAAGTTAAGCGTCAAGCTGGTGTGCGTTAGATCATACCTACCTAAGAAATTTAAGTTAAACGGCATCTCCACTCGAGGCATAAAGTCATAGAGTAAATGCAAGTCTTGGCCACTTAACCCAGACGCAAAAATCTTCCACAACATTAAGGCAGTTACTACCTGAACCACTAAAGAAATTATCTCACCCACCACTACTGGGGTACTTTTTTTGAAAATTTTCTTTTTTTCTTGTTTAAACTTGACCGGATCGGACGCATACAGCTCATGCAGCTGGCGAACTTTATCCGCAATTTCCCTTTTCTTGGGTTCAGACCTAGAGCCTGTCAGCGACATCGGCAACAAAATGACTCGAATAATGACACTCAAAATAATAACTGCCACTCCCATGTCTGGTTGTCCTTGAGTACCTAGCCCCAGCAGCCAATAGATGAAGACCAATAAATTGAGAAACGGTTGATAGATAAAGGCAATAAACAGATCAACCACGAACATAAAATCCTTTAGCTCTCGAGTACGCGGGCGTCTGAGAGAATAGTTTGGAGAGAGTTCATCACTTCCCGGATATTAGCTACCAGTTCTACCGATAAATCCATGCCTTCGGAGTCTAATTGCAAACCATCCATCGCTAAGACGGAGTCTTCCATAAAGGAATCCAACAGATCGGTCAAGATATCTTGGTATTCTTCCACCCATTTGACTCGCTCTGCCGAGGGTAGCAGCATAATTTCTTTGAGGCTATTGATAATCTGCTGCACCTCGTGGCTCTTAACAAACAAACCGAACTTGATTTCGTCCGGCGAGACTGTGTCTGAGGGAAGAAGGGTGTTTGGCATACGGTATAGGTCAATTATAGCAGAGAGTGCTCTTTTCTTTACCAGATGGCTTATAATACCTCCAGATATGAAAGTAGTGAAAAGTAATCATACTCGTTCTGAGGAAGTGATCAAGCAAGCGATTGAGGTTCTGAATGCGGGTGGGTTGGTCATATTCCCGACGGAAACCACGTATGGGGCCGGAGTCGATGCCACTAATCAAGCAGCGGTAGATAAACTGCTGGCGTATAAGTCGCGGCGGGAAGGTAAACCGCTGTCGATCGCGGTGCCAGACCAAACCAGCGCCGAAGAGTATGTGGAACTCAATGACAGCGCCCGCAATTTGTATGCTCGGTTTCTGCCGGGGCCGGTGACGGTGGTCTCCAAAAGTAAGGGACAGGTTGCTCAAGGCGTTGCCTCCGAGTTTGGGACCGTGGGCGTGCGGATTCCAGATTATCCGTTAATGCTGGAACTGTTGCGAGCCTTTGGTAAACCAATTACTGCTACTTCCGCCAATGCTTCCAATGCTAAGCGACCCTACTCTATTGAAGATATTTTTGATGGCTTATCAGGTAAACAAAAAAATTTAATTGACTTTATTATTGACGCCGGTGAGTTACCTCACAACGAACCGTCCACTGTTATCGATACCACGCTGTCGACCCCAATTACGTTGCGGGAGAGAAATGCGGGCCAGACGTTGGAGAAAGATGGGAATTCTGAACAGACAGTGCTTCATTCTTTTAATCCTGATGAAACACAAGAGCTAGCTGGTCGCCTCATGCTCAAACACTGGAATGATATTCGGGACAGGGGGTTGGTGGTGGGCTTAGACGGGGCTCTGGGCACGGGTAAAACCATTTTTACTAAAGGGGTAGCCGAGTTTCTAGGCATTAAAGAAACGATCGTCTCGCCGACCTATTCGTACTGCGAAGAGTATGCATTTGAGCGACACGGCGTTTCGGGAAAGCTTTTGCACTGTGATGCTTGGAAAGTTGATGAACAAGAAGTGTTCGAAAAACTGGCTTTAGATGAGTATATGAAGCCAAAGAATGTGGTAGTCATTGAATGGTGGAGCCAAGTGGCAACGTGGATAAAACCCGAACTGCCAGTGGTTCATATTACTTTTAATGAAGTGGGAGAAGGTGAACGCACGATCTCAATTGAAGAGCGATGGAGCAAGTAGACACTTTGAGTTTGCAGAGTTTGCAGCACAACCTCTCGCCGGAGAGGGTGTTGCTTAAAAGCAACACTCAAGATAAAATCCAGGCTTATGTTGCTTTTAAGCAACATACCTTTCACCGAACACTACACAACTCCACACCTAAATATGAAAACACCCCCTCCCCCACATCTCAAAATATACAACAACGTAGCTAAGTTTAGAGAAGCTACTAAGTTTCCTCAGACAGTATTAGCTCAAAGAGTTGGCATTAATCGAAGTACCTTATTTAAAATTGAGCAGGGACAAATAGTTCCCTCGGTTTTAATTGCATTGAGATTGGCGCACTTTTTACAAACCTCCGTTCACGAGCTCTTTACTTTAGAGGAAACTAAAGTGCTGACAGAAGAAGAAAAATTTGATCTTGAAATGGCAGAATTAGTTCAAAAATCCCAGGAGAAAAGAAGAAAAAATGGACAAGCTTAAGACGCAACCACTGATTCTCGCTATCGATACTTCGTGTGACGAAACCGCCGCCGCCGTCACCCGGGGAGTAACGGTGGTATCCAACGTGGTGGCTTCGCAAGCTGAACTGCACCGGCCGTACGGCGGCGTCTTTCCCACCGTGGCCAAGCAAGCCCATAAGGAAAATATTAATCAAACGATTGCAGTCGCCCTTAAGCGCGCGCGCGTCACCGCCGATCAGCTGGACGCCATTGCCGTCACCCAAGGCCCTGGCTTAGCACCCGCCTTGGAAGTCGGGATTAGTAAAGCTAAAGAGCTGGCTATCAAAGACAACAAACCTCTCATCGCCATCAATCATATAGAAGCTCATGTGCTGTCACCACTCGCTCAACGCAACCAGTTGATTCCCAAGTCAGAAACGGTTCAGCCACTAACTAATGTGCTGTCACTGGTTATCTCCGGCGGCCATTCAGAATTTGTTCTTATCAACGAAGTTGGTTCATATGAGCGCTTGGGCTGGACTATCGATGACGCCGCCGGTGAATGCCTGGACAAAGTCGGCCGGATGTTGGATCTAGGGTACCCAGCCGGACCAGTGATTGAGCAATTTGCCAAAAAGGGCGATACCACTGCCTATGATTTCCCTCTCCCTATGACCACCAGCGGTGATTACAATCTCAGTTTCTCTGGAATGAAAACGCATAGTCGCAACTTAATTGAAAAACTGACAGCCAATGGTCACCAGTTATCTGCTCAGCAAACCTATGACTTCTGCGCCTCTTTCCAACGAGCAGTCTTTCGTCATATCACCTACAAACTAGAAAAAGTCTTGGCGGACTATCCACAAATCACGGCTGTTTTTCTGGGAGGTGGCGTGGCGGCTAATATGACCCTCAGAAAAGCGATTCGAGAGACGTTGAAAAAGTCAGGTCGTACTCTCCAGCTTCACGTTCCCTACTCGAAACGCCTCTGTGGTGACAACGCCGCCATGATTGGCATCACCGCTTCATTTAAATATCAACGACATGAATTTGTGAAAGACATGACCCAACTCGAGCGCAAACCTCGGTGGGAAGTGGATTAAAAGGAGAGAAGCATTTTAAAGGCCGTAGCCCCCATCATCTCCAAAGAGCTCGTCGTGCATACTGCTATCCCAAAACTCCTCTTCCGGATCACGTCTTTTATTTACCAACGGATTTGCCTGATAGCTTTCAGCAAAACTAATCATATCCTCTTCAGTTGGTGAGTATCTCTCACCTTCTAAAAGATCTAACACCGGTAACTCTTTTGTCTTTGAAATACTTTCCAAATGCCTTCGCTTAGTAGCGGCTGCATGATTTTGGCGTATCGTCCGAACGAGTTTTTCTAAATGTTGATGTTCGGCTAATAGTGCTGCTTCTAGTTTTTCTGAGTTTAATTGCCTTCTTTCCAGACTTACTGCTTGTGCTTCATAGTCACTAACTCTGAGCATAAAAGCTTCAAAATCATTGGGTGGCAAAATCCACTTATAAGTTTGCCACCTGAACTTCAAACTTGCTAGCAGCTGACGAGCTCCTACTTCAACCGGCTGGGTTTCTTCTAAGTCCACTTTAGGCTGACGTTTTTCTTTATGTGACATATTTAGTGCGTATTATACTCTTTTCTCCCGAAAAGCAAGTAATTTTACTTTCTGTCATTGTTTGACAATTTGTCAGATAAATCTCACAATCCAAGTATGACTAAAAGTAACCAAAAACACTTTCCAATTAAAACAAAAGCTGTTCCTAAAAAGAAATTGTCTGACCTCGCATTTTTTAGGCAAGGATATATGTCGTTCACCGATGATCAAACTAAATCGGCAGTTAAAGTTGCTAATGAATTGAGAGAAAAAGCATGGAAAAGGGACTATAATTAAGTTTTTATTTCAACCGTGACCCGCGTCACATCGTCAAACTTGGCTCGCTTAGGATACTTGCCGTCTTGGTCCGGAGTGTTGACGGCGTTGACTTGATCCAGAATACTGGAGTCTGAAGTCAAAGTTTCTCCTACTAGAGACGCTGTCAAAGGATCGGTCCCTCCATCGGTGAGCAACGTCACCGCGTGTGAGCGTGTTGAATCCAAGGTTCTGAGACTGTGTCTGAAGTTGAAGGTGTTGGTATCGTTCACCAGTGCATCAACGTTGTTTCTGGTTGAGAAAAGCAGTATGGCGTAGCCTTCCAGATCAAAGTGAGCCGCTCTATATGCTCCTGGCAGAGCCAGCAACAGAAATTTCTGGATGGCAGTCATTTCGGGGGTGTCATCAGCCAGTACAGGCGACAACATACGGGCTAACTCCTTCTCGTCCCCACATTCATCCAAGGCCGCTACTACTTGGCGGATCACTTCTTCCAACCGTCCAGTATGACGAGCTTTAACTAATGTATGTATTTCGGTGGGAGAAAAAAATCGAGGACTCAAAAGCGCCAGCTCGGGATCACTGAAGCTCCCATCAGCTCGAAAGTGGGAAAATTGAGTCCACAAGATGTGGTTAAATGACAGCTTGGTACATTCGCCCGCGGTAACTAAATAGGCACTCGAGTCTCCCACCGTCGCTTCAAATAATTTGGCTTCATCACCGTCTTTGAATAGATGGACCAAAGTCAGGGTAGTTCCTAGTTCCTTTAGCCCCTCTTCCGCCGCGTACACTTGTAAACGAGCGATTGTTTCTTGACCAGCAGCCTTAAAAGTGGCTACTAGATCTGCTTCGGTATAAGCCTCGGCTTGATCAACCAATTTTTGAAAAAACTCCTCAAAGGTTGCTACCGCTACCCGGCTAGCTACGTCACCGGCGGCCAGGCCGCCCATGCCATCTGCCACCATAAAAATGTTCCTCTCGGCATCGATGAGAAAGGCATCTTGTGAGCTCTCTGGGTGTCTAGGACTGGCAGCCGCTTCCACCTTGATGTGAGCTGGCAGTTTGAGCGACTCAGGATTGGTTAAGAAAGTATCGATCTGAGACCGGCGGAGCGCCTGATGAATTGCCAATTGTCGTTGAAACAAGGGTTGCAAGTCAGGGCGCTCGCCGTTAAGTGGTGACATAGATTTAGATCGGACAAGCTCCGGAAGCACACTTGAGTGATTCGTAGTCGATGTCTTCGATCAAGTCTTCGTCTTTTTCGATTTCGTTCAAGACCTTCATGAACTCACTGATGGTGACCGGTTGCTCAGGTTGGTACTCATAGGCCGTGGTGTCTTGCTGAGGCATGACACTGCAGCACTTAACCAAACCTTGGTATTGGCGGACCATCTCAGCATACTCTTTGTAAGAAACTTTTTTCGGATCATACTTGAGCGTGTAGGAGACTTGGTTACCCGTGTCTTCCAAAGGCTGGCCATTGTCGTCGACGCCGACGATCCAGTATTTCTCGAGCAGCATCAACCACTTATACTGTTCCTCTGGCTTAGCTTCACCGGCGGTAACTAAGCGACCATTCATACCCAAGCGGCAGATGAGCGGCTGAGTTGGGAAACCGACGACGGTGGTGCCTTTGTAACTCTTGAGCTGCTTAACTGGGTAGCCTTTTTCCTTGTATTTTTTGATCTGGGCATCGTCGCTACTATACTGCACCCAGCGCAGGTACTCGCGCATACTGGGCAAGTGAGCGCCTTCAGTCAAGGCAAAGAGCTTGGACACCGTACCGGAAGGCTTAATGGTAGTGTTGGTGTGAGGTACCGCTACTCCCAATTCTTTAGAATATTTTTCGGCTTCATCGGCCACCGCCCGCTTGAAACGATTGAGAGTCAACCAGAAATCTTTGGATTTCTCTTCGTTGATTAAGTCGCGGAAGGTGTACCCAAATTGATTCCAAGCGAACTCATGAATACCAGTCATGCCGACCCCGATTCGGTTGGTCCGTTTGACCTCGCGGTTATAGAGCGAGTTCATCGAGTTAACCCGGATGAGCGCCCGCGCCATAGCCCGGAAGGCTTCCTCAGCGTCGTCGAGGGTGGGAGCAAAGTAAGGCACCACGTCACCGATGACACAGTAGCCACCCAACATGTTGAGCGAAATCTCACCACAGGGATTGGGAATCTGGCTGTACGGCTTAGCCCCAGCGTTGCGCGCCAAGTGAGCCAACATTTTTTCAGTCCGCTTCATGGGTTTATACTTGTCACTTTCAGCGTACTTGCCGTCTTGATAGCCTTCGTAATTTTCATCATTTTGAACTAAACGGTGCTGATTGATAAAGCCCGGTTCACCCGTCCCATCTTCATAACTGGCTTTCATGATGGCTTCTAAGACTTTCTTGGAATGGTTGCTGCGTTGCTTCCAGAATTTTTCATCTACCGCCACTGAGTTATTAGCACTCCAGAGGAAGCCACCCCGCTTAATATCAATGAAGTCAAAGATTTCGGGATCGGTCCAGTTTTTGGTGGCGATGCGCGCGCTCCGGCGCGCGCCTCCAACCAAGACACACTCGGCTAAGTAGTGATCCACGAAAATGGCTTGCTTCCACGGGGACATGCCAGCACCTTTGATGGTGGCGACTCGCTCGATCGCATTCATCAATGGCTTAGGGCCAGACGAAGGTCTGTCCTGCATGCCTTTGATCGGTGCGCCCTTCGGGCGCACCTCCGAAAAATCTAAAATCAAAATATCATCTTTGAATTTTTTCTCATACGCCATGATCTCCAGCATCTCTACTGCTTGAGACCACCCCTCGCGGCTGTCAGGGACTTTAAACCAGTGCACCCGGCCGTTTTGCTCACCGTACTTGTGCTTGGCGTCTCGGACGCTTTCATCTTTGCCCCAGTCGTAATCGGCGTGGCTGTCGTCAATAACACAGCGCACATTAGGCATATTGTCCCAATCGACGAGACACATATCGTCATCATACGCCCGACCCACCCCCGAACCGTTCATCAGCAGGTAAAACAAAATGTAAGACGAAGAAGCCGTACTACAGTTGGTAAAAACCTCCATGTTGCGGCCAGGCTGTGTGGCGTCACCGTGTTGCAAGTGCCGACCGGACATCAACATCGAACCGTTATTAATATGCTTCTGGAGCAATTCGAACTCAGCTTGTTGGTGTTTTTTAGCGTTTTTAACACCTTTGAAGTTTTTGATCAGCAAAGAGTTACCTAAGGCCACCCGCTCTGCCACTTCTTGCCAGGTCTCCCAGCGCTCACGACCAGTTTCTGGATCGGTAATCTTCCGCAAATAGGTGCGTTGGGCGACGGCCTTTCCCATCCCACTATCTAAGGCGCGGTTGGCAAACCTCATTCTTTTTTTGGGCAACGAAGCGGCTGGTGACATAAAGACTCCTTTTACTTTTTACTCTGCTTTTAATTTGGCTAACTCTTCTTCAAAATTTTCTAATGACTCAAAATCCCGATAGACGCTGGCAAACAAAAGGTATGACAGTTTGTCAATTTTGCGCAACCGGTTGATGACCAGATTACCTACTTCCCAGCTTTTGACCTCAGTCGTCTGGCGTTGACGCAACTTGCGTTCAATATCGTCCAGCAGATCATCAATGTCTGACATCGAGACCGGGCGCTTCCAAGTGGCCTTGACCACCCCGCGGCGCAATTTATCCCGACTAAAGTCTTCACGCGTCCCGTCTTTTTTAATAACTTTTAACTCGATGCCTTCCACCCGTTCGTAGGTGGTGAACCGTTTGTCACAGGCATTACACATGCGCCGACGCCGAATTGAGGTAGTATCGTCCGCTTCTCGCGAATCTATAACGGATGAGTCAGTCTTTCCACAATATGGGCATCGCATATCTAATATGTTGGGGTTAGGGGTTAAAAATACCACAAGATGTTGTGGTATGGTTCCTAACGGATGTTAAGAATCTCATATTTGAGGAAGAGTTGTCAACGCAACAAAATGGTGCAAAAGCAATCAATGCTAGTTACGGGAATTTTGCGGAAAAAAAGAATCATAAAGTATCACCCTTTTCACACAAGACATATCAGCAGTCAGGATAGATTCAAGACACGCTCGACTTTACTTTTTTGTTAGTTACTATGAAGTTACAACTGGGAATCTATTTACCTAACACCGTTATCCAGGGTTCGCCAGTTAAAATTGAGTCAGCAAATGAAATTTTTATAAACTCTTTAACTGCTCCAACACCACTTGGGCTTGCTGGAGGAAGGCGTCGATTTGCGCGCGTTGAGGATCACTAAAGTGAGGGGCCAGTTCTTTATGCTTGGCTTGATGATACTCAATCGTCTTTATCAAATGAGAAACTGTATTATCCGTTCTCTCGGGGGAATTAACGGTATTTTGAGCCGCTTGCAGTAAGTATTTTTCTGATTTTGTTAAAGTGGAATACGCTAATTCAATCTTTTCTTTGGCTATCAGCTCTTCCGTGTACTCCAATCGTCGATTGGCATACTCAGCTTGCAAATAAATCTGTTCTAATTCTGGAGCCGACTCTAACCGCACCCGGTCTACCACCATCAGCATCGGATAAAGGACGTGATCGGGCAACATTTCCTGATCAAAATAAAATTCTTTCTCGAACGACTCAACTTTACCAGAAGCCGAAAAACTTTGCACGCTGCCATAAAATAAGGAGATGCCTAAAATGCTGCAACCTACTAAGAGGGCGCCAGCAGAAAGAATAAAACGAAGCGTATATGACATAAGTAGCAGGTGTAGCAAGGCGTAACTATAGCCTATAACGTACTTTTCGTCAAGAAATTATCCCATATGGACCAATAAAGCCATCCCCCATACCGCATGACTGATAACTAGGGTGTACGAATTTCTCCGATACAGATAGATCAATGATTGACCCACCGCAAATAATACTAACAGGACTATTTGTAAAGGCACGTCCGCTAACTGAAAACGAAGCAACGTATTGGGTACGTGGAAAGCAACAAAAATAAAGACTGCCCACAAAATAGCCTTGAGAGTATCTTTACTATACATCTGTAACAAGACCGTTAAAACAAAGCTAAAGAAGAATAAGGTTTCCCAGAACCCGGTCAACAGCGCCATCATAAATTCCCACCAAAATACGTCCGATATAAATAACGGGGCGGCTACGACTTTAGAGGAAGACGTAAAAAGCGTCGTTAAACTAGCTACAAATCCAAAGATACCGCCAAAAGCGATGCCTTGAAGTAGACCTGGTTTGAGCTTGCTCAGCTGCCAGCTTTCTAGCAGTGATTTGGCACGGGTAGCATTAATAAACACCCACGTGGGAGCCGCAAAAAAAAGGGCTTTCCCTACCGTCTCGTCAAACCAAATAGGAAAATGAAGTCGAAAGCGATACACCACCCACAAAATAAAGGTTAGACTGACCAGTAACACAAATAATGAAAAGTGTATCGGATTAGCTTGAGGCAGTTTCTTTTTGGATGGCATTCAAAACAAGGTCCAACGACTGTTGTTGGTTATGCGAGTAGGTATCTATAACTACATCGTACAAGTCTGGCCGCCAAAAATCAATTTCAGCTTCTGCTTTTACTTTGCCTGTTTGGACCACCCACTCCTGCCATTGATCTTTATACATCCGGGACCACTTGCTTAAGTTTGCCTGGTAGCGAGCAAACATGTTGGCTTTGGCTTCCTTGACATTGACGCTATCGCGATTGACGATTCGGTCTACCCGAACTGAATCATCGGAACAAACCATCAGGATCTTAAGGGTCCCAGGTACCCCTTGAGCCATAAATCCTGATAACCAGGATTCAATAATCCATTTTTCTTCTGTTTCCAATTTTTCTCGCATGCCGAAATCAATTTTGCGATCAAAGTCGTCTTCGTAGTGACGTGCGTCATGATGAATCCCCGCATTTTCTTTAAATAATCCTTTTTCTTTAGCGTACTCTCGCATGAATTCACCGCCACTAAAGCCTTTCCAGCC
>DASVCZ010000074.1:0-4916 GCA_036381335.1 Patescibacteria group bacterium | reverse complement strand
TCTTTGGCACGATTTGGATTGCGACCGGCAATTGATTTTACTGGTGGGTCGTTGTTAGAAATTGAAATAGTGGCAGCCGAAACTCCTTTAACAACCACCGACGTTGAACAAGTAAAACCAGCTGACGTCGAAGTTGAAAGTATTCAAAATTCTGGCGTGAACCAATTTATTTTGCGCACTAAAGAAATTGATAATCAGACAAAAGACCAAGTAGTTGCAGACTTGAGTCATGAGTTGGGGCGGATTGAAGTATTAAGATTTGAGACCGTGGGACCGACGTTAGGGCGGGAATTGTTACTCAAAACGTTGGTGGCGGTAGCGATTGTGGCCAGTATTATTGCCATCTATGTCTGGCGGCAGTTTAGTGAACTAAAGTATGGTATGGCAGCTATTTTGGCGATGCTGCACGATTCGCTCATTCTGTTAGGGGCGTTTAGTATTTTGGGCGTTGTCTATGGGATTGAAGTTGATGTCTTGTTTGTGACCGCGCTGCTGACGACGTTATCGTTTTCGGTGCACGATACGATTGTGGTCTTTGACCGAATTCGGGAATTAACGCGCACACACCGAAGCCTTCCTTTTGCCGATTTAGTAAATATTGCGGTCTTGCAGACGCTGAGCCGGTCAATCAATAACTCGATGACGATCATTATCATGTTGCTGTCGTTGTTCCTGCTGGGTGGTGAAACGATCCGTTGGTTTGCTTTGGCCTTGTTGATTGGGTCGGTCACGGGCACTTACTCCAGTACCTTTATTGCCGCACCACTGCTGTTATTGTGGGATGATCTGAAGAAGCTGAGGAAGGAAGGGGGATAGGTGTTAGGACTGGCGCTTATTCAGCGTCCGGACTGATTCATAAAATTCAAAATCTGTTTCCAACTTAAAAAGAGTGTCGACTGAGGTGTCAAAGTACTGGGCGAGTTTTAAGGCTATTAATAAGATGGGAACAACCTTTCCTTTTTCTATCTTGTAAAGAGTATATCGAGAAATGCCAATTCGAGCGGCTAGAACGGAAGGTCGAAGCCTTAGTGATTGACGAAATTTGGCAACTTGATTGGTGACAATTATTTTTTTACTTACTTTCTTTTTCTTCATAAGGTGTGAAAATTATTTAGTGAGAATACTATATCTCACAATAATTGAGCGTCAATTATAAGTGACGTTTTTGCTTTACTTTGCTATTTTGTCACTTTTAAGTGACGCTTGTTTTATGGGAGGTTGACAGTTTCCACCTTATTCCTCGTCCGGGAAGGCTATGTTACTTTAAATTGCTTATATAAAAATAATCCACTAAACGTCCAGTTATCACAAATCTCACCTTTTTTAATCAGTTCCTTGATTTTTTCTCACTTTCTACCAGTGATTCAGCCTTTTCTAGTAATTTTTTTCGAGTATTCAACTCAGGATCTTCTAGCACCGCTTCAAAAAGTTCGTGTAAAATTTTACCAATCATCGGGCCTGGTTGAAGATTTAATTCTTGAATTAACGTACTGCCATCAATGGCTAAGTCCCGTAAATCCATCGGCTGATGTAACTGGGCAATCATTCGTTCTTTCATTTCTTCCAACCGCCAGCTAGTGCGGCGTGCGCCGGAACCCAACCGGTCCGCCTCGCGTAAATCCAGGATATCATCTAAGTTATGAAGCCCAACCTTACGCATGAACCGCCGAATCGCCGCGTCTGTGTTATGCGGCTGGTAATGGAACATGTGATAGCGCACCAGCGTAAATAGACGATCAACCTCTTTGCTTGGTAGTCGGAGGCGACGTCCAATGGATCTCGCCATCCGGGCGCCAATAATTTCATGATTATAAAAAGTAATCTGGCCATTAATTACTTTGTACGTTCTGGGTTTAGCCACATCATGGAGCAAGGTTGCCAGCCGGACAAGAGGATCTGACGAAGGACACTCACGCAAAGCATCAAGACTATGAGTCCAGACGTCAGTGGTATGATGACCACCTTGCTGGACATTTTTGCCCTCGATCAGCTCGGGCAAGATAAACTGAAGGAGACCGGCTTCATCCAATACCATCACGCCTTCCGCAGGGAAGTCACTTTTTAATATTTTCAGCACCTCGTCTCTGATCCGTTCCCAACTAATGTGACGAAGAGTAGGAGCGTGCTGAATAATAGCTTCAAAAGTGCTGTCCTCGATCTGCATATTAAGCTGGATAGAAAAACGGACGGCTCGTAGCATGCGCAAAGCATCCTCTTGAAAACGCTCCACAGGGTTACCAACTGTCCGAATCAATCCCCGTTCTAAATCTTGCAGCCCCCTATGGGGATCGATCACCTGGCACACGCCAGCCTCAATCACTTTCAACGCCATGGCATTAATAGTAAAATCACGGCGTTGTAAGTCTTGTTCTAAAGTTTCACCCCATTGAACTTCGCTCGGTCGACGATGGTCTTCATAGGCAGATTCAGAGCGAAAGGTAGTAATTTGATAATTAGGCAAGTCGGGGGTAGATGTCTCCTCCGATTCGGCTTTCTGGGCAGAAGCTACCAGTGATTCATGTAGTTTAGTGGCTTGAGCGATATCGATAATCCGATTACTGTCATTCTGGTTTTTTTTGATCTCATTTTCCTCAGTCACTCCCATTTGATTCAAGGCTTCCTGATGAGTAATGCTGACTGTACCAAAGGTATTTTCGTAAAATGACTCAGGGAAGAGGGCCATAATTTGCTCGGGAGTGGCATTGGTGGTGAAGTCGTAGTCAAAGTTGTTGGTCTTAAGACGATTGGTTTCAGTCTCTTTGTTTTCTATAAGCAAATCTCTGACCGCGCCGCCGACTACATAGGCCTCGTAGCCAGCTTTTTGAAGTTTGTCTAGGATAAATAAGACTGGTTGAGGGAGTGATAAGTGGATCTGCATGCTGCTTTATTCTAACTGATTGGAGTGCATCCTGCATCATACGCTCTTGTCATTTTTCCACGGTATGTTACGCTCAGACGGTATGAAATGGCACCTGCTGACTGATGACATCCCCCACACCTTGGCCGAACTCCGCTCTCTCTTGCTGACTACGCGCCAGATTACTGACGAAGCTACTTTTTTCGCACCCAGACATCCCACAGACATTACCTTAGCAGAAGTGGGGATTGATCAGGAACAAATGGATCTAGCCATCAAAAGAATTGATCAAGCCAGAAAAAGCAAAGAAGAGATGCTGGTTTTTGGTGATTACGATGCCGATGGCATTAGTTCTACCGCCATTTTGTGGCAAACTTTGTATGCTCTGGGTTGCAATGTGAAACCTTTTATTCCTCATCGAGAGAAACACGGCTATGGGTTATCAAATAGAGCCTTAGATGAAATTCTGGCTAAAAAAAAGCCAGCTTTGATTGTGACAGTGGATAACGGGATTGTGGCACATGAACCAGCTAAACGATTACAAGCTGCGGGTGTCGATGTAATCATTACCGATCATCACTTGCCGGAAGCCACATTGCCACACGCCTTAGCCATTATTCATTCCACCAAGCTCTGTGGAGCGACGGTAGCCTGGATGTTTGCCCGAGAGTTAGCGGCTGCATTAGGTGAAAAGGTGGGTGGCAAATCTGCCTCAGTTAACTCCGCTCTCGATCTGGGTGGTTTAGCTACCATTGCTGACCAAGTGCCTTTGCAAGGGGCCAATCGTAGTTTTGCCTACCACGGAGTGCGCGCCATTCGGATGACCAAACGAGTGGGATTGATTGAATTAATGAAGTTGGCGGAACTGACTCAGAATAGTATCACTGTCACTGACGTCAACTATGGCTTAGCGCCCCGTATTAACGCCATGGGGCGACTCGAACACGGCCTGGAGGCCTTACGTTTACTTTGTACTTCGAAATTAGAGACTGCCCAACGGTTAGCCAGCACCTTAGCAGACACCAACGTTAGGCGGCAAGATTTAACTTCTGAGATGGTAGAGCAAGCGCGACAAGAAGCGGATTCTTGGAAAGATGAGCATCTGATTATCGTCAGCGCCGACAATTACCACGACGGCGTCATCGGTTTAATTGCTGGAAGATTAATGGAAGAGTATTACAAACCAGCTATCGTTATCAGTGTCACTGGCGATATTGCCAAAGCTTCAGCCCGGTCTATTCCCGGTGTCAATATTGTGGAATTGATCCGAGAAGTGAAATCAGATTTATTAGAAGTCGGTGGTCACCCGATGGCGGCGGGGTTTGGCTTTGAAAGCAAAAAACTTCAAGTAGTGAAATCAAGACTGTTGGCCTTAGCTAAAGCCAGAATCGATGCGGCGAAGTTGGAACCAAAAATAGATGTAGAAGCTGTGTTACCATTTGAGTTAATAAACGAAGAGTTGGCGGACTTTCTGACTCAATTTGAACCTTTTGGGCAGGGCAATCGCATGCCAATTTTCGGATTAAGACAGGCCAGGGTTTTAGATGCATTCACCATGGGCAGAGACCATACCCACTTAAAGTTAGTTATCAGTAGTTCTGAAGCGCAAGGCCGAGTTAAGCCGATCTATACTGTGGGTTGGCGGATGGGGCACCTGGCTCAAAAGTTAAAAGCTGGCATGCTGATTGATATTGCCGGGGCGGTGGAAATCAACGAATACAAGGGCCGGCGAAACGTGCAGTTATTGATTAAGGATGTCGTCTTGGCTGAAAACTGAATCTAATTCATCAAAGTGGTTTTTCCACCCATTTTGTCTCTTTTGCGCTAGCTTAGCTTGAGCATTTCTTCTTAACGCGTCTAACGTAGGATATTGAGAAGCCACGAAAGACAATCGAACTTTTTCCATTAGTTCGCCTCTCCCATTACTCAATTGTGTTGGTGTAGCTGTGTACTCTAAGCTAGAAATCAGCAAGTATGCCAGTTCAGCATATGCGTCACTTAATTCTTCAGCTTGATTAAAGATTCTTCGCTCTACAATAGGCATTAGGCTAATACCTCC
>DASVCZ010000073.1:0-11458 GCA_036381335.1 Patescibacteria group bacterium | reverse complement strand
GAAGCAAGAAGTACGAATACACAAATTATATGTCAGAAATCACATGTTGCCAGTGCAGATATACGAAAAACATCTTCTCACACTCGGGACCCGCTCACTTTACTTTTTTCTCATTCCAGATATCTCTTCTTATTTCGCTCTCCAATGCCACCTTTCATTAGTTTTAATTTATAAAGTCGAATGTGTCTTGTTTGGAAAAAGCAATACTTCTACTTGAAGTCTGTTTGGAGTTGCAACTGCTTGGGTAAGTACGAGATAATGAAGGCTCATGCGTATGAAACTAGATCTGTCAAAAAAGTGGGCTCGGTTGTGGTCCACTAAAAAAGAAAAATCCCAGTCCAATCACCAAGATTCGACGACTAAAAAAACTACCTCCAGGTGGCTAAAAAATCCAGTCATCAGGAAAGTAACCTACCCCTGGCGAAATCGTTATATCCGCTATAGTTCTTTGCTTTTGGTCTTGATCGCGATCGTGGGGACCCTGTATTTGTTGCGCGATTTACCATCACCGACTCGGCTGACATCTAAAGATAACTTTGCCGTCAGTACCCAGATTTTTGATCGTAACGGCACCTTGCTCTACGAAATTTTTGCCGACGAGCACCGGATCCCTATTGAAGTAGCAGATCTGCCACCCCATGTCTTACAAGCCACTATTGCTATCGAAGACCGTCGCTTTTACCACCACCTTGGTTTTGACGTAGTTGGTATTACTCGAGCTTTTATTAATAACTTGCAGGGCGAAAGCATCGAGGGTGGTTCTACCATCACTCAACAACTAGTTAAAAATGCCCTTCTTACCAATGAAAGATCTTTAGTAAGAAAAATTAAAGAAGCCATCTTGGCCGTTTTCACTGAAATTCTGTATTCCAAAAACGATATTTTAGAAATGTACTTAAACTATATTTCTTATGGTGGAACAGCGGTGGGAATTGAATCTGCCGCCCAACGCTACTTTGCTAAACCTGCCAAAGAATTAACCATTGCCGAAGCCGCCTTGTTGGCAGGCTTACCTCAAGCACCTAGTCGTTACTCACCGTTTGGTTCTAACGCTCAAGCCGCCAAAGAACGTCAAAAAGAGGTCTTGCGCCGAATGGTAGAAGATGGGTACATTACTGAACTCCAAGCTGCTGAAGCCGAAGCCCAAGCTTTGACCTACGCCATTAATAAAGATGAAATTAAAGCTCCTCACTTTGTATTTTACGTGCGAGATCTCCTCTATGAGCAATACGGCGTGGAGACGGTAGAAAAGGGCGGCCTCCGGGTAACCACTTCTCTAGACCTGCCGCTTCAAGAAGTAGTCCAAGCCTCCGTCTCGGCTGAAGTCAATAGTTTGGAGCGTTATAGCGTCGGCAACGGCGCTGCCTTGGTAGTCAAACCCAATACTGGAGAAATCTTGGCGATGGTCGGCTCTCGGGATTATTTTGACACCGCCAACGACGGCCAAGTCAACGTCACCCTAGCTGAACGCCAGCCAGGTTCTTCCATCAAACCTATTATGTATGCGACGGCTTTTCAAGAAAAAATTCTCAATCCTGGGACGGTCTTGCTCGATGTCCCTACTTGTTTTGAAGTTCCGGGCCAAAAACCATACTGTCCCAAAAACTATGATGGCTCGTTTAAAGGTCCGGTCAGCGTCCGTGATTCACTAGGCAACTCTTTGAATATCCCAGCGGTGAAGGGATTGAAAGCGGTCGGTTTAGAAACATTCATTTCCCAAGCCCGAGCCATGGGTATCACTAGTTGGGTCGATCCCTCTCGCTATGGCTTATCGTTAACGTTAGGCGGCGGAGAAGTCCGAATGATTGATTTGGCCCAAGCCTTTAGCGTGCTGGCTAACCAAGGGGTAAAAGTGCCTTTTTCGCCTATTTTAGAAATTGAAGATTACCGAGGTGAGCAAGTGTACACTTTAAACGTGGACCAGAGGCAACAAGATTTAGAGTATCTGACTGATGTCTACACTGATACCAACCAAGGTGATTTGACTAGAGTTATGGACCGAGCTCCCGCGTACTTAGCTTCCCACATTATGCAAGATAATAATGCTCGCCGCCTAGCTTTTGGAGCTCAATCTGAATTAGTAATCCCTAATCAAATTGTGAGCGCTAAAACGGGAACTACCAATGACTTAAAAGACAACTGGACAGTCGGCTTTACTCCAGAGTATCTGGTTATCACTTGGGTCGGTAATAATGATGGGACGCCTATGAATCCTTACCTGGTGTCGGGTGTGACGGGAGCGGCCCCTATTTGGAACGATATCATGAGTTATATTTTGCAAGGTAAAGAATCTGTCTGGCAAGAGAAGCCAATTGATGTGACTTCCACCGGCGTGTGTGCGCATGGTTTTCCCCCGGCCGATGGTGATTCTTGCCAAGTGAGATATACAGAACTCTTTTGGAAAGAAAGTCATCCTTCACAATCACAAACCTATAAAAAACAAACCTGGATTAAACCAGAAACCGGTTTGCCGCCTGCCTTTGGCGAGCAAGCTGAAGGACTCGTCTTGGAAGAGCATACTTTCTATCAAGATCCGGTAACTGATGAATATTGTCTTGACTGCTCAAGACCGACCAATGAAGATGGCACGCCTCAGTACGAACAAAATGTGATTCGTAACGAGTCCGGACAAGTTCAAGGCCAACAATCCTCAGAATCAGGTGAGCGACGGAATGACGAGCAAAATCAACATAATGATGACTGAGATTTTTACTAAATATGTACCAGACACTGCCCCTTCGCCCGCTCCTTCTCGCCGGTCTTGGTTGACTTGGAAAAAAAAGCTGGGCCTAGTTGTCAGCTTGCTTTTAGTCACGGGCGTCCTGGTTTTTGCTTGGTGGGCTAACCCATTGCCGTTACTTTCACCGCTTAATTCGGCTGCTACCTTTAGATTTCTCTCTGGAGAAACACTGGGCGCCACCAGCGAGAAAATTGTCTATGGCTTTTTGCCCTACTGGAACTTTAATGATCTAGCCCTTCAACCAGAACTGACCACCTTGAGCTACTTTTCTTTGACTATCGGCGGCGATGGAGCCATTATTTTGCAAGAAGGTGATCACACCGAGCCCGGGTACAACCGATTAAAGTCGGACCAATTTTTGGACGTCAGTTCACGACTGCTTGATGACGGCAAGCGGGTTGATTTAGTGGTCTCGCAATTTGACAATGATGATATCGTTAGCTTTCTCAACTCCGAAGCAGCTCAAGATCGATTCCTCGATTCACTCGATTCGGTACTATTAGCCTACCCTTTTTCTGGAGTTAATATTGACATTGAGTACTCGGGTGAAGTCACCGATCACTTGCGTCAGCAATTAACAACCTTTGTCCAAAAGGTGAATACTCATTTGGATACTAAGTATCGCAACACACAACTGAGTATCGATATGTATGCCGGGGCGGGCACCAACTACACCTTGTGGGATGTGGCGGCCATTGCCCCCGAAGTAGACTACATTATCGTCATGGCGTATGACTTTCATCGCAAGTCTTCCACTCAAGCTGGCCCAGTAGCACCCCTCTTTGGTGGCAAGGAACTGTGGGATAGTGACATTAGCGAACATCTAGCGGGTTTCCTGAAAAAGGTGCCCAGCCAAAAGATATTATTGGGAGTACCTTTCTATGGATACGGCTGGCAAACGACGACCCGCGATGCTCAATCCAATACCTTTCCCCAAACGGGCAGCACCGCCACGTTCAAGTATGTGCAAGAATTATTGGCCCAAAAAACTGAGTTAGCGATTCAGGAAAACTGGAATGAAGAGGCGTTGTCTCCCTATTTAACGTATGAAAAAGGTGGTGAAACGTATATCATCTACTACGAAAACTCGCGTTCACTGTCGTACAAGCTTGATTTTGTGAATCAACTGGATTTAGGCGGCATCGCTATTTGGGCCCTGGGGTACGAAGGTGACAGTCGCGAGCTGTGGGATGTTATTAATCGGAAGGTGTTACTACAGCAGTCAGAGTAGATGAGAGACCGTCAAAAGCACCGTCACCACTAGCTTAGAATACGTTATTACCTTGGAAAGGTGATTTTGAGAGCGAGAACAAAGAAGACGATAAATTACAGTGGAGAACTTGATGTAGAGTCGAGCGTGTCTTGAATCTACTCTGACTGCTGTAAATTAGTCAATTTTCGAAAAAATCGCACACAGCTTATAATAAATCTTATTGATTGCCACTAGATCATATGATATCATTTCGCCCTGTGGCCAGGCGAAAAAAAAACTCCCTCTATTCTCATTTTTTAAAGACGTGCGTAACGGTTATAGCGCGTCAAAAACGGTACTGGAAAAAAACCATAAAAAAGGTTACAAATAAGGCAAGAATTCCATTGGTTGTCCGTCGACGCATTAAAGTTGAGCCTACCATCAGGCAGTGGTTGTTATGGAGAAATCAACTGAAAAAAATGTTGGTTTTCACTCAGCCCACTACTAAGCAGGTGGCGAGGAAGACTACCCGGACGATTAACCAATGGCAAAAAACTTCTCGGAAGAGAATAAAAAGACTGCGTGCTTTCGGTCACTATCAATTACGAATCATTACTAAGCGCGTGAAGAAGCAATCAAAAAAAATACTGCCTCTCTCGATCATTTACCTTAATCTCATTCGTTCCTCAATTGCTCGCTACTCACATAGATTACATAGATACCAGGCTTCACTTAAAACGGCTAAAAGCCACTTAAGTGCTCAATTAAGTGAAGTGCGTTCTCTTTTCTCGGCCGGCCTGGCTTCTGATTTATCAGTTTTCTTACCCAGCGAAGAAGTTCACACCGTCCAGATCCAAAAAAGAATAAAAACTGGAGTCATTTTTGCTCAACCGCTGTTAACTAGTTCCAAATATACTCTGGCTTTTTACTACCAGAAAATTAAACGCCTGACTCGCCGGCATCTGATCCCTTATTTCAAAGCTCATCAAAAGAAGTTTACTAAGTGGTCAAAATCTAGCCACCGGACTCTGCGCAAAGTCACCCTCCCCGTTATTCGAACCACTCAACGAGTGGCTCGCAGTTATGCGTTTCACCTAGCGTTGTCGTTAGTCGTGACGCTGACTATTGCTGGCTCTGCATATGGCATCTACTTCTTTGTTTTTGAAAATCTTCCTTCTCCTCAAGATCTAATAGAGAAAAAGCAAATTTTAACTACTCGGATTTTAGACCGTAAAGGAGAAACGCTCTACCGCATTTACGAAGATGAAAATCGAACCCTGGTGCCACTAGCGGAAATACCTCAACACGTGATCGATGCCACTATTGCCATTGAAGATCAAGATTTTTATGACCATTGGGGTTTCTCTATCCGGGGAATCACTCGCGCCCTGATTGCCAACTCCAAAGGTGAGTCAATCCAAGGTGGATCGACCATTACCCAGCAGCTGGTCAAAAACCGATTACTGACGAACGAAAAAACGATTCGCCGTAAAGTTAGGGAGCTGTTGCTTTCTGTCTTGGTGGAACGAACGTTTACCAAAGAACAGATTTTAGAAATGTACTTAAATCAAGTCGCCTACGGCGGTTCCACCTATGGCATCGAAGAAGCTGCTCAACGGTACTTTGGCAAAAGCGTGCGCGACTTAACCGTCGCCGAAGGAGCTATGTTAGCTGGACTCCCTCAGGCACCTAGTATTTATAGTCCCTTTGGCAGCTATCCTGAATTAGCCTACATGCGTCAAGAAGAGGTGCTCCGCCGGATGGTGGAAGAGGGTATGCTCACCCAACTGGAAGCCGAAACTGCTAAGAGCGAAATTTTGGCTTACCGCTCTGATGCGGTGGACATTAAAGCACCCCACTTTGTCATGTATGTCCGCCAACTTTTGGCTGAACTCTATGGGGAGGACGTAGTTAACCAAGGAGGGCTAGAAGTAACTACCACTCTGGACTTAGCGCTTCAAAACGAAACTCAAAAAATCGTCACCGATGAAATTAATAACTTGGAGCGGTTGCGGATTAATAATGGGGCTGCCTTAGTCACCAACCCGACTACTGGTGAGGTCTTGGCCATGGTGGGCAGTAAAGACTACTTTGATTTCCAACACGATGGCCAAGTCAACGTTACTCTCCGTCCCCGGCAGCCCGGATCTTCAATCAAGCCTCTCACCTATGCCATGGCGATGGAACGTGGGAAAACTCCCAACTCTATTATCGAAGATACACCCATTACTTTTACTACCGCCGGCAGCCCGCCTTACTCGCCTAGAAACTACGATGGACGTTTCCATGGCCGAGTCACCTTAAGGCAAGCTCTGGCCAGTTCGTATAACATTCCGGCAGTCAAGTTACTCAACGAAGTAGGCATTAATAATTTCATTGATAAAGGTGAACAAATGGGCATTACTACCTGGGGCGAGCGTAATCGCTTTGGTTTATCTCTGACCTTGGGCGGCGGCGAAGTCTTGATGACTGATATGGCTAAGCTCTACGGTACCTTCGCTAACTACGGCTACACAGTGGACCTCAATCCCATTTTAGAAATTAAAGATTCTCAAGGTACTATCTTGTACCAAAATAAATGCGCACTTTATAAGACAGAGTGCCGCCAAGAACGGACTTTAGATCCTCGAGTGGCTTTCCAGCTGAGCGAAATACTCTCCGATAACGTTGCCCGCGCTCCGGCTTTTGGCACCAACTCAGTCTTGAACATTCCTGGACAGCAAGTGGCGGTCAAAACGGGAACCACTAATAACTTAAAAGATAACTGGACTATTGGCTACACTAGCGAGCGCTTAGTCGCGGTCTGGGTGGGTAATAATGACGGCACGCCCATGAGTTATGTCGCCTCGGGTGTGACGGGGGCTTCGCCAATTTGGAATAATATCATGGGCTTACTCCTCGATGAGAATAACCCACACGCCTTTGCTCGGCCAGATGGTTTTATTAAAGTGGCGGTTTGTGCGGCTACTGGTACTTTGCCGTGTAATGGCTGTCCGGCGGTCAAAGAAGAGTACTTCTTACCCGGAACTGAACCTAAACAAGCATGTAATGCAGAGTATTTTAAACCTAAGACGGTGTCACAGAACTCCCAGTCTGCTCAGCCGGTAGCGGATCCCCAACCAGCCCAGCTTCGCCGACGTGACGAGCGTTAGAAAAACAAGCTAAGAGTAAAAAATCATCACCAGGTAAGAGATCGCTAACAAAAGAAAGAGCAACAACGGCGCAATTAATTTTTCCTGTAACGAAGATTCATGCTTTTTGGAAGATTTGCTGGAAGTTTTTTTAGGTTTTTTTTTAGTTTTAGCTTCCTTAGAGGCTTCTAAGCGTTCAGCATTTTCTCGAATTTCGGCGAGTTCATCAGAAGTAAATTTAGGCATTTTATTCTTTCCTCATCGCTCGCACTCGCCCCACAATTAACTCAACTACTTGTTCAATGGCTAAGTCGGTGGTGTCCAATTGCCAGGCATCATCAACAATTTTCAGAGGATCAGTTAAACGGTTCATGTCGCGCTCGTCGCGCTCCAGTAGTTCTTTATAGACTTCTTCAAAACTAATGTCTTCACCTTTAGCCAGTAATTGCAGATGACGGCGCTTAGCGCGCACTACGTCGCTAGCGGTCAGGTAAATTTTTAACTCAGCATTAGGCAAAACGCGGTACGTGATATCTCGACCTTCCATGACCACATTTTTACCCTCAGCAATCTGTTGTTGTTTCTCTACCAGCACAGCCCGGACTTGAGGCAGCGAAGCCACTTTGGAAGAACCAATGCTGATATCTTCAGTTCGGATTTTCCAGGATACGTCTTCGCCATCTAACGTGACCGTGACTAAACGACCGTCTTTTTCGTCTTCATTAGGAGTGTGCATATCCATGTGCGTCTTTCGCAACGCGGCTACCAACTCCTCTTCGGCTGCGAAATCAATCTGGTGGCGTTTGGCAATCAGGGCCGTCATCCGGTACATGGCTCCAGTGTCGATGTAGACAAAGCCCAAACGCTCGGCCGTCAATTTAGAAATGGTACCCTTGCCTGCTGACACGGGCCCATCGATAGCGATATGGAATGTGGACATTACTTTTTTCTTTTGCTGGGGGCAGCTTTTTTGGTGCGAGTACTGCGAGTACTTTTACTTTTATTAGTTTTACTGGTTTTTTTGGTTTTAGGAGCGTCCCACTCCTCTTTGTCCGAGGTTAAGAGACCACCTAGTCCCACAATAATTAACACTAATAGCCAAAAGACTAAAAATTGGCTGGGCAGATATCCCATGACGGTGGCTAGTAAAACTAACCCCATGACTACTAATGCGGCTGGCCAAAATACTCGTTTGGGCATAAACGACTCCTTTTTTACTAATGACTAACATCTAATGACTTGTGACTCACTACATTAAAGCAAACAAACCTGTACTTCGTCGAGTAGTAGTTTAGCGCAATCGCACTTTTTCCTTCATCTCCCGCTGCACGTCTCGCTCCATCGCTCGTTTTTTTAATTCCGATCGTTTTTCGTGTTGTTTCTTACCGGCACCAATACCAAGTTTAAGTTTAATCTGTCTCCCCTGAGCTTCAATGGCCAGCGGAATTAAGGCGTTGCCCTTTTGACTGCTACTTTCCATTAATTTAAAGACTTCTTTTTTCTTGAGCAGTAACTTGCGGGTGCGTTTGGGATCATACTCACGATTATCAGCATAGGCGTAAGGATTTATTTGCGCATTCAGTAAAAAAGCCTCCTCGCCAATAATTTTGACAAAACTGCCTTGTAAACTGCCGTGCTTAAGACGGAGGCTTTTAACTTCGGGACCCGTCAGCACTATGCCAGCATACAGCGTCTGGCTGAAGCTATAGTCGTGGGTGGCGCGTTTATTGAGGACAAGAACCATGAGGAGATTATACCAGGCTATAACGGCAGCTCATACACCAGCGACCCGCTAATGACGTAGGCTTTTGTCTCATCTTCGTTGACCGCCAACCCCGTGGCCGTGAGTAAGGATGAGCTTTGAATTTCCTTTAAGAAAGTGCCGTCTTTGGTCAAAACCACCAGCCGTTTATTATCCGGTTCTAAGACATAGATGTTTTCTTTGTTTTCGTCGGTCACTAGCCACACGGCATGCTCAAAGGGTGTAGATACACCGGTGGGAGTAAAGTCTTGTTGCTCACCTGAATTATAACGAAGTAGTTGTCCCTCTTTAGTACTTACCCAAATATCACCATCAATGTGAAAGCTCAGTGCCTGATTAAAATCAATTGCTTGTCCCGCTTTCACCCAGCCCACCGCGATTTCATACTCATCTTCTTCATTAGGACGATAGCGAAAAATGTTTTGTTTTTCAGGACTAACGATGTAATAAGTGTCGTTAAAGAAAGCTAGCAGGGAAGCTGTCTGGACTTGTTCGTCGTTGGCAATAATCTGGGTGGGCTCCGCGGCCGAGGAGGAGTACCGATAGACGCCGTCACCTAGTACCAAAATATCTGAACCATCTGCCACCACATCACGTACCGATTCGCGCCCACTTAAATCTAAGGTAGTGTGTTGTTTATTTGGTAATGACAAGGAAATGAGCTGCTTTTTGCCCTCATCGATAAAAAGTAGCTTTTCTTCGGCACTCACAATTTTGGTGGCAATAAAATCTGAACTCACTAGTCGCAAATCAAAGAATTGATCCAAGGCATCAATGGCTTCCAAACCAGAAATATCATCGTATGCTTGCTGAACCTGAGCAATGGACTCGTCCACAAGGCCGGGAATGCCATGCTGTTGGGGAACGTTCGTTTTAAACTGGGTTATCTCTGCTATTTTTTGCTGCATTTTTTCTCGAGCTCCTACTGGATCGGTGGCGGCTTCGGCTTTAATAGTTTGGGCTTGGGCGACAAAGGCCGCTAACTGTTGTGAGACTTGGGCCCGCGCCGTCTGGCGTTGATAGAGGTAGTAGCTGGCTCCACTCACCAGTATCAACAAAGGAATTCCCAACAAGAGTAGTTTCCGCATCAAGATGCGTTGGGAACCTGAAGTGACGTAGACTTCTTTAGAAAAAGGTTTTGAGGCACGCAGGAGCATACTCAAGCGACTGGGGACAGAGCGAAAGCCTGGCAACAAAGTGTTTTTGAAAAATCCTAGTAAAGGTAGCTGTCGAGGCAATGGAGACTGTGTGGGTAGTGGAGGTTGTGGAGGTCGGGCAGTTGAAGATTCGGAACTCAGAGGTGCGGAGGGAGCTGGCTCTGCTGGCAGCTCAGGCGCAGTTGGCTCGCCTACTTCCAAATTTACGTCCAGGGAAAAACTTGATTCCACATCCGAAATTGCCTCTTCCGAATCTACTACTCTTTCTTCTGCCGCCGGCACTTGTACTTCCACTTTCCGGACAAAAGCCAAGGCATACAGCGAAGAGTTCTCCAGCGAGTGCACGCTAGGCACTAGGGAAGTAATGACAATGTCGTCTTCATACCCTTGAGAAATTTTTTGCTCGATTTCATTGTAGAGCGCCACCGCCGGCTCGGTCAGTAAGATAAATAAATCATCGGCGTGCCAAGTGCCTTCTATCACTTGTAAGGTGTCGCTGGCTTGAAGAATTTTACCCAGTTTCCCCTGGCGATGAAGAACTATCATGCCTTTGGTAGCCAAGAAAATACCTTTGCCGTCCAAGACCATAGCCGCTGCTAGGTGCATAACACAGTTTTTTTCGGCGACGTCTCGCTGCAGTTTAGTGATAGCCGCGTACAGAACGGCCACGGAGTCAGAATGAATGTTTTCTAGTTCGTCAACCAAATCGCGACCGACGTTACTTGCGTGTTGACCAGAGATAGCAAGAGAGAAAGTAATGGTACGAGCGTGATTAGTCACTACATGGGACCAACCTGCTAGCTGGGGCAACCCAATCACTGGTGTAACCTCTACTTTTTCCATCAAACCTATTCTAACATGAACTTAACGTTACAAGGTTTTTACAGCATGATGAAAAGGAGTAAGACTAAAATCGAGACCGCTAAGTGAACATAGCCAATCAGTTGTACTATGGGGGAAAAAGTAGTGATTAAGGTACTCTTCATGACATGAATCTGCCGGGTAACGACAAAAGCAAACATGACATATAACGCAGCCGCCACTACAAACAGGATTTTAAAAACCCACTCCAACGCCACTACACCCAGGGTAGGATCAGAGCTAGTGGTACCGAGAATTAACTGTAGGATCATCTGACTCTCCCTTCAATCTTCTCCCGTTCCTCTTCGAGCAGTAATTCATTGAGCAGCCGAGTAACTTTGGCAGGGTGTGGCACATCCTCGAATTCGAGCTCAGTCGCCGCCCCAGCCGTTTGAATTTTAACGGTACCAAAGTTAAAGATAGACCGGACAGCGCCTCCGGTTTCGGCGGTAATATCTTCGATGTTATCAATTTTGGCCGAACTAATATTCTTGTAAATTAACGACAGAAAGTCGACATCAATCACTCGCTCATCAGTAATAATGTAGACATTAAAAAACCACGATAAGAAAGATTCCAAAGCAAAACCGGTAATCAGTAAGTACCAAAAAATGA
>DASVCZ010000072.1:0-27742 GCA_036381335.1 Patescibacteria group bacterium | reverse complement strand
TTCATCGGCGTGGTGGCTTTCACCGTATTTTTCGCAACACTCGTTCCACTTCACTCTCGATCATACTCAGTTGACCTTTGATGGCTTCTTGGTTGGCCTGGGCATATGCGCTCAACTGCTGGAGTTGCTGGACTTTAGGCCTTAAAAAATTACTCACAAAGTTCTTGAGCTCAGTGATCTGAGACTCAGCACTCTCTAGAGCTCTTTCTTCTTGAGCAATGATTTTCTTTTCCTTTTGAACTTCATCATACTGATTTTTAGTAAAGAGGAAAAAGAGGGTGATCAGGGGAATGGTTAGCAGGGAGGGCCATTCACTCGGTAAGTGAGTGGGACTCATGCCGTAGTGAAAGAGGACGATTAAGATGGACATAATGATGGTGGTACTGACTTCAGCCGACAAAACCAAGAAAAACAGGTGGACAAAGGTCAAGGGAAAAAAAATAGAAGTGGTATTGCCACTGTGTCCGATTAAGATCAGAAAAGCGAAAGTGGCGATCATCATTTCCGCTGATAGGGCAGTGGGGGCCAAGTGCCAGAGTTTGGCGTGTCGGAGGCGCTTAACGATAAAGTAAAGCAGTACGGCTACCGCAAAAGCCTGCAGAGAGTAAGGTACCAGCCATGGGGTGTGGAGCCACCAGTAGACGAAGGCGACGGTTACAGCCAGTAGAGCAGTGTGCAAGTGGGCAGACATGAGATCAGTATAGCAGGGCTAGAGAGTCAGGTCTAATCGTTGAGTGCCTCTTTATTAACAATCACCAGTAACATAGCTATCACTGTCAGAGTCGCCAATAAACCAGCATACTTTTCCAGATCAGTCGTCAGAAATTCGTTGGATAAAAAGTAGTACAAGACGATAGGGGCAGTCAGAACTACCAAGTTATTAAAACAACCTTCAGGGGTATCGACGTAATACTTATCTGGTAATTCTTCTTCTCGCATGACTGGAGTATATCAGAGGAGGTTGTAATCGCTTCATTTGCTCCTTGTCTCGTGATACAATACCGGTAATGAAACATTCAAGAGTCGATTCTCAGCTTCTCCTTCTTACCTACTAAGTAAAGCGGGAGTTGGAGAGTGTTTCAGAGTATCCCGCATAGGCGGGATTTTTTGTTATTACTCAACTATAAAAAGAAAGTAAAATAGGATGACTATGGCGAGTGTTTACGACCACACCAAAATCGAAAAAAAATGGCAACAAGCCTGGGAAGAGGCCAAGTTGTTTTTGCAGACTGAAAAGCAAGGCGAGACTGTTAAAGACAAGATGTACTTGCTGTTTGCTTTTGCGTATCCCTCTGGCTCTGGTTTGCACGTCGGTCACGTTGAGTCCAAAACAGCGCTCGACATTTTAGCTCGCTACTATCGGATGCAAGGCAAGGATGTTTTCTTCCCGGTGGGTTGGGATGCCTTTGGTTTGCCTGCCGAGAACTACGCTATAAAAACCGGTGTGCCACCAGTCGAGACCACCAAGAATGCTATCAACACGTTCCGGCGCCAATTAAAACAAATTGGCATTTCCTATGACTGGGCCAATGAAATCGCCACTTGTCATCCAGGTTACTACAAATGGACGCAGTGGATTTTTGCCGAGTTGTATAAGAAGGGGTTTGCCTACCAGGCTGAAGGCAAGGTTAACTGGTGTCCTCAAGATCAAACGGTGTTGGCCAACGAACAAGTAGTCAACGGTACTTGTGAACGGTGTGGAGCGGAAGTGGTTCAGAAAGATCTGAAGCAGTGGTACTTCAAGATTACTGAGTATAAAGATGAGCTAATCTCAGGCTTAGATCAAGTAGACTGGCCAGTGGCGACCAAGCAGCAGCAGTTGAACTGGATTGGAAAAGCCAAGGGATTGAATATTGATTTTAAATTATCAGAAAAGACTGAAATCACATTGACTGTTTGGACTAAGTTTTGGGAAACGGTATTTGGCACAACGTTTGTGGTAATTGCTCCGGAGAAGTTTTTAGAAATGAAGTTAGGAGAGCTAGTCGACAGTCAGCACCAGGCTGCAGTCAATGACTATCTCGATAAAGCTTTTAAGAAAACTGAAGAAGAGCGCAAGATTGGGGAAAAAGATAAAACGGGCGTTGATACTGGCTTAAAGGTGATTAACCCGGTCAATGGTCAGGCAGTCCCGCTCTACATTGCCGACTATGTCTTGATGAATGTCGGGACCGGCACCGTCATGGGAGTGCCTGCTCACGACGAGCGTGATTTTGCCTTTGCCAAGAAGTTTGGTTTGCCTATCCAGCAAGTTATAGTACCCTCCGGTTTATCGTTTGAGTCCTTAGTAAGCACACAGCGCGACCCTGCAGATTTTCGTTCCCAGTTTTTAGCTCAAGTAAAGGAAGGAATGACTGTTTGGCCATGGGAGGGAAAAATCGTTAACTCAGGTCAGTTTGATAATATGGAATCGAGAGGTGATGGTAAACAAGCGATGGCAGAGTGGATGATTGAGCAAGGCTACGCCCAATGGAATGTGACCTACAAACTCCGCGACTGGCTGATTTCCCGTCAACGTTACTGGGGCGCGCCGATTCCAGTTATTTACGATCCCGAAGGCCAACCTCACTTAGTGGAAGAGTTGCCATGGGAGCTGCCCACTGACGTCGATTTCAAACCAACCGGCGAGTCACCGCTCACCTCATCGGTAGAGTTTCAACAACGCACTGAAGCCTACGCCGCCAAGCATTTTCAGCGTCTAATGATCGAGAAGGGCTGGGACCAAAACGGTAAAGGCTGGCGGCCAGAATACGACACCATGGACACGTTTGTGGACTCTAGCTGGTACTTTTTACGCTACGTCGATGCCCGTAATGAGCGAGAGTTTGCTAGCAAAGAACAGATGCAAAAATGGCTGCCAGTGGACTTTTACATGATCGGTCCCGAGCACATCGTGCTGCATCTGCTGTACTCTCGCTTCTTTACTAAGTTTTTGAGAGACCAGGGTTACTTAAACTTCGACGAGCCGTTCATGAAGATGCGCCACCAAGGCATGATCTTAGGTCCAGATGGCAGAAAGATGAGCAAGAGCAAAGGTAACGTTATCAATCCCGATGAGGTGATCGAGAAGTTTGGTGCCGATACCCTCCGGGTGTATGAGATGTTCATGGGGCCCATCGAGGCGGACAAGCTTTGGGATGTCAGTGCGGTGGCAGGCGTCTACCGCTTCTTACGTCGAGTTCACGCCTTAGTCTCAGCCGGTGTCATGCCAGTGGGGGTGCAACGCAAGCTCCACCAGACTATCCGCAAAGTCACTCAAGACATTCCGGAGCTGAAGTTCAACACTGCTATTGCCGCCATGATGGAGTTCGTGAATGAATGGGAAGCGGCATTAAAGACATCGAGCGCCGACAAGTTGGGTCATGAAGAACTAACGTCGTTTATCAAACTTTTAGCTCCCTTCGCGCCATTTTTAGCCGACGAGTTGTACCATCAGGTAGCAGACTCATCTAAATCAAGTGCATCAAGTGTTCATTTGAGTGAGTGGCCTCAATGGAACGAAGAATTAGCTCAAGAAGAAGCCGTCATGATTCCCATTCAAATCAACGGCAAGGTCAGAACCCAAATAGAGGTTAAAACCGACTCGGTGGGGGATAAAAATGCCATTTTAGCCGAGGCAAAAAGTACTCAAATTGTCCAAAAATGGATTGAGGGCAAAGAAATTGTTAAAGAAATCTACGTTCCAGGGAAGATAGTGAACGTAGTGGTCAAGTAATTTCATTGGGTTGTTGGTCAGCGGTTAACTTAGAAGGCTGCCCGAGAAGAAGTTGCTCTTTTCGGGTATTTTTGGTAGTATTTAGCAACTACATACTTGATATATAAACTGATGTTACTAACTGAACAGCAAAAAGACTATCTGGAATGGGCCCATGATCTGGTAAGTGGTACCACTGAAGCTGAAATTGATACCCAAATTGATTATCTTCAGAGCATGGTTATTGCAGAGTCTATACCTCTGACACACTTTTATCAAATTTTAGACGTGATTGACCAGCTACTTTTAGCCATATACGATCAGCCTGTCAGTTCAGACTCGAATACTCTAGGTAGTCACTATACGTGGGAACAGCATCAACAATTAAAAAATGAATTGAGAAATCCCTGGACTGATCAGGAAATTCTTCTAGCCTCACAAATACTTAATGGTTTCATAGAAAAAAGCATTTCATTTTTAGAAGGAAAAATAACAATAAATGAGAGATCTTTCTTGATAAAAAGAGACTATTTTAGCGTGGATCTCTACATTAATGAGAGTCGAGTTCCTTTAACTCCTAACGAGGAAAAAATTCTTTATGTGCTTATGCTCTGGCGTAATAGTTATGTGCCACAACCTTTGTTAGCAGCTGAGCTGTATGGAGATACAGAGAAAACGAATCAACTAGGAGTAGAGGTAAAGAAGATAAGAGATAAAATAAGTAAAATAAACAGTCTTCATTCGACCAGTCCAGATCAAGAATTAATTAAAAGCCACTCTAAAAGTGGCTATGGTATTTTTACCCTGGAGGCTGCTACTGGGTATATGGCCATTTATAATTATCAGGGACATACCTTAGAGTACCATCCTCATGCTTTTTCTTTGAAGTTTGGCTCCCAGATTGAGACTCTACCTAATCAGCACCGGCAGTTGGTAACTCTTTTGCTACGCAGCCAAGGAGCTTCGATAGCTGAAATATATGAAACATTAATCGACTCTCGATATGATGGGACCTCAGAGCAAGGTCATCAAGTCAGCGTCAGAATCTCTCAATTGAGAGCTTTTATTTCCAAAATGATCTTGAGTGAGAGTGGTGAAGATACAAAAATAGTCAAAGATTTAGTCAAGAAAGAACTGCTTCTTAAAGAGGGAAATCGATACTATCTGAATTCTAATGTCTAAATAAAACTACTCGCATTTTGCCACCTTCTTGCCACCATTGGGTGATATTCTCGAGGTATGTTCGAGGATACTCACCTTTCATTTCACTTACCAGCTCTCCTAAGCCGGTTGGATCGGATGACGTTGGTGTTAACGGCAGTGCTTGCCAGCGGCCTGGTCTGTGTGGTGTATGGTCTGAGTCATTTATTTCTACTGTCCCAGGCCAAAGTCCAGGCTAACCCTGGAGAAATATTAGGAGTATCTTCAGTGGCCAGCAGTATCTATGTTGATGTCAGCGGAGCAGTAGTGCAGCCGGGTGTCTACCAGCTGCAAGCTGGCGATAGAGTGGCGGCAGCGCTTGAGAAAGCAGGGGGATTAAGTGTGGAAGCAGATACCGTCTTTGTAGCTCAAACGCTTAATCTAGCCGAGAAAGTAGTTGACGGTCAGAAGCTCTACATACCTTGGATGGGGGAGGCTAAGGCGGTTGAGACTCAATCAAAGGACTCAACCAGCAGCACCTCTGGTCTTGTTTCTATTAATGAAGCTTCTCAGTCTGAACTAGAAAGTCTGCCCCAGATTGGAGAAAAGCGAGCCGCTGAAATAATCCAAAATCGGCCGTATGGATCGGTGGCTGAATTGGTAGACAAAGGAGTCCTCACTCAATCTCAGTTGGACGAAATAAATGTACTCATTTCGTTGTGACAATACTTATTGAGACCTTACTATAGGACTAATAGTTGGTGGTGAAAAGGAAAGAGATGGGGTCGAGTGAGTGCCGAAAAGAGCCATTTTTTATGCTGAAGGAGTGAGAATTACCTAAAATGAGGCCTCTTACCTATTTTTTATTATTACTACCTACAAAGCTATGCAAACTAGGGAGCTGTTTATAGTAAATAAAAATAGACTACAAAAAGCACTATTGATGCTTTTAGTACTATTTCTATTAACGAAATTAATGCAAGTATTACCACTTTTGACCGAGAAAAATCAAAATCCGATATCAAAATATGATCCGAGTCAGGCAAATAAGGCGGTAGTATCACCAGGCTATAAGGCATTTTCTCTCGAGGAGTATGTGGCCCAGTTTAGCAGTCACAACCTACCCTCTGATACACCTGATTTTGGCCAAAAAAGGTTGATAGATGTAAGATCAGTGCAAGAATGTGGTAAGAGCCTTTCGGTTAAATGCGGGTTTTCGATTGGAATGAAGTACTTATTTAGTATAAAAAGCCTTTTACTCAAGACACTTATAGGCCTTGTTCCGGTGAGTACTTTTTCGCTCATCGTCAGTATTCTATTTGGGGATACAAGTTACCTCACTCCGCCTCAGCGTCTTCTTTTTGAAACTACAGGGACGCAACATTTGCTAGCTGCGTCAGGGTACAACGTGGGGATGGTTAGTAGCGGGGCGTTAGTTTTTGTGCGTCGGTGGTCGCGGCGCGGACGGCTGATGGCGTTGATGCTGGCCATTTGGATCTATACTTTATATGCGATGGCGGGTGCCTCTATTGTCCGAGCCGCGATCATGCATTCTCAATCGTTAATCGCAGAATACCTCCATCTACCTTACTCACCGCGGTGGAGCTTGCTGGTGACGGTCTATATTATGCTGATTCTTAATCCTGCCTATTTGACCGACATTGGTTTTCAATTGTCAGTGGCAGCTACGGCCAGCATTTTGATTGGCCTCCATCACACACCGACCACCACTTCGCCGTGGCGCAAGTGGGTGACGGCAGAAGGAACCCTTCTTAGTTCCAGCATCGCACCTCGGGCCAGCTGGCTGCAGACCATAAAAGAATATTGGCTCGACTCCCTGCGGGTCAGTATCTGGGCTATGGTGGGGACACTGCCGTTGGTTCTGTATCACTTTGGGGAGAGTAGCCTCTGGAGTGTAGTGGCAACTGGCTTGGTGGCCTGGTTATTGCCCCCGATCATGGTAGCAGGAGTAGCGCTGGCTGCTCTAGGGTTCTTTCTTGATGTCAGGTTACTTGGCTATCTGGTACATGCCTTGGTTACTTTCTTTGTGTCTTTGTTGGGGCTTTTCCGTTATCTACCTCAAGTAAATGTATCTTTTCAACTCACACTTTCTCAGGTAGCCGGCTGGTGGATAAGTGCGTACGCCTGGCAGAAATGGCAAGGGAGGCGCGGATGAAGAAGTACTTGGCTTGCCTGGTGGCGTTGGTTATCTTGACAGCTGGCTTAGTTATTCGTCAGTGGCCCGATCAGCACTTACATCTGGTGATGTGTGATATAGGTCAAGGTGATGCCATCCTCATGTGGCAAGGTTTTACTCAAGTACTGATCGACGCTGGCAAAACCGACCAGGTAGTCGAGTGCCTGACCAAGTATCTGCCTTTCTGGGACCGCAATCTGGAGTTAGTGATTGCTACTCATGCCGATAGCGACCATATTGGAGGATTTGTAGCTGTGGGGGAACGGTATGACTTTTCCTACGTATTGTCTGAGCCGTTGGGCAAGGAAACGGAGGTATTTACGGGCTTTAGCGAGCTTGTCTCGAGGAAGCAGCAACAAGGAACCACCGTCATTTTGCCTACTCCCGACACGCTTCTGACACTCGCCAATAGGTGGACATTTAAGATTCTCTCACCTCGAGAGCAGCCCTATCTGGAACAGCCCTCAAGTCAGCAAAATGCCGAAACACACTTATGGGACGCATGGGTTGAAAAAGGAAAAGAAATAGAGAGTAGTAATAATCGATCAATCGTGCTTTTAGCCACCTATCATGCTATGGACATCCTCTTAACAGGCGACTTAGAGGAGCCCGGCGAGCAAGCACTCATTAGCCAAGGGCTGCTAGCAGATATAGAAGTACTGAAAATTGGTCACCACGGCGCCAAAACTAGCACCACCGAAGGTTTCTTAACTGCACTCCGACCCGAAATTGCGCTTATCAGTAGTGGCAAAAACAACCAATATGGTCACCCAGCACCAGAGGTAGTGAAGAAAATTGAAGAAATTGGAGCAAAAATCTTAAGAACTGATCAAAAAGGAGATATTCACCTGGTGAGTGATGGGTCTCACCTATGGTTACAAGAAGAGTGAGCGGAGAAGGGGTCGGTTGTTAAAGTGCGTACTTCTACTTTGGCATACTTTTTAGTGGTTGACAAGAGCGCGTTTAAGAAACTCCGACCGTCAAAAATAAAGTAACGAATAAAAACCGAAGTCTCTTAAATAAAAATCACCAAATTGAATACAGATTTTCTTGACTGTTTCTCACCTTCTTCATATCGTTTCTTCATTATTTTTTGCTACTTTATATCGAGTAGCAGAGGGCTTGCTTAGGGAGTGGCGTGGCACTTTTGACTTTTTCTCTCTATCAAGTCATCATGTTTTTTAGTGATAGAAGCACGGTTCTTTATACTTTATCTATATCAAAAAAGGTCATATGCAACAGTTGGCAAGGTCAAATGAGCAAAAGCTGATAAAGTAGTTGAAATTGAGTACACATTATTAGTCATAGAAGCAAGAAAAAAAGTTGTTTTTGGCTAATTAAATCAGCGACATTTTGTACTCAATTTTATTCGGGTAGTATTCGCCCTCAAGGTGGTGGATTATGAGCGTTGATAAAGGCGAAGTCACTATTAACCTCAGGTTACCGAAGTGGGAGAGCCTGGCAGATTCAAATGAGGAATCTATCTTAATTCAAGCATTGCAAGGATTGTCAAAATCATTTTCTTTTGCCGAGATACTGGGAAACAGAGAAAGCATTTTGGTTTTAGAACTTTTGAAGGCTTTGAGTCCTGACCTTTTAATTATTATTTGTATTCCTTCTGATCCAGAAAAAGCAGAAGTAGTATATATCCATTCTCGGTTTACCACTGAATTACCAGCCAATAAAATAAGTGCATTTTTAGAAAAAGAGTGGCAGCATAGAAAGAAAACCAAAACATTTTGGAGTCGAATTTTGCGCGAGGATGTCTGGGCTAGTCAAGAAGAAAATCCTATCGGCATTTTTCAACAAATCGGTGATCTTCATTTCAGTATTACCATTGATAAGGTGGGCAACATCCAACAAGGAAGTGTCTTTCTGATTCTCAAAGGGACAGAGGCGACGGGATCAACCCAACAACTACAAAACGAAATTTGGAAAATTGTGACCGCTTTCGAAGTGCTTGATCATCAGTATCGCCAGTTGCAACTTACCACTGCCAACGAGGAAATGATTTGGCAAGAAAACTGGAATGAAGCCATTAAGTATTTTCTCACCTTTCTCGAATCAGTTTTATACCCCCTCTATCGCAGCGGGCAAGTGGATATGACCAAAATTAATACCGCCCGAGAAATGATGGAGCGGCTGAGAACTCTCTTGGAAGCCAAGCCGGCATCTGGGGTATAATGGCGCGATATGCTTACCTATACTTTAACCACCCTCACCAACGGCCTGACCCTGATTCGGATTCCGATGGCCTCGGTGCAGTCGGTCACCTTTCTCGCCCTTTGCAATACTGGTTCTCGCTACGAGCAACCCAAAGTCGAAGGCATTGCCCATTTTTTTGAGCACATGGTCTTTAAGGGGACTGCTAAGTACCCGGACGCACAGACGCTATCAGCCACCATCGATAGCATCGGTGCCGACTTCAATGCCTTTACCAGCAAAGAGTACACTGGGTACTATGTGCAAGCGGCTTCGATGCACTTGCCTTTGGCGGTGGACGTGGTTTCGGACATGCTCCTGCAACCCCAGCTCCGCCCCGCAGATATTGAGCGCGAAAAGAGCGTCATCATTGAAGAAATGAACATGTATAAAGACACACCCGCCCGACACATTGGCGAGTTGTACGAAGAGATGGTCTACGCTCAGCAAGGTTTACGCCACAATATTATTGGCACCAAGGAAACAATTCAAGCTATGGGCCAAAAGGACTTTCATTCCTTTTTGCGCCAGTGGTATGGCTTGTCAAATATGATCGTGGTGGTGGCTGGCGAGGCGCCGGTGGTCAATGACCCAGCTACCTTAGAGTTAATTGAAAGAGCCTTTTCCAAGGAAGCTGGCGAACGCAATCCAGACAAAATAGCCTTAGATGCGTTCTTGTCTAAAAAATCGATTTCTGACGAAAAACTCCACCTTGAGTTCAAAAAAACCGAACAGGCCCACTTCATTTTAGGGTGGCCAGGTTTGAAGCGGACTGATGAAAACCGGTACATTCTGGCTCTGTTGACTACCATTATGGGTGGCAATATGAGCTCCCGCTTATTTACCGAGATTCGCGAGAAGCGCGGCCTCAGTTACTACGTCCATGCCGATATGGACCAGTACCATGAGACGGGCATGTTTGGCGCTTCCTCGGGGGTGGACCCCAAGCGAGTAGAGGAAGCGATTCAGGTGGCGATAGATGAATTCCAAAGTGTGGCTGACGGCCGCAAGCCGATTACCAAGGAAGAATTAAAAAAAGCCAAAGATTTTACCGCCGGCAAATTAGTTCTTAGTCTGGAAGATTCGCAGAGCGTGGCTCAGTACTTTGGCATGAAGCAGTTACTAACAGGTGAAATTAAAACCCCCACTCAAGTACTTGAGGAGTATAATAAGGTTACGTTAGATCAAGTTCATGACTTAGCTCAACGATTGGTCAAAGCTGATCAAGTCCGTTTGGCGCTGATTGGTCCTTACAAGTCAAGATCAAAATTTGAAAAAATAATATCAGGTTAAAATTAGAAATTAAAAATTAGTAAATAGAAATTGAATAAGGAGTCTATGTCTTTTTCTCGCACTGCAGTATTAGTTAAGCCCGATGGCATGCAACGAGGTCTGATTGGTGAGATTATCACCCGCTTTGAGCGCAAGGGCCTGAAGTTGATTGGGTTAAAGATGGTCCAGATGAGTGATGATCAACTCTCTCGCTGGTATGCCGAGCACAAGGATAAATCATTCTTTGGTGACTTAAAAAGCTTTATGGGCAGCTTGCCGATCATTGCCATGGTCTGGGAGGGAATTGATGCTGTGCCGGTTGTTCGCAAACTAGTGGGAACGACCTTAGGCCGTGAAGCTGAGGGTGGTTCTATTCGCGGTGACTTTAGTATGAGCCAACAATTTAACTTGATTCATGCCTCTGCTAACGACGGTGACGCCCAGCGCGAGATCGAGATCGTTTTTAACGATGATGAGCTTTTTGATTATGCTACTTTCATGGACCAGATGGTCTATGCCGAGTACGAGTTGAAGAGTAAGTAACGGCACAGGGTCCAACCTTCGTAGTGAATGGTGCCCTCAAGAGGAATCTCATTTTTTGAATGATCCCGCTTTAGGGGGAGAAACCCTATCAGAAGTTCTCCCGATCATATCGGGATAGACTCCAACTCCCGTTTTGGTGCGCCCAGCGAGAATCGAACTCACATTAAAGGTTCCGGAAACCTTCGTTTTATCCATTAAACTATGGGCGCGATGTGTCCCCACCAGGAATCGAACCTGGATTTAGGGTTTAGGAAACCCTTGTTCTATCCGTTGAACTATGGGAACCAGGGTTTACGGTGAACAATGGTATTGTACCTGGTTTTTACTCTCCGTCACCAATGAAGCCATCGTGTTGGAGTGACCAAAGTTGATAGTAAATACTATCCTTGTTTTTAAGCAATTCTTGATGCGAGCCAATTTCCATAATCTTACCTTTGTCCATGACCACAATCCGGTCGGCTTTCATAATCGTGGACAGACGATGGGCGATGATGATCGCTGTACGGGGGTGTTTCGCATCTTTGACTAAACTCCAAAAGGCAGACTGAATAATTTCTTCTGATGCTGAATCCAAGGCGCTGGTAGCCTCGTCAAAGACCAGAATTTCAGGCTGTTTGAGGAGGACACGAGCAATAGCTAAGCGTTGACGTTGACCGCCTGATAATTTAATGCCACGCTCACCCACGACAGTGTCAAAACCTTTGGGTAACTTTTTAATAAATTCATTTACGCGAGCCGCGTTAGCAGCCGCCATAACTTCTTCTTTACTAGCCTTATCTTTGGCATAGGCAATATTAAAGTACACCGTATTATTGAAAAGAAGCGGATCTTGCGGGACGATTCCAATTTTGTTGCGTAATGTCTCCTTGGTCAGGTCTTTAATATCGATGCCATTAAGAGTAATCTTTCCACTTTGGGGGTCGTACATGCGCATTAGGAGTTTGGCAATCGTAGTTTTACCTGCTCCTGAATAGCCCACCAACGCAATTGATTCTCCAGGTTTAATTGTCAAATTAAAATCTTTTAAGATTGGTTGGTCGTCACCCTCATAGCTAAAAGAAACTTGATTAAAAACAATTTCGCTGCGAAGGGAGGGGAGCGATTGAGGAGTATCAGGATCGGGGACAGTTACTGCTTCATCTAATAAGCCTAGGTAAGCGCGGAGGTCAGAATATTTCTTAGCTAATTCACGCAAGTTAAATAAAAAGTTCATCATTTTGGGAAATAAGGTGAGAGAGAAAGTAGTGACCAAGAGAAAATCTGGTAGAGCAATCACTCCGCGACGCAAATCGACCAAGGCAATCATCATGATGCCCACCAGCGCCAGATTGATAACATTCCCCAAGATAACATCAAAGTAACGGAAGGTAAAAAAGTAATTCTGCAAAGTGCGATCCCAGGTTTTGAGTAAGCTGGCAAAGCGAGACTGTTCGTAATGTTCATTAGCAAAGTATTTGACAGTGTCAAAGTTGACTAAATTATCTACCCGGACGGATGACACCTCATCGTCAGCTGTGTTGAAAATAATTCGTCGTTTAATATTCAACCTGACTAAGACAAATGAGATACAGATGCTTACTAGCATCAAGATGCCAACAAACAGTAGATACTGGGGCTTGAGCTGAGAAAATGCTCCAAACATGATCACAAAACTGATGAAAATACTCAAGAACGAGCGATTGAGAACGTCATAGTAACTAAAAAATGCATCGTCACCACGTTTCATTAAACTAATCAGCTTACCGGAACTCTTATTAGTGTGGTAAGAAAAGTCTAAGTTATGAATATGGGTCAGCACCGTCTGGGCTATCTTGGTTGAAGTTGCCACCATATTGATGTCGGTCAGATAAAAGGCCAGGTTTTCTAAGATGTTACTGACCAATAAGAGGCCTCCAAAAATGAGGATGAGGTTGGTGGCGTGGTCTAACTGGTTGGCTTGAACGGCTTCGGTTAACCATTTGACGAAAAAGGGCGAGATGTTGGTAAGTGCCATCCCCAAAATCATCAAAAAATTGCCCACTATAAAGTAAAAAGGGGTTTGGAAAATAAAGTGGTAGAAGCGGCGGATGACCCACATATGCCCTTGACTATAAATAATAAAACCCTGAGGGGGATAAACATTTATTTTAACACAGAAGCAATCAAGTCTAAATGTCGGAGTGGGCGGACTCGAACCGCCGGCCTCACCGTCCCGAACGGTGCGCGCTACCACCTGCGCTACACTCCGATGTCAAAGATCACATCTCTGCCGAACTCCTATTTTAACATCTCTCGGTTACCTTCGGTTCTGTATTATAATCCGCTCATAATGAGAGAAAAAATTGAAAAACTAGAAGTTGATGTCGAAACAGCCCATGATTTTCAAAACTTTATCATGGAGTTGCAAGCCTCATATATCAAGGAACGTTTGTGGCCTGGATCAACTGAGTCAGTGATCGAGGTTGGTTTAGCTTATCGGAAAAAGAAAATAAATGGGGAAGAGATTTATTATCTGGAATATTTGACAGTTGTGAGAGCACTCCTTCTAGCTCAACAGAAAAAAAGAAACTTTGGAGTCATTGATCGAATCTTAGGAGAGGAAGCAAGGATTGCTCATTTGGCACTTTCCGACCTTCCCGAAGATGAGGCTATCTATGAACGCTATTCTAAGTTGGTACTATTTTTAGAACACATTGCGAAAGAAGAAAAACTAGGCGAACCCATTACACACGAAGCGATGGAGCTCTATAATTTACTTTGGAATCGATTAAGTCCGAGTTATATTTTCGAGATGAATGAAAGACTTACTTCAACTCAATCGCGTACAAATTCGCCGGCGTCTCGGGATTAAACGAGGTCAGAATAAGCAGTTTGCTGCCGTCAGGCCAAGGATAGACGAAGTTGTTGCTAAAAGGCCCCGAGTAGACCGTGGTGTCGTTAGTGTTATCGTACCCTTTAATCTGGACCGCGTTGCCCGTCATATAGACCACATGCTTGGAATCGGGGAACCATTGGTACGTGTTTAAAGGCAACGGTGTATGGTACAAGCTAAAGTTGAGGGCCGTTTGGGCGGAAGTAGTGGCTTGGAGAGTCCGGAAGGCACTGGGCGAAGCTTCTAGTTCTAAAGCTCGATTTTGATAGAGATCAGTGGCTAACAATTGCTTGTTATAAGGGTTCGTCAGCGGTTCAGTCCCAATCCTAAAGTTGCGATCCTCTTCTCGGTCATAGACATATATTCCTCCAGGCACCAATGCTCGTTCTTGGGGTTGGTTATTTGGTGACGGCACGGGTGGCACCAAGTTGTCGGGCAGGGTCAGCTGCTGGGTAGCGGTGTAGAGCAAGCGTTTTTTATCTGGAGAGATGTAGACATTTTTGGCTGACGTAGTAGCCATGTCGATAATTTCATCGGGGAATTTGCTCATGAATTGGCGTTCGCGAATATACATTTCTTCTTGCCACTCGCTTAGAAGCTGAGTCCTTTCAAAAGAGATATCAGGCAACGCCGTAATGTCTTGATTTTCATTTAGTTCCAGCACAAAGTCTTTTTCTGGGGTTAAGACCATCACTTGGCTGCTGTCGGGGGCCCAGATGAATTGAGCTTGACTCAAATCAGTGGCTGTGGGGTCGTTGGTGACTTGGCGGGCGCCGCGCTGCAGAGATAAGAAGTTATCGGTTAATTCGTGGACGTACAAACCGTTTTTAGTGGTGGCCGAAGCCGAGGCCACATAGTACAAGAGTTTTTGGCCATCAGGAGAGGTGGTGACGTTGGTCACACCAGCAAAACTTAACGGTGATAAACTAGGGGCAATTGGGAAAAGTTGAGCGTTAGTTTGGGTCACCAGTTCTTTTTGAATCAAGAGAGTCTTTTTCCAGGGCCAGTATCCGTCCTTAACAATTTCAACTTGGTATTCTCCTGGTTTTAAATAGATGGTGTCATCGGTAGCGCTGAGTAAGTTTCCGTCGACGTAAATCTCAGCTCCGGTGGGGAAAGAGTTAGCGGCCAAGAGACCAGATTCAGCCATGTACCCGTTACGGGTCAGGCGGTAATTGCCTTTGGCGAACTCAATAGCCAGGAAGGCGCCGCCCAAAATCACCAGTGCAGAAATCAGCGTGTAAAAAACCCGGGTGTTGATTGGCAGTCTCATAGGTATATTATACGCTAGAATAAGCTCAGACAACAGTTATGGCACACACTTTACTTGGAAAATTTCAGCACTTAATTGGGATCGACTTGGGGACGGCCCGGACTCGCATGTGGCACAGCAAGCAAGGTTTCATGATTGATGAGGCGACTTGTCTGGCAGTGGATACTCAGTCACGCAAAGTAATTGCAGTAGGAGACGAGGCAGCGGCTATGCGAGGGCGAGTCAGCCAGGAGATCAAGATTATTGAACCGGTGGCTCAAGGAGAAATTGCCGAGCCCGCCTACGTCAAAGCTTTTTTGCAAGTCTTGCTACAACGAGTTTTTACGTCCTTCACTTTTTTTCGGCCGGCCATGATGATTGCGGTGCCGGCCACGGCTACGTTGCCTATGCGAGAGTTAACCACTCGTCTTTTGTATGAAGTGGGCGCCCAGGAAGTGTTTACTATTAGTCAGCCGCTGGCCGGGGCGATTGGGGCAGGAGTGCCCATCGCCGATGCCTCTGGCACCTTCATCGTCCAGATGGGGCAGGGCATAGTGGAGGGAGCCGTCATTTCTTTGGGCAGTTTGGTCAAAGTTGAAAAAACTTATTTGGCGGGTCAGTATTGGGATGAGTTGATTGCCTATGCTATTCAAGACACCCAGCATTTATTGATTAGCCACCAGACAGCCCAGCAGCTAAAGTCGAGTGTGGTATCGCTGGCGGAAGAAGAGTTGACGGACTTTATTACTGGCCAAAGCTTAAAGGATTTATCACCGGTGGAAGTCCAGGTCAGTACTAGCACTTTTGCGCCCCACCTAGCGCGCCTGATGGCTACCTATCATAGTTTAATTACTCAGTTGTTGTCACAAGTGCCGCCGGAACTGACGGGTGATAGTATTGATAAGGGATTGCTGCTAAGTGGTGGGTTGGCCCAGGCAAAGGGGTTGGATGAGTACTTGATTAACAAGTTGGGGATTCCGGTCAGCTTGGTAGAGGAGCCAGAAAAAACAGTCATCAAAGGTATTGCCACAGCCATGGAGAATATCGATGAGTTTAGTAAAAGTTTAGGGTACAGGGTCTAAAATCAAAAAATATGAAACTCATTTCACTTAACATCGAAGGCGACAAACATTACGATAAGATTTTTCCTTTTATAAAGAAAGAGCAGCCGGATATGGTGTGTTTTCAAGAGGTGTTTGAAGAGGATGTGCCACTTTTAGAAGAGACGCTGGAGATGAAAGGGTATTTTCAGCCTGGGGTTACCATCCACATCGAGAATCCACATTTGCCGGCACGAGGGGTATTGGGAGTAGCTCAATTTACTTCATTACCAGTAAGCACACAAAAAACTGAGTATTATGTGGGAACGGCTGAGCGATTACCCTTCTTTTTTGAAAATCAAAACCCTAACGCTATGAATCGAATGCTGGTGGTTCAAACAATACAAAGTGAGGAAGGGCCTTTTACCATTGGGACGACCCATTTTACTTGGTCGATGGAGGGCGCATACACTGACGAACAAAGGAGAGATTTTGATGCATTGCGAAATATTTTAGTAACGTTTGATGAATTAATTCTGTGTGGTGATTTTAACTCGCCGCGCAATGGTGAGCCAGAGAATGTCTACAATTCCTTGGTCAAGATGTATCAGGATGCGATTCCGCCTCACTACCAGACTTCGATCGATAGCACGCTCCATAAAAGTGGCAAGCAGATTATGTTGATGGTTGATGGACTGTTCTTGAGCCAGCAGTACCAGGCTTCTCAGGTGAGGTTGGTTGACCGGGTCAGTGATCACATGGCGATCGTGGCGGAGATTTTTCCTCGTAAGACATGAAGGCATTTTGAGTGTGTTTTCGCATACTTCTTCCGGCAGGGTGTTGCTTAAAAGCAACATTTTGGCTTATTTTTAATACTCTCGATTGTCCATTTCCGCATGGTCCGTACCATCCAAAAATGAGGGGATGAAGGTGAGTGAATGAGCAAAACAGCGGCCTTCTCTCCAATTAAAGTTGAACTTTAGATGAACCTAAGTTAAACTTAAGGTGAACTTTGAGGAAAGTGTCATCTCCCTTAAGGGAAATAGAAGCTGAGTGGGGTTATCTTGGTTTGTTCACTGCCCGAGCAAATCAAGTGATCCCACTCGGAAGATGAAAAATTAAAAAATAAATGAGAATAACAGACCGTCAAAAGCACCGTCACCACCAGCGTTAAGTATCATAAAAGGTTAGATAGGTGATTTTGAGAGTGAGAACAAAGAAGACTATAAGTTCCTTTGAGAAACTGAACGTAGAGTCGAACATGTCTGGAATTCTATAAAACTACTAAGCTTTTACATATTTCTGGTGCAGCGACAGAGAGATTTTTTATGTTACACTGCCTGAGTGAGTAATTCCTCCTTTGCTCCACCTCGATTGCCCGCTTTTGAAGACTTCCTTAAAGACCAAATTCTAGCCGAAGAGTATGTGTCCAACAAAATTTCCTATCTTCGGAAAAAAAGTTCCTGGTCGTGGTTGTTAAAAGAATATGAACGAGAAAGCCAAGCTTCGTATCTAGATAGTGAAAAAAAACGCCAAGTTATTACCCAGTATAATGAATCATACCCTTCCCAAGGTTTAATCAGCACCTGTTACGATGCCCATGGCTACCAGAATTGTGAAGTAGAACGAGTGGCAGATGGTTTATTGGAGCAAACGTTGCATGCCTGGGTGTACTACTTAGAATTGTTTAATCACCCTGATAGAGTCGAGGCGCTCCGGCGAATTTCCAAGAGTACATTTGTGCCACCCGCTAGACCCAGAAAAGCTCATCCTGTTTTTGAGGCAGCCAGAAAAAATCGACACGCAATTGCTATTTCTGAGTTGGCGTTGACAGTCCAAGGCAGTGACAAAGTCAGAACCAAACGTACCGAGCGTTTTAAAAATGGTCCTTTTGTCAAAATTGGCCGTCAAGCCCGGAGTATCTTTTTTGGCTCAGCTAATCCGGACATCTGGGGGTCGGTGCCAGCAGTGGCGAGCATGGCCCAGGCTCATTGTTTGGCCGGTATTCCCCGCGATGGTTTTTTCACCGACCCATACCGTCAAGTGGACTTCGCGGTAAAAGTGTTTGAGTGGTTGGAAAAGAGTCCTGTTTTAGAGGGCCGGACCGCAGCCGATGTCAAGTTTCTGCTTGATAACTGGCGCCATAATGTGGTGGGAGTGCTGGAGGCCCAACCAGAAAAGGCGTTGAAACGGGTGCAGTTGCTCTATGAAGTCGGCGTCCGGACTTTTCGCATTTACTCGCCTGAGCCAGGGACAGGAGCGCTGGTGACGTTGAAAAAAATCAGAGAGTATCAAAAGAAAGCCAAATGGGAACCGGTGGAGATTTTTGTGGGCCAAATCGTAGATTTGGCCCAGGCACGAGCGCTGGAGCGGGCCGGCGCCACTGGCTTGTACATCGGCATTGGTGGCGGTGGCCGGTGTATTACTGGCAAACGCAGCGGCGTGGCCATTGACTGGCCAAGTTTAGTCTGGGAGTTGCGGGGTAAAACCAAGTTGCCGCTTATCATTGAAGGCGGCGCCAGTGACTACATTCCGCAAACGTTGGCGCTAGGCGCGTCTGGCATCGGGGTCACCCGCTCGGTGGGTGGCGCAACTATTGAATCTCCTGGCGGTTTACTTTATTTCAAAGACCCTCATAAGCAGCGACTGTTCAAGCCCTACCGGGGCGAAGCTTCAGCCGGCATGAAGTTTATGGGTGGCAGAAGTGGGCCGTTTGGTATTATTCCCTACGTGGAAGGCGAAGCCACCATTACTTGGATAGAGTACGGACGAGACAACACCCCCACCATTCTCCAAAAGTTATACCTGCTGATGGGCGATGCGGTGCTGGGAATGGTATTTCAAAACGTGTCTTCCATTCGCGAGTTACAACAGATTGGTTTAACTTCGCTTCAAAAAGTGACGCCAGCGGAGTTGGATTTACGATTGCCTCATTAGCAGTACTTATCTGTAAGTTTTATTTAGTTCCGTCCACAAGACTTTAGGAATCGTTGCCACTAAATCACTGGCATTAAAGTTGGGGCCAACGGATTTCCATAGCTCTTCACCGGCTTTTTTGTTGATGTAACTGCCGACAACCGCTGAAGTTAAGGCATCATTAGTGCAGTACAAAGCCGCCACTAAGCCAGCTAAGACATCACCCGTCCCACCTTTGGTCATACCGGCGTTGCCACCTGAAATCAGTTCAATAGTACTGCCTTGAATGACCACATCCGTTTCGCCTTTTATTAACAAACAGACATTGAAATGAGCTTGACTGAAAGTCACACCTTGGTCAGCGTTGCTCCCTTCACTTAGCCTATCCTCTTTTTCTAACAACCTTTCAAACTCACCTTGGTGCGGCGTCACAATACAGTTCTGATTCAAAAGCTCGGGATTTATCATCTGCAGCGCGCCCGCATCAATCACCCATTTTTTATGAGCGTATTTTTTTAGTAACTGATTGGTAATCTCTTCTGTTTCTGAAGACCTCGTCATCCCGGGGCCGATTAACACACCATCGGCTTCGGCCATATAATTCTCTATCTCCTGTCGCGGAATCACAATTCCATTCCAAAATTCACCTTTAGCTTGCTGGACTAATTCGTTATTGGCAGGCACTGAGGAATAAAACACCATGTCCACAAACTTACTAGCCACATCTAAACTCCACTTGCTGGCGGCATGAAAAAGCTCACTGCCGCCAACGATCAGCAATTTGCCATTTTGACCTTTGTGCGAGTGAGCATCGGGCAGGTTGAGGTGTGATAAATAAGTGTCGATAGTCATAAGGAAGCGTTGTATCTTATTCTAACGCAATTATATCTAACTGGCTGCTAACGCTTTCGATCTCCTCTACCACTCTAGGTTCGGTGGTGGTAATGATCGTTTGTCGTTCGCCTAGGAGAGTCATCACCCGCTGCCGACTTTCCTGATCCAACTCAGATAAAATATCATCAAGTAACAAGGTAACTTTGGTGCCGGTAGTACTTTCCACGTAGGCCAACTCCCCGATTTTCAACCACAAGACGGCCATTCGTTGCTGGCCGCGCGAACCGTAGATAGCAACGTCGGTGCTTTCGGCGGTATGCTTTCCTACTTTTAACTTGACTATAAAGTCGTCTTTGTGAGGGCCGATCAATGTATGCCCAATCACAACTTCTTTTTTTTGATACTGCTTGATTCTGTCTTCACTAATCAAGGAAGGTTGATACTCCACCGAGAAAGATAAGGGGAATTCCACCGAATTAAAGGAATGCAAAAAAGCTTGCCGCGACTGTTGCAGCTTTTGCCCATGTTTAATTAAACTCATGTTCCAATAGGTTAGAGCCGTCTCTGGTGATAGCTGCTCACGGACCAGTTCCAAAAGTTTATTCCGGCGTTTGAGCGTTTGTTCGTAAGCGGTGAGTGAGTGGGCATACTCATGATCCAAGATCGACAAGGGCACGTCCAGAAAGCGGCGGCGGCGGCTGGGCGAGCCTTCGACCAGCCGCATATCCTCTGGCCGAAAGAGGACGGTATAGAAGTGCCCCAAGAAATCTTTCTTGCGGCGGCGAACGTCGTTGACTGAGTAGAGGGTTTTGAGCGTCCGCTTGCCTTGGACTTCTCCGCGAGTGAGTAAAACTTCTAGTGTCACTTCTTCTTGATCTGGTGGATCGTCACCGGCTATCGACTTCACGCTCCGGACTTTACTCTTAATTCTGCCCAGTTCCTGTTCAAACGCGATCATCTCTTCGACTCTGTCAGCCCGAAAACTGTGACCGGTGGATAACAAGGAAATAGCTTCTAAAATAGAGGTTTTGCCGATGGCGTTAGGACCGACAATAACAGTAGTGGGTTGAGAAAAGGTGAACGTTTTGGAAGAGTAAATGCGGAAGTGCTGCAGCGCCAACGACTGAATCATAGTAGTCGTATTGTATCAGTCATAACTAGGGGTTTTTTATGCGCTTAATTACTCAGTTGCGCCATTATTTTATCAACTTCAAGTTACTTCTGTTCAATGTTAAAGAAGGCAAAACTGCTTTGAGGAATCGACAGGTATCCAGGCGCCCGGAGGTTAAAAGCTGTTTTAAAATCGGAGCCCGAGAGGGTGATCTCTCCTTTGTCTGTCTGGAAAATAACTTGACTGGTGGAGCCATTGCCTTGAGCCACGCGAACGCTGGTGACGCGCGATGGACCGTCGGACTTGGCTCGCAGTTCTTCGTGCGAGTAGGGGTTGCCACCCCAACAAGAAGTGGTGACCGGGGTCACGCGGTCGTCCCGGTAGCGAGCGGCGTTGATGATATCGGCCAGCTCCTCACCCGTCAGCCAGGGGTTGGCCCGGCCGCATTTATCGGAAGATGAGCTGTAGCCTTTGGTGTACCAGGCTTTGTAGACCCAGGGCGAGCCACCAATCTTGTCATACGATTTATCGACAAAGTTGCTACCGCCACTGCCGTCGGTGGTGTCCCAACCAATCGGGGAAGCATACCCGCCGTGAGTGGAAGCATAGAAAGTGACCACGTCTTCCAGCACTTGGCCTTTGGTGGCATTAACGGCATTTTTCCACGATTCGGGGGCATTATCAGATTTTGATTTGTTAAACACTTGACAGGCTTCGGTGGTGCAAATTTCCTTGCCTTCGATCTTGTAGCGATAGGCATAGGTTCGGGCCGCTACTGCTTGAGCCTTGAGGGCTTCGGCACTCCAGCTGGAAGGCATTTCGGCGATGCCGTAAAGATACGTGGTCTCAAAATCCATCTCACCGTATCCCGCTACTTTGATACTGCCGCCGGTGTCTTTGCTGACAGGCTCTTTACCGTAGTAGGCCTTGAGAATTTGTTTGAAATCCTGGCCCGCTTGCGCCCGGCCGCGGGCACCATACTGGCTCATGCCTTTGCGATGGGTGTGGGCTCCAAAGGAAAAAACGGCGAAGCTCCCGGGCGGCGCTGACTCACGAAAACCTTTGATCGACGCGTTGTAGTCATCCGCCAGCTCGCTGTCTCCAATAGAGGCGGTAAAGGTGCCTGACCGTGAGTTCACAATTTCTTGCTGCTTGGCTGACAAAGCGGCGATTTGGCTCCCCAAAGATTGCTGGTAATCTTTAGCCTTGGCAATTTCTGTCCGGAAAAATTCTGCCTGACCGTCCAGCTGCGTTTGCAACGCCGCTAACTGGACTTGGCGCTCTTCGAGCGCCTTTCTATCCTTCTCTAGACCTTCAATCTGGCCGCTGAGCTCCGTGATCAACCGATTGTCTTGCGCCTCCACCGAACTCCGGTATGCGAGGTCTTTGGTCAAGCGGCTGGCGTTGGCAGTGGCCAAGAAGAGAGTCAGGGGTGAAAAAGTCCGCGACCGCTTATAGCGCTCGGCAATGCGTTTGGACAAAAGGGTGTACTGGACGGCCAATTCTTCCTCACGCTTGACGATATCATCAGCCAGCTTGTCCGCATCTTGCTTGGCCTGAGCAATTCCATTTTGGGCATTTTTAATTCTGGCCTCCAGGCTGCCCAACTGGCCCTCCAAGGGCTTAGTGGCGTCTTCCGACAACTTTTTTAAATGTTCCAGCTCATTAATCTCCTGCTGCAACTCCTCCACCGGATCGAGGGCAAAACTGATCGTCCAGAGAGATGAGAAAGCCGTTGCCACTACACCTATTACCAGCAGTAGCGCCACCACACCTCGAGCAATTCTTTTCGTTGGCATATCTCTACTCATCATACCAGATTGAAGAAGCCCCTAAAACCAACCATTTATCTTTTATCTAAACTTGAGGTACAATAAGGGAGTGAAAAAAGTCCTGTCTTTCGTATTAGCCTTCTTCCTTTTTCTTGTCATTCCTTCAAAAGCTTTTGCCCAAAGTTGCACAATTGAGTATTCTTGGACTGGCGGAGGAACCCACACCATTGAACAGAATTTTGAAACTGATCCAGTGCACTCAGATATAACTCTTCCATTCTATTTACCCATAACCTTTACTATTAGACTCAACAATATTTCTCCTGAAGATTGTGGTGGAGAAGGTGATGGCAAATACTTTGTCCAATTTGAAAAAAGTAGAACTGGAAGTGCTGATTTTGGTGGACCCATATATATGAATTCATGTAACGGAAATACAGCCTCACTCGTAGTAGCACCAACTTTTACCGCGGAAGCTTTCTCTGATGGTCTTGATGAGGACTTACAGCCAACGAGAGGAATTAGACTACGAGTCCAGCAAGATCATAGAGGGGGGTTATATTCTCCTGATGATAAAGAATGCTGGATTGAGTTCGGTCTTAGCAGAGATAATTACTTTCAAGAACATCGTCAGGAAGGTAATTGTGAGTATCCTGTCACTTGCGGAGGAGGGACAGGCAAACAATTGTGTGTCGGTCAGCTTCTACCAAATCCTGATCGTAGTCAATTCAATCCATCTGAATTTACTTGCCAAGGTCCCACGGAAGAAGGCGGTGTTAATGTTGCTTCGGGGGAAAGTTTTTGCACCCAGTGTCAAATCTGTAACGTCACTTGTTATCCTGGATGCGAATCTAACCAATTTAATGAAGATGGCAGTGAAAATCCCTTCTACGCTAGTGAGTGTGCCGATAATCTTCAACCCATATGCGGAAATGACATTTGTGAAGCAGGTGAAGGGACGACAGCAATAAGTTGGAATGGAGGCACACAAAATGAATGCGATCAGGACTGCACTAACCCAGGAGTTCCGTATGAAATTTGCAACCAACTAGCAGAAGGTCCTGCTAAAGAAAGTTGCTTAACGTGTTCGCGCGATAATAGTGGTATCTGGACTGCTGTGGGATGTATTCAAGTGGAAGAAGATTTATTGCTAGGAACAATTGTCACCATCGCTGTGGGAATGGCAGGCGGAGTGGCGCTTTTAATGATTCTCTCGGCCGGTTTTATGTTTACTACCAGTCAAGGAGACCCGAAAAAAACCAGTGAAGCCAAAGAGCTGATGACCTCAGCGGTAGTGGGCTTACTCTTTATTATTTTCTCAGTTAGTGTCTTACAACTTATCGGTATGGAGATCCTGAAAATTCCAGGATTTGGAGGTTAAGGTGAAAAAAGTCTTACTAGCTCTTATTTTTTCTATACTCTTCACTACTTTCACCACACCTACTTTTGCCCAATGTGCGAGAGGAACTCGATGTGCGACTGAGGCTACTAGTTTCCCCATCACTTGTCCTATAGGGACAAGTAACATCTGTTGTTCTGACACCAGCTCTTGTGCCGCTGAACAACAAGCCGCTAATCCCACAACTCCACCTCAATCTCAATCAGACACTAATAGCGATAGCATCCTCAACTGGGATCAGATCAACCCTCTTAAAATCGAGGCTTTAAAATCTGAAGAAGTAACAGTCCAGGAAGACTTAACCACTTTTGGTGGCGTCATGTCTCGCTTTTTGGTCTTCGCCTTCCCTGCCGCCGGCTTAATTCTATTCGTCATGATATTTTGGGGCGGGTTTGAGATGCTCTCAGGAGCTGCCAGTAAGAAATCAATGGATGCAGGTAAGCAAAGGATTACCGCCGCCGTAGTAGGATTCTTGCTCCTCTTTATTAGCTTCTGGTTGGTGAGATTGCTGGAAGCAATCTTTGGAATTAGCGTCTTCTAACGTCCAAATCTTCGTTGTCTGTGTTGATATTCCTCAATCACTTCATCTAATTTTTCTGGGGTAAACTCAGGGAAATGCCATTCGGGAAAGTACCACTCAGCATAATCAGCTTGCCATAAAAGGAAACCTGACGTCCGCTGCTCGCCACTGGTCCTAACGACAAAATCAGGATCAGGCATGTCGTAAGTGTCGAGGTACTGCTCAAGTTCTTCTTTGGTCACTTTATCTGTGCGAGAACTTTTAACTCTGTCTGCTACTAATTCATTGACCGCTCTTAAAATTTCGTCTCTTCCCCCATAACTCATCGCCAAGGTCACTGTGATTTTTTTGTTATCTTTTGTCTTCTCCATGCCCTCTTTAATTTTGGCTTGAATGTCAGGAGCAAAGTCTGATAACCGCCCAATCATATTCACCCGCACGCCTTTTTGGTGAAGTTCCTCAATTTGGCGCGAGAAAAATGACCGGAACAAATTCATCAACATCTCAATCTCAAACTGGTCGCGATCCCAATTCTCGGTGCTAAAAATCCAGAATGTGAGATACTTAATGCCCCACTCCGCCGCCGCCTCAATCAGTGGCTCAAAGACATCATTGACCGCCTTCTCATGGCCCTTAAAAACTTGGAGCTTGTGATCCCGCGCCCAGCGACGGTTGCCATCGCAGATGATGGCTAGGTGGGTGGGAACTGAGTTATCGGTAGTGTTATTTTTCATTTTAAAATAGGTGACTGTCAATTAATTTTGCTGGCCCGCCAATCCCACATTCCACAATATCAGTGATTCCTTCAATTGCCTGTAGCTCAGAAGTGATTTTTTTAACATCTTTTTCCTGGCACACCACATGGACATGGGGTCCGGCATCCACAGTAAAGAATCCATAGATGTTTTCTTCTCTCAATGCTATTAATTTTTGAAACACATCGACAGTTGTCCCGCGCCAATAAAGAAGATGAGGAATTGATGTCATACACAGCATATGTAATCTAAATGTTTCCGCTTCAATGATTTCTCCACATTTTAGCCAGTCCTTTTTTTTAAAAGTTTTTTTCATCCGCTCAATATTTTCTTCGGCTTCTTGAATGGCGATCTGATAGTAAGGACTTGTCTGAGCAATTGCCATCCCTTCAGTGCTGCCAACTTTTTTTTGGTGTAAATCACCTACAAATACCAGTAGAACTTTTAAATTCCATTCACTAGGGTACTCAATTTTTTCGGCAAAAGATGTGTGACTAGAATCACCTTTGTGCCAAACTGTGATACCGCCGGGAATTGATCGGCTGGCAGAGCCTGAGCCTTGACGAGCGAGCACTGAAAGCTCTTTCTCTGATAACTTTAAACCAGTTGCCGCGGCCGCGGCAACTGAAAGCGCCGCAAAACCAGAAGCCGAAGAAGCGGCCCCGACACCTTTAGGAAAATTATTTTTGGTGACAACTTTAGCTCTCGCAGTAAGGTTAGCCCGCTGACGAATTAAATCTAAATGCCGACTGACTCGTTCTGTTTCTTGTTCGTTAAACGTATCGCCATCCATAGTGACTTCGTCTTTTTTTAATGAGTTGGAAAACTCAACAGTGGTTTCGGTAAATATTTTATCCAACGTAATAGCTAACGAAGAATTAACCGGTAAACGCAGTTCCTCATCCCCCTTACCCCAATACTTAACTAAAGCGATGTTGGAATGAGCACGCGCGGTAGATTTCATGATAAGACTCCCAGCATTCTCATAGCTACTAACGCAAAGGGAGTAAATTCTCTATCATCTATCAGCTCTCTCATTTTATTTACGTTTTCTAATTGAATTTCTGCTACTTCATTATCGGCGATATAAGGAAGAGCGTCCGTGATCGCCCTGTACACAGCAATTAATTGAGTCTCTTCTCCTGGAGCATGGACAATCTCTGTTCCTATTAATTCTAAATCAAGACCATGTAATCCTACTTCTTCTGCTGTTTCTCTATGAGCAGTTTCATCTAACAATTCTTGTAGGTTTGCCCCTTCTCTGTATGCCACGTGACCGGCAGCAGTCACAGAATATGCACCCGGATACTTATCTTTATCCCAACTTCGTTGAGTAAACCAACCAGCCAATTGTTCTATTCCTACTTTGCCCTCAATTGTTTCATCCATTTCAGGGTGAGTGAAAATCATCACCAGCACAGCAGCATGAATAATGCTTTCATCGTTATGTGCCTCCTTACGACTAACTGAACCAATAATTTCACCCTCCGGATTTAAGCGAACTAACATTTCATCTTGAGACTGAGTTGTGGTCATAGAGTTACTCCTTGGGCATTACAGGAAATTTTTATAACTTCTCCCCCAGCTTGAATTATTTTGTTCTCAACTACTTCGCGAGTGTTCTCATTAACGAGCGCTACCATACAATCACCACCCCCAGCTCCCGAAAGCGTAGCTCCATACGCTCCACCCTCCAAGCTGGCAGTAATTAAGTTCTCTAATTCAATACTACTTACTCCGAGTTCTCGCATACTCTCTTGATGTTGGTTAAGCAAATCTCCAGCCAAAGAGTGATTATCATTTTCTAACGCCGTTTTAAGTGACTCGGTAATTTTGCCAACCTGATTAAAAATGTTCTCAACCGACGCTCTATTGTCAGCTAACTTACCATCTACCATCCTAATTAACGTCGGCGTGTCAGCTTTCATACCTGTGTACCCAACAACTAGAGACAATGTGTCGATTTTTACTTTTTCGACTACTTTAGCGGGAGTAACATACAACAGCGTTTCCCCCCATAATGCAGCAGCCAAATCAAATCCGGAGCCAACTCCTTGGACTTCAATCACCGATTCATAACAAAGATTAAATAATTCTTTATCTGTTAATTCGACTTGATACAACGTAGTTAGTGCTTTAGCAAATGCCACCGTCACCGCACTGCTAGAACCAAAGCCAAAGTTAGCAGAAAAATCACTTTTGGTCGTGACCACTATGCCTTCTTTTTGAGGAAATCGTTCCAGA
>DASVCZ010000071.1:0-6608 GCA_036381335.1 Patescibacteria group bacterium | reverse complement strand
CCGCGGCGGCTCCGGCTGCTGCCCCTACCGATGACGTCGTCGTCGAAGATGTCAGCGATGACATTCCGTTCTAAGTTAGTAATTGAGCAATTAGAAATTAAAAAATAGTTTAAAAATTTGAAATTTAAAATTAAGAATTAAACAATATGCCGAAACCACATCAACAACCTAGAAAACCACGTTTTATCGTCAGAGTGCCACGGATTAGCCCGGACACCGTTTTGAGTTATAAAGACGTTTCCACTCTCGAGAAGTTTGTGACTCCTCAGGGCTACATCGTCGGTCGCGCGCGCACGGGCTTAACCCAGAAACAGCAACGCCGCTTAACTCAAGAGATCAAGCGGGCTCGCCAAATTGCGCTCTTGCCGTTTACGCAAACCTTATAACTGCGTATAATGTCTCTTCATGCCTAAATCTTTAGTCATTTCCTGGCGCCAGGTCCTGATTACTGCTCTCATTTTTATCTTGGGAGTAGTGATTGGTCATAAAGGTTTCGAAAGAAATTGGTTTCCGTTCTTGCGAAATACAGACGGCGCGCCTATCCACTACCAAATAGTCAACGCTCAACAACCCGGTGAGTATAAAGATGTTGATTTTCAACAGTTCTGGGAAGTGTGGAGCATTTTAGAGCGCGATTATTTGGAAACAGAGAATATTAACCAAGAAAAGATGGTCCAAGGTGCCATTGGCGGCATGACTGGAGCGCTGGGTGATCCCTACACCGTTTATTTACCTCCAGAAAGAGACCAACGGGCGGAAGAAGAGTTGGCAGGAGCCTTTTTTGGAGTTGGCATTGAGCTAGGATATATTGATGACACCTTAGCAGTGGTGGCGCCGCTCAAAGGTATGCCAGCCGAGCAAGCTGGTATTCAGGCTGGAGACTATATTCTCCATGTTAAGGATGAAGCGAAAGGATTAGACGAAGATACGACTGGTTGGTCGTTATCAGAAGCTGTTGATAACATTCGTGGTCAAAAAGATACGCCGGTGCAGTTAACCTTGTTCCGGAAGGGCGACAACGCCCAACCGTTTGACGTGACGTTGATCAGGGGCGAGATTGTGATTCCTTCGGTGGAACTGTCATTTGTGGAGCATAATGGCCAGAAAGCGGCTCATATTGAGTTAAGTCGATTTGGTGAACGGACTAAGGAAGAATGGGGGAAGATTGTGAATCAAATTTTGGCTGATCGCGAGGTAGACGTGGTCCTGCTCGACATGCGCAATAACCCTGGCGGCTTCTTTGATATGGCGATTGAAGTGGCCAGTGACTTTATTGAAAATGGCGTTGTGGTTTCTCAACAAGGCAAGTTTAGTACCCAAGATTTTAGGGCTAAGGGAACGGCACGACTGGCAGATGTGCCAGTCAAAGTCTTGGTCAATCGGGGTAGTGCCTCGGCTTCTGAAATTGTGGCGGGTGCCTTGCGCGATCAATTGCAAGCGCCGCTGATTGGTGAAAAAACCTTTGGCAAAGGGACGGTCCAGGATCGGCGGGAGTTAGAAGACGGTGGTGGTCTGCATGTGACGATCGCTCGTTGGCTGCTCCCAGGTGGGTCTTCCATTAACCATGAAGGTATTCCCGTCGATGTAGAAGTGACTGATAACCCGGATACTGAAGAAGACGAAGTGGTGCTCAAGGCGTTGGAGAGTTAATTTTCCCCGTAAAACGCATACGGGTTCAAATATTTTATTACCTTCGTTGAAAAGGGTGTTGCATAAAAGCAACACTTAGCCTGGTTTACCTCTGGACTGTTGCTTTTAAGCAACAGGGTCTCCGACGGGCATAGAGAGGTTTGACCGCATTAACTTTACAGTCGGGTGAACCTTTTTTATTCTTCTTTTGGCACTCCCAATACTATCTGAGGCAGGCAACTTTTCCGGCATCGTCCCACCTAATTCTTTAATCGTTTGTCGAACTTTTTTCCCGACTTCAAAATGAGTTTGATTAGCTTTAACCTGACCTTTAATATCTTCTCGGCGTAACTTAGCTTCAGTTTGAGTAGCTCGGAAAAGATTAGCCGCTAATTCTTCACTCCCCATATGATCCAAAATTTTTTGGCTTTTCTTAATTTTTTTTCGCTGATGAATTTTCTGCACGTCCAAGCCTCCGTATAAACCCATGTAGCCGTAATTAGTGAAAGTAGCGAAGTTCTGTACCCCAGCTTTGCTGGCAGTTTGAGCAAGATGTTTATTATGAGCTGAAATTTCATCTCGCAGGTACGTTCTTTTTTGATCTTCAATTAATTGATCTTGCACCTCTTGTTTGCGAGTTTGGATAGCAAAATAGGTTTGACCTAAAGCAACAATTTCTTTAGAAGGATCAGCATTTTGCATGATGAGGTAGCAAGCATAACGAGATAATAAAACATCATTAATAGGGCGTGATGCAGATTTACCTAATTCGATCATATCGGTGACATCACCAAAATGATCTGAGATTGATTGACCGCTATTTTTGCATGATTTCTTAGCCTTTTTGATGACGGTTTCAAAATTTCGGTAGTCGGAGTACTCTAAGGCTTTCGCTAATTGCCGAGCCGACCAATATTCTTGTTCGAAATCGTTTATTTTCTTTATTTTTTCGAAAATCACCAATGTTTTAACCATACATCCTCCTAATAACTCGTACCTTATTCATACTACCAAAGATAAACCGAATAGTGAATGTGAAAGAGATGTGCTTTCTGTTACAATAATCTCATGGACAAGCAATTTATTGATAAACTTGCTTACATTTACCTGGTGGATGATAAAGTTCTGGTGACCTTAAGCCATGGCAAAGACGCTTGGTACATTCCTGGCGGTAAGCGCGAAGCAGGCGAGAGTGATGAGGCGGCATTAGTGCGCGAGATTAAGGAGGAACTGACTGTTGATCTGTTGCCTGACACGATCGAATACTACGGTACTTTTGAAGCCCAAGCCCATGGTAAACCAGAAGGGACGATGGTGAGAATGACGTGCTACCGAGCAGAGTTTGAGGGAGTGATGGAGCCGAGCAACGAGATCGATAAAATCGACTTTTTTGACCACAGTCGGAAGCTGGAAACGTCACCGGTGAACCATCTCATTTTTGATGATTTGTACGAAAAAGGACTGATTACCTAATTAGCATCCTTGATCAGAATCTGCTAATTTGTTACACTCAGTGGGTATGCAGATCACTCCCCAAGTGAAAACATTTTTTCTCGGTTTATCTGTCTCTGCCTTAATTTTAGTTTCCTTCTTTGCCGGCGCTATCGCCGATCGAGTTTTTGTGGTCAAACCCATTGATTTTTTGGTCGATCGCCAGCCGCTTTCCAATTCTTTTAGAAGAGCTATTACCCCGCTAGAAAACCTGGTTGAGCGGGGCGTAACGCTGAGCGTGCCGGACATTGTGGAGGCGGCTTCGCCGTCGGTGGTGACCGTGTCCATCAGGAAGGAACAAGCCGTGATTGACCCTTTTGAAGACAGTATTTTTGGCTTATTTGGGCAAACTCCACCTACAGGCGAAGTAGAGCAGATTCAACGCGACATTGGTTCGGGATTTGTGGTCGACAATAACCTAGTAGTGACTAATAAGCATGTGGTTTCCGACCCCGAAGCCGAGTACTTAGTGGTCGATGAAAATGATCGTGAGTATCGAGTGACTGACATTTACCGTGACCCGGAAGTCGACATGTCGATTTTAAAAGTTGAAGGCTTAAATGTGCCGGCCATGCCGCTGGGTAATTCCGATGAGATTAGGGTGGGCGAAGGGGTAGTGGCGATTGGGACGGCGCTGGGCGAATTCAGAGAAACGGTGACTACGGGAGTGGTCTCAGGGTTAGGCCGAGGCCTGACCGCGGCCAGTGGTCAAACCATTGAAGGTCTGGAAAACGTGATTCAAACGGACGCCGCTATTAATCCGGGCAACTCGGGAGGACCACTGCTGAATCAGCAAGGACAAGTGATTGGGGTCAACGTGGCGGTGACTGCCGGCGCCGAAAACATTGGTTTTGCCATTCCCATAAACGTCATTAAGGCTTCGATTGATAATTTCTTGGCTACCGGAGAGTTTGACCGGCCGTTTATGGGCATTCGCTACCAGATGATTACCGAACAGGCAGCTCTCTTTAACGAGGTGCCGCAAGGTGCGTATGTGGTGGAAGTGGTGGCGGGATCCTCGGCCGATCAAGCCGGACTAGAGCGGGGTGACATTCTTACCAGTTTTAACGGAGTGTCTTTGAAAGATTCTGAAAAATCGCTGGCAGCATTAATCAATGAAGCTAAGATTGGGACTCGAGTGGAGATTGAATATTGGCGAAGCGGGCATGAGGGGAGAGTGACCATTGAAATGCGAGGGCAGTAGACAGAGCTGTCGAGAGGAGCGCGGTTAATTACTCTGATACTTCGGCTGAAATCACTTCGGCATCCGGCTCAACTTCAGCGCTTAGTTTCTCTCGAACCGTGGTAATCACATCCGTTAAATTCCCCTGCAGAATACTTTCCAGATTATGCCAACTTTCGTTAATTCGGTGGTCGGTGACCCGATTCTGAGGATAATTATACGTCCTGATCTTCTCGGCGCGCTGCGCGCGCCCAATCACGCTCCGGGCATCTCCGATCTGAGCTAATCTTTTTTCTTCCTCTAGTTCCCAGAGTTGAGAGCGGAGCAGATCCATAGCAATATCCCGGTTGCGTCCCTGGGTGCGTTCACTGCGGGCGGTGACCACGATACCCGAGGGCACATGAGTCAGCCGAACCGCACTGTTGACTTTATTGACGTTTTGACCGCCGGCACCGCCCGCGCGCATAAATTGCCACTCCAAGTCTTCGTCGCGGACTTCAACGGCCCGCGCATTGACTTCAGGCAGCACCGCCACCGACGCCGTCGAGGTATGAATTCTGCCCTGAGATTCCGTCTCTGGCACGCGTTGTACCCGGTGGACACCCGATTCGTACTTAAAAACTTCGTAAGCCGTCAGGGGCTCGCTCCCTTCCACCAGCGAAACTTTACCCCGGACTTTAATGACCATTTCATCCAGCACTTCTACTTTCAAGCCTTGAACTTCGATAAAACGAAGGTACATCCGCAATAAATCATTGCCCCAAATTTTGGCTTCGTCACCACCTGCCCCTTGGCGAATCTCAATGATACAGTTAATGGGCGCCTCACCAACCGCTGGTCCGGCATCGGCGTTTTGAGCGTTATCAAAGTCTTGGGCTGCTTTCTCCAAGACTGCTTTTTCTTGCGTTAACCGAGCTACTTCTTCTTGAGCTAATGACCCAAGTTCAGGATCGGCAAGTAACGCTTGATTTTCTTCAATCCGAGCGTGCAGCTGGTCGATTTGGAATTGATAGGGATTGGTCATAGTCAGCAAAAGGACACCTTGGTTACTCCCCAATTGTACCTCGAGAATAGGAAAATGAGCTAGGCAGCTTTTCGCTCTTGAGTGATCCCGCCCTGGCGGGGTTTAGCTTGCTTGAGAGAGTCTTGTTGTTCGCGGAGTAGTTGGCGATAGGACTTAGTTTCAGCTTTTTCGGCTTTTTTGCCCTGTTTTTGTTGAGCTTTAGCCTGGAGAGCAGCTTGCTTTTGTTGGGCAGCTTGCATCTTTTGCATAAACTTGTCAACCCGACCTTGGGTATCGACAAACTTCATCTCGCCAGTGAAAAAGGGGTGGCAGGCACTACAAATATCAACTTGCAACGATTCTTGACTAGAACCGGTGGTAAACGTGTTCCCGCAAGCGCACGTAACCGTCGCGTTGTGATACCAGGTAGGATGGATGCCAGATTTCATAGAGGAGTAGTATACCAGGAAAAGGCAAAAGTTCAAAGCAGAGAACTGGATCTGCGTCCGTATTTTGGCTCTTCCACCATGGGTGAATTTGATATACTTTGAAAGGAAACAAGTATGTGCGGTATCTACGGCGTCTCCCTTTCTCCTTCCAGCCAAAAAAATGCCACTGAGTTGGTCTTCCAAGGCATTAAGCGGATTGAGTATCGTGGCTATGACTCTTGGGGAGTAGCAGCGTTAAAGCAGAAAAAAACCTCGTCATCAGAAATTAAAGTCTATAAAAAAATTGGCAAGATTAGTGAGGTTAAGTCGGTAGCGGAATTGAAGCTGCCGGCTGCCCGAACAGCGCTGGGCCATACCCGGTGGGCGACCCATGGCGGCGTCACCGAAGTCAACGCCCATCCTCATCTGGCCAGTGACGGCTCGTTTGTGCTGGTGCAAAACGGGGTGGTGGAAAACTACCAAGCGCTCAAAAACAAACTCCAACAGCAAGGATATACCTTTAAAACCCAGACGGATACGGAAGTCATTGTTCGATTGCTGGAGAGGAGTGTCCAGAAAGCCAAAGGTGGAAAGTTGACCGCCAAGTTGGTTAGCCAAGCGGTCAAGCAACTAGACGGGCGGAGTACGGTCTTGATCATGACCGTTGAAGGAGACATGTACGCGTTTCGCTATGGGTCGCCCCTGGTAGTTGGTCGGGGCGGGGCCGGTAGCATTTATTTTTCCTCTGACGTTTTGTCGATGAGCCAAGATGCCATCGAGTACATTGCTATCGACCACGGTCAGCTCGTTTCGTATGTTGATGGCCAGTTGCACATTCATCATCTGACCCGGGGGACCGAAATTACACCGGTAT
>DASVCZ010000070.1:0-6778 GCA_036381335.1 Patescibacteria group bacterium | reverse complement strand
ATTGGTAAGGAAACCAAAACAATCGACTCCTCAATGATTAAACTCCGAGATAACCAAGGCAGAACGTTTGAACGAAGTATAGACGGTCAAACGGCGAAGGGATTAGCTCAAGGTCAAGTTGATCTATTCCTCCAACAAGTTCAACCGAGCTTAAGTGTAATTGGAGAAATCGTCTTCGATATTCCCAAAGATGCTCAAGGATTAGTACTGGAAGTAAGAGGTGGACTCTTCGCTACAGCCGCCGAAATAAAACTCGAAAACTAAAAAGCTAAAACAGGTCAGAAACATATGCACTTAACACTGCATATGTTTCTTTTATGTTGACAATGGTGAAGAGTTGTGGGATTCTTAGATTGACCCACATATAGTGGTGATCCGAGTGCGGACTCGTTAAAGGACGTATTTTGAATTGGAACTTCGGTTCCAGCTCAGAGTACGTCCTTTTTTTATTACCTAAATAAGGAGGAATGATGTCAGACATCAAAAAGAATAACCTAAAAATAGTCGAAATACATATCAAACAGCTAAGGGTTGCCGAATACAACCCTCGCCGACTTTCAGAAAAGGCTGAGGCAGACTTAACAGAGAGCATTAAACGATATGGCTGTGTTGATCCAATTATCATTAATCGTCACCCAGATCGGGAATTGGTTGTCGTGGGAGGTCACCAACGCCTCAAAATTCTTCAAAAACTTGGGTATGAAACAGCTCCTACCGTCGCGGTCAACTTAGCCCTAGATAAAGAAAAAGAACTCAACCTTCGCTTGAACAAAAACACCGGTGAATTTGATCTTGAACTGCTTCGTAACTTCGACATGAGTTTGCTGCTTGATGTGGGTTTTGATGACAGTGACCTATCTGCGATTTGGGAAGATGCTTTAGAAACGGAAGATGATGACTATGATGTTGAGAAGGCAGTCACTGCGCATAAGATACCCAAGACTAAATTGGGAGACTTTATTAAGCTCGATCAACATTACTTGCTTTGTGGTGATGCTACTAACCAGGCTGATGTTAAACGATTAGTCGGAGATCATAAAATTGACATAGTTTATTGCGACAGTCCCTACAATATTTCTCTGGACTACAACAAAGGAATTGGAACTAATGGAAAATACGGTGCGACTAAAACTCAAGACTCCAAATCAATCGAGGAATATTCACAGTTTCTTCGGCAAGCAATCAGTAATGCCCTAACCGTCACTAAACCTGACGCACATTTCTTCTACTACTGCGACCAAAACTGGATTTGGCTGCTCCAACAGCTCTACCAACAGCTCGGGATCAAGCATGAGCGAGTTTGCTTGTGGCTGAAAAATAACGCCAACATGGTGCCGCAGATTGCGTTCAATAAAGTGTACGAACCAGCTGTATATGGAACTCGTGGCAAGCCCTATCTCTCCAAGGCTGTCACGAACTTGAATGAGGTTCTCAATAAAGAAGTGGGTACGGGCAATCGTCTAACAGACGACGTGCTCGATCTTTTTTGCATTTGGCTAGAAAAACGCAAGGCTGGTCAAGATTACCTTCACCCCACAGAAAAACCTGTGACGCTGCACGAAAAACCACTGCGTCGATGTACCAGACCTGGTGACTTGGTGTTAGACACTTTCGGTGGGAGTGGCTCAACGCTCATTGCTTGTGAGCAGATGAAGCGACAGGCGTTTTTGCTCGAAATTGATCCAGTCTTTTGCGATGTGATTATTGATCGCTGGCAAACTTTAACCGGACTGGAGGTGCAGCATGTTAATTAAAGCAGGAGACATCGTACAACTCGGCAATCATGTTTTGGGCTGTGGCAGTAGCACCGATGTTGATTTTGTAAAAAAAGTGATCGGTGACCAAAGCATCCAATCGATACAGACGGATCCACCCTACGGGGTTTCAGTCGTTGAGTCGTCACTCAACCCAACCAAACACAAAAAAATCGTAAATGACCACATACAGTCTGATGAAGAGTACGTAAAGTTTTCTTGCCAGTGGTTAGATGCAGTTAAGCCCTATCTGGCTAAGAAAAATTCTGTGTACATCTTCAATAGCGACAAAATGATCTTTGCTCTTCGTCAGGCAATGGGGCAATCAGATTTTAAGTTTGCCCAACTACTCGTCTGGGTGAAACAACAACCCGTGATTGGGCGGCTAGATTACCTACCAATGCACGAGCTGATCGCCTATGGTTGGTACGGTACGCACAAGTTTTACAAAGCCAAAGATAAATCAGTCATCGCCTATCCCAAACCACAAAAAAGTAAGTGGCATCCAACGACGAAGCCCGTTGGTCTTGTTCGTCGTCTCATCCTTAATAGTACAGAGATAGATGACACGGTCTACGATCCTTTCTTGGGCAGTGGAACTACGTTATTAGCTGCTCACCAAACGCTCCGTCGGTGCATTGGGATCGAACTTGATCCTGAGTATTGTCAGTTGACTGTTGAACGCTGGCAAAAACTTTCAGGACTTAAAGCAATGCTCAGAGAGGAACCACATGGATAAAGACCTTCAGAACCGCACCCAGCAAAATCGCCAACTCATGTTAGAGCAGTTGAAGAAAACACCCGTCGTCCAAATTGCGTGTGAGAAAACAGGCGTTGCTCGCTCCACCTATTACCGTTGGCGAGAAGAAGATCCAGATTTTGCAGATCTAGCAGACAAGGCGTTGTCGGAAGGTGTAGCACTCGTTAATGATTTGGCTGAATCACAACTACTTTCCGCCATTAAAGACCGTAATATATCTGCCATTTTTTACTGGCTTAACCATCGCCATATCGCCTATAGCAACAAATTAGAAATTACCGCGAAGGTGAAGGATGAATCACTCTCACCTGAGCAACAAGAACTTATTAAAACTGCGTTAGAAAACGCAGCACTCATAATGAAAGGAAACCACCATGACACTACCACTACTGAATGATTCACTTATGCAGAAGATCGCCACTGATCAATTGGTTCGAACCAGTCTGACAAAAGAGAGCGCACTGTATTTCGCTACTATCTACTTTCCACACTACTTTGGATATGGGTTTGCCGAGTTTCAATATCAAATGTTCCAAGTTGTGGAGGATATGGGTTGCCCGTTTGTGGTGGGCGTAACCTTCCGTGGGTCAGGTAAATCTACCCTGTTTACCACCATCGCTCCACTGTGGTGCATCATGGGCGCACGCCAAAAGAAACACGTCTTAATTGTCTGTCAGACTCAAGAACAAGCCCGAGCACATATGGCAAGCATTAAGGCTGAGCTGGAGTCAAATGACTTACTTCGCAACGACCTAGGTCCATTCAAGGAAACTAACAATAAGTGGAGCGCAATGACGCTAGAGTTCTCAAAATATGGTGCACAAATCACTGCAGTGTCGATTGACCAGAGTGTTCGGGGACTCAGGTATAAACAATACCGTCCAGACCTTATTATCTGTGACGACATTGAGGATACTTCGTCAGTTAAAACTAAAGAAGGACGTAAACATATCCACGAGCTTTATAGTAGCGAGATTGCACCACTTGGCGATCTCAAAACCAAGATAATTATGGTGGGAAATTATCTACACCCCAACTCACTCCTTAGTACCATCATTGAACAAATTAAAGCTGGAACGATGGCAGGTCGATACCTGTTCGTTCCACTCATTAATGACGAGGGTCAGATAGCTTGGCCAGAAAAATTTGCCACCATGCAGCAAATTCAAGAATTAAGAGAACGGGTGGCTGACGAGCGAATTTGGATGATTGAGTATATGCTCAAAGCTATACCTGAAGAAGACCAATTAGTTAGATATGAAGACATCCTGAGGTACAGTCAAATTCCTAATGGCTGGGAGCCCTACTTTCAGTATCGGGCAGCAGGGATCGACTTGGCGATTAGCAAAGACGCAAAAGCCGACTTCACTGCCATAGTCTCTGGAGCAGTTTATCGTCATGAGGGAGAGTATCATATTTTCATTGATCGAAACCCAACTAATGAACGCTTAAACTTTAGAGACACGATTGATTTTTTACTGGACTTTAAAAAAGTCTATCCTGATACCCACCTATTCGTGGAAAGCACGGGGTATCAAAAATCCCTCGTTGAGCAGCTCAATGAGGAAGGGATAGACGCTCACGAAGTCCAAGTTGGAGGGCTCAGCAAGCAAGAACGGCTCGCATTAGTGGTGCGGTGGATCAAAAAAGGGTTAATACACTTTCCAAAGGAAGGTGTCACAGACTTAGTCAATCAAATCGTAAATTTCGGGGCAGAAAAGCATGATGACTTGGTAGATGCCTTTACCTTACTCATTACCCAGGTAATGGAGTATGCACAGTCAGATCGTACTCCGACAAGCGTCAGTGGCTACAATGGGCCCGTCATTTTGAAGGTGCCAGGTGGCTTTATGGGGCAAGTGTTGCGATCCCGAAGAAGAAGTGGCAAGTTTAATGCTAGAACCCTTGAAAACGATCCATACGGCTGGAACTAATTAGACTAAATCACTGAGCTTAACTTTGAGGATTTTGGCTATTTTCTGTAGCACTTCTAGGGAAGGAGCATTGCGACCCTGCTCGATATAGCCCATGTATGCTCGACTAATACCTACCTTAAAAGCAACTGCTTCTTGTGATAAACCAGTTTTCTTGCGAGCTTTTTGGACTTTTTTGCCAAGCACTTTGGGAAGTTTGGCGTTTTTTCTCATGCCCTCTATTGTTCTGGTAGAAGGCGTTTCACTCCACTTAGTGACAGTTAGCAATTTAGCCTGGTATTGAGCTTGCTTTTATGCTAACTCTGGCTTATCATTTAGCCAAGAAATATGCCAATCATAGTCTCCCAAAATGGGAAAAACGCCACCAAGTTAGACAAACTCAGCTTCGGCTTAGAGGATCGTCTTCAGCAATATATTTACGACAATCCCGAGAGCATTCCCCTATATGATATTAAGGATGATATTCAGCTACTCATTCTGGCTCGGGAGTTTGCTACCAACAGTGGACCGATTGATGCAGTAGGCATTGACCGTGATGGTGAGCTCTATCTTGTGGAAACCAAGTTATATAAGAATCCAGACAAGCGTACAGTGGTAGCTCAAGTTTTGGATTACGGCGCATCTCTCTGGAAATCTCATTCAAATTTTGATGACTTTCTTCTGCAACTTAACAGCCACGTTCAAAAGCAATTTGGGCAATCAGTGACAGACAAAGTTAAAGACTACTACGGTATTGATGATGAGGCTTTGCAGGGAGTGTTAGAAAGAATGCGACACAACCTCAATGGCGGTAACTTTAAGTTTGTAGTGTTGATGGATAGTATGCACGATCAGCTTAAGGATCTTGTTCTCTACATGAATCAAAACAGTAAGTTCGACATCTATGGGGTGGAACTCGAATACTACCAACATGATAGTTTTGAAATCATGATTCCCAAACTATTTGGAGCAGAAGTCAAAAAAGATGTAGCTGCACGTAAGAGTAATTTCCAAGATGTCATATCTGATGAACAGTTTATTCAAGCCTTTGACCCAAATACTCAAACTGTCATTCAAGGTATTCTCGATCTCCATGAACAAATTAGTAATGGAATTGTTCAAATAAACGGCTTATCAAGTCGAAAAAGTCCTAAGAATATTAACTTCTACTTCACCTTTGGCAGTGATGAGAAAACAGCACTTACCGCCACAATCGGTGTAAATGGTGGCATCGCTGGCAAAACACTAGACTTCTGGTGCAACAATCCTGAGAGACAACAAGAAGTTTTATCAGTTATTCAGTCAAATCTGAATCTGCAAGCAAAGCCACTGCCTGCTGATTCTAACTATGGCATTGTAGCGAAGTGGGAACTCTCGCAAGTTGATACGACTACATTGCTCGAATTCTTCCAGAAACTTTCCACTAATTAGTCAATTCCCTGGCTAGACTTCTCCCAAAATCGCGGTACCTTGTGTCCTTGATGAAAGACAAAGTACCAGATCATAAACTCCATAAAGCAGTCGACATTCTCGAACAGTGCTCACTTGCACTTAAATTTTATGTTGGAACTAAGGAGCTGAAGTACTTGCATGAGCTGGAATGGGCAGTAAAGAGACTTCACCAATTACTCATAACAGAAGGAGGTCAAGATGCCTGAACTTAAATACTGCCTCTATGCTCGTAAATCTTCCGAATCTGATGAGCGACAAACCATGTCCATTGATTCACAGATAAAAGAGATGCTAATGCTGGCAGAACGTGATGGGATAAATATTGTTGAAACAAAAAGAGAAAGTCATTCCGCCAAGGCTTCAGGAGCACGACCCCTGTTCGTTGAAATACTTAAAGAAATTAGGGAAGAAAAATACAATGCCATCCTAACCTGGGCACCCGATCGTCTGAGTCGTAACGCTGGAGATCTGGGATCGCTAGTAGACCTCATGGATCAAGGCAAGCTACTGAAGATTCAAACGTATTCTCAAAGCTTCACCAACAGTCCCAACGAGAAATTTTTGTTGATGATTCTGTGTAGTCAGGCAAAGCTAGAAAACGATAACCGTGGTGTCAATGTAAAGCGTGGATTGAAAGCAAAGTGTGAGATGGGAATCAGACCAGGATTAGCACCACTTGGATATCTCAACCTCATTAAAAATGATCGTATCCGAGAAATTATTGTTGATGAACAACGTTCTCCATTTATCGTTCAAATGTTTGAGCGGGCTGCTCACCAAGGTCACTCTGGCAGAATGATAAAAAGATGGCTGGATAAAATTGGATTTACCACTCGCAGTGGCAAACCGCTGGCATTAAGCAAAGTTTTTACAGTACTGAAGAATCCGTTTTATTATGG
>DASVCZ010000069.1:0-10288 GCA_036381335.1 Patescibacteria group bacterium | reverse complement strand
TCTTTAAACGAGCTACTTTTCATGAAATTACCAAATCGGCAGTTATGGATGCCATTAACCATCCTAGTGAAATTCGCTTAGCCCTGGTGGATGCCCAGCAAGCCCGCCGAGTCTTAGATCGTCTAGTGGGCTACAAAGTGTCACCGGTCTTGTGGAAAAAAGTTCGCCGAGGCTTGTCGGCAGGCCGGGTGCAGTCAGTGGCGCTGCGGCTGATTGTGGAACGTGAGCGCGAAATTGAAGCTTTTAAGCCAGAGGAATATTGGGAATTAGATGTGGCATTAAATGCCAAAGCAGACAGCATAAAGCAGGAAATTTTCAATGAAGGCAAAGCAGTCGAGGTGTTGCCACAGGATGTCTTTGTGGCTCGAGTGATAGAAGTGGCAGGGAAGAAGTTTGAACCCACGACCGAGGCTGATGTCAGCGGTCTGGTCCAGTCGTTGCCGGCGGCCACGTATACGGTTAAGCAAGTCGAACGCAAAGAAAGAAGCCGGGTCAGCCTGCCGCCGTTCACTACCTCCACTTTGCAGCAAGCCGCCGCCACTCGTTTAGGTTTCACTTCTAAACAAACGATGCGCTTGGCGCAGCAACTCTACGAAGAAGGGTTAATTACCTACCACCGGACGGACTCGGTCAATTTGTCAGAGCAAGCGGTGCAACAAGCTCGTCAGCACATTGGTACACACTATGGCTCAAGTTATGTGCCGAGCTCACCGCGGCGATTTGCCAACAAATCAAAGAATGCCCAAGAAGCTCACGAAGCGGTCCGGGTGACGGATTTAAGTATCGATCCGCAGGGGATTATGACTACCAGTAGCCGGTTTACCGAACAGCACGTCCGGCTCTATGACTTAATCTGGCGCCGGTTCGTGGCCAGCCAGATGAACTCCGCGGTCTACGACCAGACGACAATCGTGGTAGAAGCCCAAGGCACCTCCGCTCAATCTGGCAGTGTTAATGCCCTGCTTAGAAGCTCTGGCTCAGTTTTAAAATTTGATGGCTGGATGAAACTATTCCCCGCTGGCGATGACACGCTCTTGCCGGCAGTAACTGAGGGACAAACGGTATCGTATCAAGATTTAAATGCGGCTCAAAAGTTCACCCAACCACCGCCCCGGTACAATGACGCGTCTTTAGTTAAGGAATTAGAGAAACGCGGCATTGGCCGGCCGAGTACCTACGCCTCTATCATTTCAGTTTTGGAAGATCGAGCCTATGTCAGCCGCGATGCTAAGCGTTTTGTGGCCAGCCCGGTAGGGATGACGGTCAGCGACTTCTTAGTGCAGCACTTTTCCAACTTTATGGATTACGCCTTTACCGCCGGTATGGAAGATGATTTAGACGCCATTGCTCGAGGAGAGCGCGAATGGCAGAAAGTGATCGGTGCTTTTTATGGCCCCTTAGCTGACAAGATCAAAACCGTGACCGAAGAGGCTGAGCGAGCCGAAATTCCCGTCGAGAAAACGGGCGAGACCTGTCCTAAATGTGGTCAGGGAGAAGTGGTTTTGCGTACCGGCAAGTATGGCAAGTTCCGCAGTTGTAGTCGTTTCCCAGACTGTGACTTTAGTGAAAATTACTTCGAAAAAGTAGCCGACGTGGTCTGTCCGTTATGCCAGCAAGGTGAAGTTATCATTCGTCAATCACGGTGGGGCAAACAGTTCTTTGGCTGTAGTCGCTATCCAGAGTGTGACTGGGCAGATTGGAAGCAACCTCAACCAGGTGCGCGTATAACGCCAGCCGAGTGGAAGATCCGTCAAGAGGAACGAGCCGCCCGTAAAGAAGCCAGGGCCGCTAAAAATTCAAAAACCAAAGGCACTGGGTCCAAAGCCGCAACTACTCGGAAGAAAAAACTCAAAAAGAAAACGACAAAGAAATAATGCACATTATTTTATTTGGTGGTACTTTTGATCCTCCTCACTTGGCACATACGCAGATGGTGCAACAGCTTCTGGATCAGCAGTTAGCTGACGAGGTCTGGTATGTGCCCGTCGGCAGCCAACACACCAAACATTTCACCGATAAAAAAATGACGGCCATTGAGCATCGGTTGGCGATGTTGAAATTGATTTTGGTTCCCCGAACCAAGGTGGAGACCTTTGAAGTTACTTCTGGCAAACCCAGTCATACAGATTTAACGCTCCGGTCTTTGCGGGCTCAACACCCTCAACACACGTTCTCTTGGTTAATCGGTTCAGACCAATTAGCTAAGCTTCATTTATGGATTCAAGAGGATGGTTCACCAACTTTTCCTAGCATTTTGAAAGAGTTTGACTTTTATGTCTATCCTCGGGCTGGGTATCCGATGGCGTTACCGCATCCGCAATTAAAAGCAGTTGAGGGGGTAGCACCGATGCCCGATTCTTCCACCGAAATTCGCCGCCGCATCAAAGCCGGTGAGTCCATTACTGGATTGGTTGATTCCCAGGTGGAGGAGTATATAATCGATAAGAAGTTGTATCAGAGTTAAAAAGAGATAGGAATTACGATTTAAGAATTAAGAATTAAGAATTAAGAATTAGGAATTAAGAATAGAGATATGCACATAGTTGTCCAAGAGATAACAGATTTTCTTCGTTCTACCTTTAACCAGGCTGGTAAAACCAAAGGGGTGATTGCTGTCTCTGGTGGCATTGATTCCGCCGTCTCGCTGACGTTGCTCACCCAGGCACTTGGAGCCGCCAACGTCTATCCAGTCTTTTTACCTTACGGAGATCAGTCGACCGCAGACAGTCAAGCGGTGACAGAGTTCAATACTATTTCTCCAGAAAATTGGCAGGAAGTGAATATTAAAGAAGCTGTTGATCGATTGCCGCTGGTCGATCGAGAAGACATCGACCACTTCCGTCTCGGCAACGCCATGGCTCGTGTCCGGATGATCATCATCTATGATTTAGCCAAACAGCTCGACGCCCTCGTCTGCGGCACAGAAAATAAATCCGAGATGTACTTAGGCTACTTTACCCGTTTCGGCGATGAGGCCAGTGACATTGAGCCCATCCAGCATCTCTTTAAAACCGAGATTCGGCAGTTAGCGCAGCACTTGGGAATTCCCGCTACCATTCAAACCAAAGCACCGTCAGCGGGCTTGTGGCAAGGTCAGACGGATGAAAAGGAAATGGGTTTCACCTACGAAGACGCAGATAAAGTGTTAGCGGAGTACGAACAAAAAGGAAAAGAATTTGTGCCATCAGATGAGGTAGCTAAAAAAGTAATGGCTCGAGTCCAAGCCATGCACTTTAAGCATGTGGTACCATATGCACTTAAGTGACTAAGTGACTAAGTGACTAAGTAATTGAGTAAATAAGTAAAAAGGGAACATGGATCAACTTATCATTCTTCTGATCGTTATTTCCGCCTTGGGAGCGGCCGCCATTGCCATCGTGGGCCCGTTTTTGGGCTTACTCATCCTGGTTATTCGCTATCTGCAAAAGCTGTGGCGAGGCCCGTTGCCGGAAGCCTAGTTTTCTGGTGGAGTATAGGTTAAGTCATCAATCAAGCTTTGAATTTTTTTAAGTGTGGGGTTTTCTTCAATCCATTCTAAAGGCAGAGTTTCGACGTTAATAAAAAATAATAACGCAGCTACACACGTTCCCATCAATCCACGGAGTAGCCAAATTGTTTCTTCTGAGTCTCCTAAATTTCGGGAAAGTTCACCTAAAGCTAAGGGAGTTCCAATCAGAGCGGCTGTTTGAGCGGTCACATTTGTCACTTGGAGGACAGCTTTAGTCCACTTTGATTCGGAAACTTGAGACACAAATTCGCTTAAGGTGTCAAAAAACGTTTGATAGTGTTCAATGACGGGGAATAATTGAGATGGCGAGTCTACAGCTTGTTCATCATAAGCATCAAAAGAAGAAGTAATTTCACTCACGGTTAAGTTCCTTCTGCGTGCCGCAGCTAGTACATAAAACTTATTAAAGTATACACCTTTTCTTGAATTGATTTCTTGATCTAGTTTGTAGTACAACAAGGACATGACTAAACGGGGAGGAAAAATTATTCTAGAAGCAGCGGCGGTGGTGCCGTTTGTAGAAAAGTATCGACAACAGGGTAAGAAAATTGTCTTGACCCAAGGGTCTTTTGACTTAGTTCACATTGGTCACGCTCGTTACTGTAGAGAAGCCAAGAAACATGGTGATATTTTAATCGTGGGCGTGGATAGCGACGAAAAAGTCCGCACCCGCAAGGGTCCCGACCGACCAGTAGTGCCCGAGGATGAACGGTTGGAAATGCTGACGTACTTATCGGCGGTGGACCATGTGGTGCTCAAAGAACTGAACGCGCCCAAGTACAATTTAATTAAGTTGATTCGTCCTGATGTCTTGATTGCCACTAAACAGACCTACACCGAAGATAAAATTAAGCAGTTGGAAAAAATCTGTGGCAAAGTGGTAGTGCTCGAACCACGAGCCACCACCAGTACCAGTGCCAAAATTCGCCGACTTCAAATTGGGTTCATGCAAAAAATTGGGGCCATTTTACAAAAGCGAATGAGTGAGGCCATGGACGATATTTTGAAGGAACTGCAAAAGGAGTTATAAAAAAGCATGAGTATGAAACAACTGATTGTGGCCTACGTGCCGGTGATTCATGCCGGATATTTACGCTTCTTCGAGCAATTTGCTGACGTCCCCATTTACTTGTTGGCCAAGGAGGTGACTGACCAGTTCCGACCTCTCCAAAAAGACATCCGGGCGTTGGATCCGGAACACATTAAAATTTCTTTAGCAGCTTTATTTCCAGATAGGAAAATTGAAGTCTTAGGGAAGCAGCAGTTGGCTGAGTTGAAAAGTGGCGCAGATGAGGCGGTAGAAATTGTTATGCCCGATGAAGAAGTATCGCGAGCAATTGCTCAGGAACATCTGGTAGATAAGAAAGTTGAGTTTGTGTCGGTCTTTTTGCGATGGGATCGAGCTAAATCTACGGTGGATCAAGAAATTGAAGCCCATGAAGTTATTAGTCATGATCAATTTGATCAGCAGATGATGGAGCGCGCGCAATCGCTGAAAAACAAAAGTGCAGACTGGTGGCGGCAAGTTGGCGCGGTGGTCGTCCAAGACGGCCAAGTTATCGGTCACACCTACAACCGCCACGTCCCCGAAGAGCAACAACCCTACCTCGACGGCGACCCCCGCGCCGACTTCTCTCGGGGTGATCACATTGATGTCTCGACAGCGCTCCACGCCGAAGCCGGCCTGATCGCTGAAGCGGCTAAAAGCGGAACTTCTCTCGCCGGCGCGTCGTTGTATGTGACCACCTTTCCCTGCCCAAATTGCGCCAAATTAATTGCGTATGCTGGGATTAAAAAAGTCTACTTTGAAGAAGGCTACGCCATGGTCGACGGGCAGAGGATTTTGGAAGATAACGGAGTGGAGATTGTTCGCGTCAAATCGATTTGACACATTTACTTGTTCAATGTTTTAAGAGCTCGACGAGTGATACCTAAGTGACCCTGCAGCAATTGAGGTCTCCCATTAATTAATTTCCCTTCATTGATCCAAACGCCTCCTGCACTGTCAGGCTTTACAACTAAACTTGGTTTGCGAGGCAAGTCAGCCACATACGAATACGTGGTCCACCCTGATTTATTAGTACTTTGTTCGACAAATTTAAAGAAGCCAGCGCTAAATAAAATCCCTAATTCTTCAAAAATTTCTCTTTCGACTGCATTTAAGCCAGCCTGAATGAGTTGATCTAAAGTGAGCACAAAGTGTGGATCGTCAGAGTTTTCTCTTCCAATAATTTCATTAAAATCTTGGGGGTCAATTTTTCCACCTGGTAAAGCTTTAAGGTACTTTCCTGTTTTTGACCAACCTGGACGAATGGTAAATAGTACCTCATGAGTGTATTTTTCACCAGTTTTAGGGTGCACGTCAGGAGCTCTCACTACGCCACGGGCAATTTGAGTTGGAAGTGCTTCTACAGTGATACTTTTTTTCATTTCTTCCTTTTCTCTACATCTTTCCCAATTTTAAACCGGACGGGCTTAAAGTCAGGCTTATCAATATTCGGCCAGATAAACTGGGCATGAATGTGAGCCACGGTGCCGGCCGAGTAATCGGTATCGCCAAAGCGCATGGCTAAGCCACCTCCAGGAATCTTGTATTCTTCTACGATTTCACTAAAAAATCGTAACAGCTCTTCGCCGGCTGCGGGATCCAATTCGGTAATACTTTCCGCATGGGTTTTATAAATAGCCAACAGCTGCAGTTTGACATTTTCATATGGCCATTGATTTTCCGATACCGTCCAATACTTCCCATCTTTGAGATTTGGTTTCTTGTGATACAGCGCCAAATTTTCCGGGCAAAAAGGGCAGTGCCCCCGTTCCATGATCAGCTCCATCTCCCGGCGTTGTTCGTCCACTCGCGCGTTATCGATGTCAACAAAGCTTTTCATAATTTCAAATTTTTAATTCTTAATTTTTAAATCGCTACCGGAATGGCTTTAATTCCTGGATGTGGGTTGTAATTACTTAACTCAAAATCTTCTTTTCTGAAAGCAAAAATATCTTTAGTGGGATTGGTCAGCTTCATGTCAGGAAAAACCCGTGGTTCACGCTCGAGCATAGTTTTTACTGCCTCGACTTGGTCGACGTAAATGTGGGCGTCAGAAATTGAGTGAATGTATTCATACGGTTCGTAGCCGGTGGCTTGAGCAATCATCATCGTCAGCGCGGCGTACTGGACCATGTTAGAAGGGACGCCGATAGGCAGATCTCCAGAACGTTGGAACATGTGCAGCGTCAACTTGCCATCTTGAATCAAAATATGCATCCAGCCGTGGCAGGGACAGACGACGACTTTTTGTTGTTTGCCTTTACCGCGAATGGTGTATTGAGGAATCCACGGGGTAATGAAGTGGGTTTTGAGGTGGGGTAGTTCCCGAATTTGTTCGACAATATTTTGGACTTGATTGTAAGGTGTGCCTTCGGCGGTGGGGAAGTCGTGGAAGGCGGCGCCGTAGGAGCCGGGACCGAGGTCACCCGTTTCCAGCCCGCGCTTGTGGCATTTTTCTGGCGTCACCCACGAAGACCACCAAGTGACGCCAAACGACTCTAGCGCTTCCTGAGTCCGGGCACCGTTAATAAAAGCAATAATTTCACCGATGGCTTGTTGCCAAATGGTCACCGGCAGGCGGTCAGAAACCTTAGGCGCCATGTTGCGCTCGGTGATCATGGGGAAGCCGTTAGCCAGTTTGAACCGCATCGGCGGTGGTGCCACGTAGCTAATGGTGTCGGTGCCAGTCTGAGATTTGACGCGCGTGCCTTCTTCCAGAATTAACTTCAGACGTTCGCGGTATTGAGTATCGGGGGTTTTGTTGGCCATGTGCTGAGCATAGCGAATCAGTTGATTTATGTCTATACTGTGTCAGTCATGAAAATAAAGATCAAACGCTTTGATACCAGCCTGCCTCTACCTGAGTACAAAAGTCCCGGGGCCGCGGCCTTAGATCTGGCAGCTCGAGAAACTGTAACCATTGCTCCTCGAACCACCAACATGATCCCTCTCAACATTGCCTTAGAGTTGCCACCTGATCATTGGGTCTTATTAGCTGCTCGCAGTTCACTCCACAAAAAAGGTTTAATCATGGCCAATGGTATTGGTGTAGGGGATGCTGATTACTGCGGTGACAACGACGAGTATCACGCGGCGCTGTATAACCTGACGGATCAGCCTGTTACTATCGAACGGGGAGAACGCATTACCCAAATGATTGTTTTGCCGGTTGAACGAGCCGAGTTGGAAGAAGTGAAGCACTTAGGAAACAAAGATCGGGGTGGCTTTGGAAGCACCGGGAAGTAAATTAATTAACTTCTTCGCTATTGATCACAATAAATCCGAATACAGCCATAAAAATAATTTCACTGAGTAACATTAGGAGTAAAGGATAGTTGTCTATTGTCATATTAGCCTTTTCTTTCTGAGAATAATTATAGCCAGACTATAACCCAAAAGCAACGCGAAAACTCCTAGAAAAACGAAAAATAAACTTTTCCTACTCTCAAGAAAAGCTTGGGCCAAGGTTAATCCTCCAAAGGTTAGGTTAGTTAAGTCCATGAATTTTTCCACAATAACTTGTTTATCTGAGTGTTTTAATTTTAATTTCATTTCCTCGAGTATAACAGTCAATGGTGGCATGAAGGTGGCAAAACGCGAGTAGTTTTTTAATTTTGCTTAAGTAAATATGATATACAATACGAACATGGAAGTTTACTTACTGGCCGCTCAAACTATCGATGGCTTTATCGCTCGTCATAAGGATGATCGATCATTTGACTGGACGTCCCCGGAGGATAAGCAGTTTTACGTCTCCAAGATCAAAGAAGCGGATGCCATCGTCATTGGCCGGACTACCTTTGAAACCTTTTCTCGTCACCCTAAAAATTCCCGCTGGATTCTCTACACCTCTCAACCGGAAAAATTTACCAACCCTAAGCCAGAAGTTATTCAAGCCGAGGCCACCGACGAAGATCCTCGCGCCCTCATCGAACGACTCAGAAAAGAAGGCTGCCAAAAGGTGGCTATCAGTGGCGGCTCCAGCATTTATGCCCTGTTTATGGAGGCCGGTGTAATTGACACTCTCTATCTGACTATCGAGCCAGTGCTGTTTGGGGAGGGGATTAAACTCTTTAGCCAGCCGTTACCCAATAGTACACTCCAACTTAAAAAAGTTCATCCCTTGGGGGAGCACACCATAGTGTTGGAGTATTCTACCCGCGGTTAGTTCTGCCCAATATCTCTCCAACATCGCTGATTCTTACTCAATTATTACAAAAAAGCTTGCTTCTTCACTCTTTATTGTTTTTCACCAACCACAAGATATAGGTTTTTAATTTGTAAGAACTACAACATCTTGTGGTTTTGACCTAGTTTGTGCTGTTTTCTTCCTTTGAAAAACTCGCTAAAGTACACAATTAGTATGTCAAAAGGTTATTACGAACGCAAAGAACAACTAGCTAAATTATTTTCACCCAAAGGGTATCAACAAATGATTGCATCCTGGTTAGAAGAACGACAAGCAATTTTGGCCGGTGATGGAAACGTAGAAAAGGTAAGAGATCACGCATTTGGGGAAGTAGATGAAATTAGAGAAGAGCTTGAAAAAGGTGATGTCGTAGCTCAAAAAATGGAAACGCTCGATTATGGTTGGCTCATTGCAGGGACCATGTGGGCCAATAAGATTGAAGTTAATGATCCCGACGTTGCTATGTACATAAATGGAGTTGGAAAAAGATCAGATATCTATGATCGATTGGCTGAGGCAGCGGGCAACTTATCTGAAAAGAATTTGGAGAAAGATGGTCATCGGGCATTGGGACTATGGTTCTCAGCTTTAGCTGGACAAGAAGCAACTGATATTCAAGCAGACATTGCAAGAGTTAGGCTTAAGAACGAAAAAAACTACAATAGAATACTTTTTTCCGGCATTAATCCTCAAACGAACCAACCTTGGCAGGGAGAAATGATGTCTCTTGCTTTTGATGTGCCAAGAAAACATGTACGCACCATCAGAGATCATTATGTGAAGGATAGAGGGTTAGTAAATAGAAAAGATGGTTTGAAGACTTGGGATTGGTTACCCTACCAGCCACTTATTATGGCTTTTACTAGAGCAAAATCGCCTGAAGAAGCAGTTCAAATTGCAACTGTGACTCACGCCAAGTTGAATGAGTTATTAAAAAATAATACTCACCTAGAGCAAGCAATGTTGAATCGTGGTGCTATAGATTTAAGTGTGCGCAGTGGCATTCTCTACCAGGCAGTGTAGAATGAGCTAGAAGGAGTCTCTATGTCAAATCAACCAGGTTTTTTACTCACTTTAGAAGGCGGTGAAGGTGGGGGCAAATCTACCCAAGCAGTGCGCTTGCGCGAACGCTTAACCAACGCAGGCCACGATGTAGTGGTTCTTCGTGAACCCGGAGGGACAGTCATTAGTGAGCAGATCCGCGACGTAGTCTTGTCGGCCAAAAACATTGGTATGGCTTTCACCACCGAGGTGCTTTTATTTCAAGCCGCTCGGGCCCAGATTTATCGGGAGATTGTACTTCCCTCGTTGGAAGCGGGTAAGGTTGTGATCATGGACCGCTCGCGCGACAGCAGTGTAGTGTATCAGGGCATAGTGCGCGGATTTGAAGTTAGTTTGATTGAGCAACTCAATGATATTTCTACTAAAAATACTAAACCTGATTTGACGTTATTATTGGATGTGCCGGTTGAAACAGGTTTATCACGACGTGAATTAAGTGGCAAAAAAGATCGGTTAGACATGGAGGCAACAGATTTTCACG
>DASVCZ010000068.1:0-10881 GCA_036381335.1 Patescibacteria group bacterium | reverse complement strand
TCAATTATCCACTCAATCCCGTATTTATCTCTGAACATACCTGCGTAGGAATCCCAGGGACTATCACCCATGGGGCCTTCTACTTCACCGCCAGCTGAAAGGCCATTGAACAACCTCTCCGCTTCTTCTTTACTTTCCGCCCGAACCAAAATTTTACTTCGATTTTCCCGTTCATTAACTTGCCCCATCACCTCCGGCACATCGTTGCCGATCAACATAGCACTGCCACCAATTGGTAACGCAATATACATGATTTTGTTGGCTTCTTTTTCCGCCACGGGGAATTCCTCACTGGCTAAATCCTTGAAACGCACCACTTTCGCAAACTCACCACCAAAAACAGATTTATAAAAGGTAAATGCTTCTTCGGCGTTGCCATTAAAGTTGATCCAAGGGTTTAATGTAGTCATAGGATAATAATAGCAAATTAAAGCAAGCAAATAAAGCGATTTTATTTAGCTCCCACTGGTTGACATGTTCAAGAGTAGAAAAATTGAGATAAACTTGCCATGGAATCAAATTGAGATAGCCTATCAAACCTTAGGACAACAGAGGCAAGCAAGTCCTTATGCAGGGTAGTCAAACTCAAAATACTTAGGTTCACCTTGAATATCACCGCAAACAAACCATCTACTTTTATCTGCTGAGCAAGAACCAAAGAGCCACACTTCCTTGAAAGTTGTTCCTGTAAGTCTAATATCATTGAGATTTAGAGTTGTATTTCGAGAGACGTATATAGCGACTGTGAGGTCCGAGGGGTCACTATATCTCCTAAGCCCCTCAAAAATGTCGTTCAGTGATTGAGTCGGATTTAGTGTATCTGGCACCCACTCTTTCAACTGCACTGGTACATAGTTGTCTACCCCATCCTCTATGTAGCGAGCAATAAAATCGAAATCACTATCTTCATACAAGGCAAAGTTTATTGTTTTTCCCGTTAGCTGCTCCATTCCATAGGTCAACAAACCAGCTTGTCTGGCTTCACGAGCCCATTTCAAACGATTTGTTCTCAAACTTGCTATTCTTGGATTGGCAACTTGTGGAACAATATCACGCTCGATTCTTGCAAGCTCAATGAGCCAGTCTCTTGGTATCTTGTAAGCAAGTGTAGACCAAGCATTTGTTCGAATATCGTTCATAGGTTCAATTTCTTATAGAGTATTACTGAGAGTGAGTACGACAGATATTACCAATCGTTCCGAGAGCGTCAGAGCGAGCTAGACACACAATTAGCTCTACTTCAAGAAGCTGAGGATACTTACTATCTCTCGGCTAAATACTTGCTTGAGCTGGCTCAGATGGCTCATCAGCTGTTTGAAGTAGCAGAAATTGACGAACGCAGACAGCTCATCAAACTTGTACTATCGAACCTGAGACTTGAAGGAAGAAAATTGCGATATGAAGCAATAAAACCGTTCAAGACAATCCTTGATTTTTCGGATTGTCAACAATGGCTCCCCCGGTAGGATTCGAACCTACAACCTTTTCGTTAACAGCGAATTGCTCTGCCATTGAGCTACAGGGGATTGTTAAAGATCAAGACTGATATTTTACCAGCGCCAAGAGAAAGAATCAAAGGGGTATCAGGGCATTTTGTTATAATCATCTCATGACCTTCACCGACAAAGTCTACACCCTGATCCGCCAAATCCCTCCCGGCAAAGTTGCTACCTACGGTCAAGTAGCCGCCTTAGTGGGTAGCAAGGGCGCGGCCCGCGCTGTCGGTATGTGTATGAAGACTAACCCGGATGCTCCACGTACCCCGTGTCACCGGATCGTGGCCTCCGATGGTAGCCTCCACGGCTACTCCGGCGGTGATGGTTTACCGACTAAAAAAGCCCTGTTGCTCAAAGAAGGCGTTAAGTTTAAAGGGGAAAAAGTTGATCTCAGTCAGTCACTGTGGCACGGGTAAGCTAGGTTGCCTTGCTATCACTTCTGCAATTATCTTTTCAGTGGGAACTTATTCTCGGGGTCCATACTTTATCTCAAGATAATCATTCGGCTGGATTTCCTGGCTCAGCGCATCTGGTTTTAAGGCCCCATTCACATAAAACTGAAGTACACTGATCAGTATATACTATTACTATGCTCAACGCTTTTGCTGAAGTCACCAGCGAATTAACAGAGCTTCACGCTCGCCCTGAACTAAAGCAGGCTACCTTTGCTGGTGGTTGTTTTTGGTGCATGGAAGGGCCGTTTGAAGCCATGGCGGGAGTGGTAGCGGCGGTGGTTGGGTTCGCTGGAGGAAAGGTAGAAAACCCTAGTTACGAACAAGTCACACAAGGAGGCACGGGGCATCGCGAGGCAGTGCAAGTCTTTTATGACCCTGCTCAGGTCAGTTATCGCCAGCTGGTTGAAACCTACTTTTGGCAAATCGATCCCACCGATCCTTATGGCCAGTTCGCCGACCAAGGTGATCACTATCGGACGGCAATTTTTTATCATGATGAAGAGCAGAAAAAAGTAGCCGAGGAGTACATTACTTTCTTAAGTAATTCTGGCCGTTACCACCAGCAGATCGTGGTGGAAGTCCTGCCTTACAAAAACTTTTTCCCGGCCGAAGATTACCATCAGCAGTTTTACCTAAAACAACAGGAATATTATCAGCAGTATAAAAAAGGCTCGGGACGGGAAGAGTATATTAGGGATATGCAGCAAAAATACAAGTCGTAGTTAGCAGCTTAGTCCTACATTTTTATACCTAGTATACTTTTTATACTACCCCTTGGTGAGGATATAGAGATATCCTACTGATTTGCTATACTGTTCTTATGAGAAAGTTTGCTCTCTTACTCTTCTTTTTAATAGTTGGAGTAGGGTTGGTTGCTTATTTTAATTGGGATAAAATTCAGTCCTTCTTTTTTCAGCCTCGTTCTAGTTCTCTTATTAAAGGCACATCGCTGGCATCACTTGATCCCGAAAGTTCGGCCGCAGAAATTTCTATTATCGCCGAAAACCTCGACATCCCGTGGGAGATTGAGTTCCTACCGAGTGGGGATTTACTCGTCACTGAGCGATCTGGCCAACTGGTGCGTCTTCAGGCAGACACTCGCCAATCTACGCCGGTGGAAGGTGTGGAACACGTGGGCGAAGGTGGCTTGATGGGCTTAGCTCTTCACCCAGACTACCAAAACAATAACTACCTCTACCTTTATTTAACTACTCGCACTGACCAAGGTCTAACTAATAGAGTTGAACGCTACCTGTATGACGAAGCAGCCAATCGTTTAAACAACCGTCACGTCATAATCGAAAACATTCCGGGTGCCTTTGTCCACGACGGTGGCCGAATTGCCTTTGGTCCCGATGGCAAACTCTACATCACCACTGGTGACGCCGGTACAGAAACCAACGCTCAAGACACAAGTTCACTAGCGGGCAAAATTTTGCGCCTCAACGACGATGGTAGCCTTCCCAGTGACAATTCCTTTCAGAATCCAGTCTACTCTTATGGCCACCGCAACCCTCAAGGTTTAGCTTGGGATGATCAAGGGCGTTTGTGGGCCACCGAACATGGTCCGTCAGGCGCGGGTACGGGCTTTGATGAAGTCAACCTCATTGAAAAAGGTGCTAACTACGGCTGGCCGACTATTCAGGGAGATGAGACACGCGAAGGCATGCAATCACCAATCATTCACTCAGGCAGCCAAGATACATGGGCGCCCGGGGCACTAGAAATTGTAGGCAACCACCTCTACTTTGTGGGCTTGCGCGGTCAAGCACTTTATTCCGCAGAAATAAATGGTTCTCAGTTGAGCAATCTCACCGAACATTTCAAAACAGAGTACGGCCGCCTCCGCGTTGTCAAAGCAGGCCTCGATGGCTTCCTTTACCTGGCTACCAGTAACCGCGACGGCCGTGGCGACATCAACCCAGGTGACGATAAAATCATTAGGGTGTCGCCAAGCTTTTTCTAATAAGTTATAGTAATAGTATGTGGTTTTTTCAAAAACAGAAATTGTATAAAAAGAAGGCGTTTTACATCTCGACCAAAGCCATTTTGATTGGAACCGCAGTTGTTCTTTTTTGGCGGGGTATGTGGGGCATGCTAGATCTCTATCTTTTTCCCCATAACTTGACCCTTAGTTATTTCTTCTCTCTGCTAGCTGGAATTTTAGTTCTCTATGCAACCCACTATTTAGTAAAAGGATTATTAGGAGACTAATGATATGGCCTACTCAACATTTCAGCGCAGTCGGAAAAGAAGCTCTATAGCTCGGAAATATGTGTTTGGCTTGAGCGTCTTTATTTTTTTGTTTGCTGTGACAGCCGCTCTGAGCTTTTACTACGTCCGTCGTCGCACTGAAATTAACGAGGCCAGCGCCGCTCGAATTCCTCAAGACTTTTCGATCCAACTGGGTCGAGAAGAGTTTGTGATGGGGCCCGCCAATGGTAAGTTAGACACTGCCTTTATTACTTACCCCGTGGAGGGTGGATGGAGGTCGTTTGTGGCCCAAGGCGAAACGGAAAGCGCTTTCACCAATGACTTTAATAGATTTGGCCAGTTTGAAGGTATAGCCCTGGATCGGGGGGTCAGAAACAGTGGCGTCCATGACGAATGTGGTTCCTGGTTGTTATCGGTGGATCGCATCGCTCCCGACCGGTGGATTGGTTGGTATCACTCAGAAGACAGTTGTAATTATGTGGCCGGCTACACGCATAAGAAAATTGCCTATGCAGAATCATATGATCAAGGTAAAACCTGGGTTAAGCCGGACTATCCCAGTAATGTGGTTTTAACAGCCGATGAGCAGTATCAAGGTGATCGAGGGACTGATGATGCAGGCGATGGCCGAGTTATTCGTAAAGACGGATACTACTATTTGTTTTACTTGGCTACCGGTCCTAACTGGCGGATACACGTTGCCAGAGCACCCATTATCTCCAACGGTAAGCCGGGAACTTGGCTAAAGTACTACTGTTCTGCACCCGCAAGCTGCGATTTTACTGAGCCGGGAATTGGAGGTAAGTCGACACCAGTAAACGGCCTCAGTGGAGGATCAGTTTTTGTCAGCTACAACACTTATCTCGACAAGTACATTATGCCCTTTGCCGGTGGCAAGTGGGGTTTTCAGTTGGCCTACGCTCAGCCAGATGATGTGATTAACTGGTCGCGGGTCAATATTGTGCCACCTGTCAGTTTTGCTAATGACCCTAAAGTGGATGGGTCCGGTCTTAATCGAGGTGATAAGCGCCAGTGGTATAACTACGCTTCGGCCATTTCGACCGAAGGTGACAGTACCACTACTGGTCGAGTATTTTATCTTTACTATATCAAAAATTTCCCAGGCGAAGGCACAGAGGCGCGCTACCTGGTCCGTCGCCAAGTCACACTAGAAAAGAACCCAGCAGGCGGTCCCCAAAATATGATAGCCCTGGCACGTTATGAGCGTCCCGATGGTAAAACCATCACTTCTACCGAATTTCCTAATCCCAAACTTGGGTATCAAGTCAGGAAAGTTTTAGGCTATATTCATGGTCAGGAAGTCCCGGGTAGTAAGCCACTCAGTACGTGCTACATTAAAATCTGGGATAGCTATATTACGATTGAACAGCGAAACGTTGATAAAAGTTGGGAATATTGCAACAACAATCCCGAAGTTCCCTTTTATAAAAACGAAGGCTGGGTTTCACATAGGCCAAGTGGGACAGCGACTGTTCCTCTGTATCGATGTTTTAATTCAAGTTTGCGAAACCATTTCTTAACGACTGAGGAAAATTGTGAAGGGAAGAGCACTGAGCATAGAGTTTTATTTGGCTACATCTCTCCGGGAATAAAGTAATGAGGTATCTAGACTATGACTCCTCCAGCCACTAAACTTCAATTTTTTCTTTACGGTCTGGTGGGTGTATTTGTGGCAATTTCCTTAGCTTTGATTGGAGCAGCAGGTGGGTATTACCTGGGCCAACAGAGCAGTGTTGAGCCCGAGCGGACGATTGTTCCTGTCACCCCCTCGCCCCGCGTCAACTCCAGCCCAACCCCCACCTCAACTTCCTCAGCAAAGCTGTATCAGGGACGACACTCAACTTTTTCATTTTTTTACCCAGCGTCCTTTAGTTACGAAATTACGGATGTTGAAGCAGGAAATGAACAAATTGAACAAGTACTTTTCACTTCTCAAGATCCATCAACAACATTGGATAGGATTATTTTGTACGTAAGTAGCAATCCAACTGGTCAGTTACCGGAATACCCCTATGATCAACCTCCGACTGGTGAGTATATTTTAGGAAGTGTACCGGGAATTTACTTAGAACTGCCTGAAGGCTATTCTGATGGCTTACAGGCAGATCCTCCTCCATTGACAGCAGTTTTTGTTGTTCATGAAGGCAAAACATATAAGGTTACTTTTGAAGGAGCAACGAGTATTCAAGATCCTCTTATCCAAGAGGTGTTGAAATCATTTTCATTTGATTCTTCTCAATCGATTGTCCCTGATGGTATTGCCTGTCCCATGGATGCTAAGATTTGTCCCGATGGCAGTTCAGTTGGCCGAACCGGACCTAATTGTGAGTTTGCGCCGTGTCCGGGTGAGTAAGCTATAATATTCTATGGCTGAATTTTCTCCGATTTTAATCAATATTGATGACGAATATTCCTTTAAAAGAGATACAGGCAAGGTGGAAGTACCTCATCTTGACGCTCATGATGTAAATTCCTTAATTAAGCAATTGAAGGAAAACCCTGAAATCTTGGAAGCAATTTTAAAAAGTGAAGCAAAAGTGGTAATTAGCTTGGATGAGCATTTACCCTGGGGTTCTCAAAGTGGAGCAGATGTCTATGAAGGTTTAGGAAAATTTTTGTTGTTACATGCTGCTCACCCAGAGAATATTTTCTTTATTGGTATTAGTTCAAATCCTCGAGCCCAAGAATATATGCCTGCACCAAACAAATCAAACAAAAGTTTTTTTGGGTATGCAGCTATGCCGGAGTTATTGATAGGACAAAGATACCAACCTCTTTCTATAGCAGACATATTTGCTCCCTCAAGCTATAAGACTCCTAAGACCGAGTTCGCTTATTCATATCGTGGCGACGAGATCTTTAAGAGGTTAAAGAAAGAGTTGTTATGAGTCGCTCTCATTTAACTCACTTCCAGTCAGCTGACCCCATCATCCACCGTCTACTCCAACAGCACACACTAGAACCGCTAAAAGCTGAGACGAATGCCGGCCTTTACTTTGCTAAACTCTGTCGGGAAATTATTGGTCAACAGTTATCTATCAAAGCTGCCGACACCATCATTAAAAGATTTGAAGCCTTGTTTCCGGAAGCTAAATTAACAACCGATCCCGGTGAGTATCGCCAAATTAAAACTATCGGTACCTTGATTACTCCTCAAGCAATTTTAGCCAAAGAAGACCAAGCCTTAAGAGAAGTGGGGTTGTCTTGGTCGAAAGTGAAGTACGTTAAGGACTTAGCGCAAAAAACGTTAGACCAAGAACTGCACCTCCATCTGCTCCCAGGATTAGCTGATGAAGAAGTAGTCACGGAATTGACTCAAGTCAAAGGCATCGGCCGGTGGACCGCCGAGATGTTTTTGATTTTTACTTTGGGCAGAGAAGACGTGTTTTCGTTTGGTGATTTAGGATTGCGCCGCGCCATGGAGCGACACTATGGATTAACCGACTGGAAACAAGATGAGGTAATGAAGATTGTGGAACAATGGCAACCATTCCGTAGTTACGCTAGTTTAGTTTTGTGGAAGTCTCTAGATAACGCTTAATTTTTTCTTCTTGCATATTATTCCCACATAATATATTCTAATATTCGAATATGTATGCGCAACTCTTTGACCTCCACGCAGATCTCTTTAAAGCTCTAGCTCACCCTCGGCGCTTGGAAATCATCCAGCTCCTGCGTGATCAAAAACTGTGTGTGAGTGACATCCACACCATGCTTGATTTACCTCAAGCCAACATCAGCCAGCACTTAATGATTTTGCGCGATGCTGGCATTGTCAGAACTACCCGTGATGGCAAACAAATCTTTTATCAGGTAGCTGATATCAAGTGCTTGCAAGCGTGTGACTTAATTCGAGAAATGCTGATTGATCAGCACCAAGAGTTACGGACCGCCGATGAAATTTTGTTAGACATGAAAGCGTTGGTGCCGCTGACCACTGATCCCGTGTGTGGCATGCGTTTGTCTCCCAAGACCGCCGGCTTCGCACACATTTATAATCAAGAAGCGTATTATTTTTGTGCGAGCGGCTGTGAAAAAGCATTTAAAGAAAGGCCAGAAAAATATGTCTCATAAAACCGTCTCCTTCCATGTTTCTGGTATGCATTGTGCCAGTTGTGCCGCCAACATTCAGCGAAGTTTAAAAAAGACTCCTGGAGTCCAGGAAGCTTCAGTCAATTACGGCAACGAACAAGCGACCGTGTCCTATGATGAATCAAAGACCCACCAGCACCACTTAGCTCAAGCGGTAGAGAAAGTGGGGTACCAAGCCCACATTGGTCACCATGATCATTTGCAGTTATCTGATGAAGAACGGGAAGCAGAAATGAAGAGCTTACGTCAGAAGTTAGCAGTCAGTGGTGTGTTGACGATCTTGTTATTAATCGGCGCCATGGTGCCTGGCGCTCCCAAGTGGTTGAGCAATCACTGGGTGATGTGGCTGTTGGCCACGCCGGTCCAGTTTTGGGCTGGTCGTCAATATTACCAAAGTGCTTGGTCAGCTTTAAAAAACTTGACCACTAACATGGACACCTTGGTGGCTTTGGGGACGTCGGTGGCGTATTTTTATTCCTTGGCAATTGTGTTGGGGGGCGAATGGTTGGCTCAATTTGGAGTAGAAGAGTTTAGTTACTTTGAAACATCCGCTACTATTATCACTTTAATTTTATTGGGTAAGTACTTAGAGTTACGCGCGAAAGGCCAAACTACGGCTGCTTTGCGAGCACTGATTGGACTGCAAGCTAAAACGGCTCATGTCATCAGAGATGGTGCCACTATCGATCTGCCCATCGATCAAGTTCAACCGGGCGATCAATTGCTAGTTAAGCCAGGGGAAAAAGTACCGGTTGATGGGGAAATTATTAAAGGTGAAACCAGCGTTGATGAAAGTATGGTCACCGGAGAGAGTCTGCCGGTAGCTAAGCAAGTCGGTGATACCGTCATCGGCTCCACCATTAATACTGCGGGTAGTTTCACTATGACTGCGACTAAAGTCGGAAGTGAAACCATGCTGGCTAATATTATTGAGCTGGTCAAACAGGCTCAAGGTTCTCAGCCGCCGATACAAAAGTTAGTCGATACTATTTCGGCCTACTTTGTACCAATCGTCATCTTTTTATCACTTTTAGCTTTCAGCTTTTGGCTGCTTATAGGTTCCTCATTTGCCTTTGCTGTCGTCACCATGATTTCGGTTTTAATCATTGCGTGCCCTTGTGCGCTAGGCTTAGCCACGCCCACTTCGTTGATGGTCGGTATGGGTAAGGGAGCGGAGCTAGGGGTCTTGATTCGGGATGCCCAAGCCTTAGAAGTAGCCAACAAGATTACCACTATTGTCTTTGATAAAACTGGTACCTTAACTAAAGGCAAACCAGAGGTAAAAGGGGTGGAGTTTGTGGATAAAAATCAAAAAAACACCACCAAAATATTGACTGCTGTCTTAGCGGTGGAACAGTTGTCACATCATCCGTTGGCGCAAGCAATTGTGGAGTATGCCACGGCTCAGGGAGTTACTGCTTCTTCTTTGAACGTGAGTCGATTTAAAGATGTGTCTGGCCAAGGTGTCCAAGCCAAAGTTGAGAACCAAGAAATTCTAATTGGGACGGAAAAATTTTTGAAAGACAAAAAAATAAAAATGAGTTCCGATCTAGAAAAGGCTACTAAAAAATGGCGGGCGCAAGCCATGACGGTAGCGCTGGTGGCGGTCAATGGCAAGCAAGTGGCGGCCATAGGGATTGCGGACACCGTTAAAGAAGAATCCCCAGCCGTGATCACACAACTAAAGGCCATGGGAATTACTCCGATCATGTTGACGGGAGATAACCAGGAAACGGCTCAGGCAGTGGCCAGTCAGTTGGGAATTGAAAAAGTGATAGCCGAAGTGTTGCCAGAAGATAAAAAACAAGTTATTGATGACTTGCGGTCAGCCAATGGTCCACGATCAGCAGTCATCGCAATGGTGGGGGATGGCATTAACGACGCGCCGGCCCTGGCCGCTGCCGATGTGGGTATCGCTATGGGCGGTGGAACTGATGTTGCCATTCAATCGGCCGGCGTGACGCTGCTGCGAAGTGATATTGGATTGGTGCCGACTGCTATTAGGTTGTCACAGGCAACGATGACTAACATCCGGCAAAATCTGGCCTGGGCTTTTGGGTACAACATTTTACTCATTCCGGTAGCTATGGGTGTGCTGTATCCCACCTTGGGGATTCAACTAGACCCGATGTTAGCCAGCGCCGCCATGGCTTTTTCGAGTGTCTCGGTGGTACTGAATGCGTTACGACTAAAACGGGTCAATCTAACCAGGTAATTGAAAATTACTACAAACTGTAGTAGAAATAAGCTATATGAATTTATTTTGGATATTTATTACTGGATTAACTACTGGTGGCTTAGCTTGTTTGGCTGTCCAAGGAGGACTGTTGGCGAGTGTGGTGGCTAATCAAAAGGAAGATGAGCTTAAAAATTACGAATTACGGATTAAGAATCAGAAAACATTGGATCAACGTGACTGGTTACCCGTCATCATGTTCTTAGTTTCTAAATTAATAGCTCACGTTATTCTCGGTTTTTTCTTAGGAGCCTTGGGTTCAGTTCTCACCCTCAGTTTAGGAGTCCGGTTAGCTTTTCAAATTTTTACGGCTTTATTCATGTTTGCCACGGCTATGAATCTATTAGATGTGCATCCCATCTTCCGG
>DASVCZ010000067.1:0-6668 GCA_036381335.1 Patescibacteria group bacterium | reverse complement strand
TCCAGATGAACTTGTCATAGGCAAAGAAGTTCCAGAACATGCCGAGCAAAATGCCGACTACCGCGTACATGAGTCCAGTATCGATTTCATAATTGACAATCGGTAAGGTGAGAAGAGTGAATAAACCAATTCCAAATTGCCCTATGAAAGCTACAATTTGTTGAATCAAAATAGAGCCTCCGGAAGCTAAGTTAAATTGCAAGAATTTTAAAGGTAACTGAGGCAGAGACAGTTTGCGGTCAGCAAATGTCCACAAGTTATTTAAAATAAAGTTAGACACCACGGCTGATTCGATAGACAAGAAAAACGCTAGTTGATAAGGCAAAAAAATTCGATACAACTGCAACGTTGATAGCTGAATCAGCGCCCCAATGCCGCCTACTATTGCAAATTTAAAAATGCGGTGCGCCATAATTTCTTGGATTCTGACTTTGAATATGTACATAAGTGTATTCTTTAAGTACTCCGGTCCCAGTTTTGATGCTCCTTCGGTGCGATCCGCAAAATGGATGGGAACTTCGGCTACTTTAAACCCTTTGCGGACCGTTTTATGTAAAAAACCTATCTGAAAAGTATAGCCTGTAAAACGCTCTCCTTCCATCTCTGGACCCACTGCTTGATAAACTTCTTTGGTTAAGGCTCGGTAGCCGGCTGTCCAATCTCGAATTCGAAAATCAGTTAGGACGGTCATAATAACCAAGTTACCCACGATACTTAAAAACTTTCGGTGTAAACCCCAGGTTTGGGGAATACTGCCGCCTTTGATGTAACGAGAGCCTAAAACCAAATCGTACCCTTGATCTATTTTCTCAAGTAAAGCCGGAATTCTTTTGGGGTCGTGTTGGAGGTCGGCGTCGAACTCAAAAACCACGTCGGCTTTTAAAGCTCCAAAAGCCTCGGCCATACCCTTGAGATACGCTCCGCCTAAACCAGCTTTATGGGGATTAATCAGTAAGTGAACTCGGTTGTCTTTTTTCTGCCAGGCTCTGACAACTTCATACGTTTTGTCTGGCGACGTATCATCCACTACTAACACTTCCATTTTCCAGTCACGGATAGTGTCAAATACCTCCAGTACGGCAGCTAAAGTCCGCTCGATATTTTTTTTCTCGTTATACGTGGGGATGATGACAACTGCTTTTTTCATGCCTGAGCCTGCGCTTCTCCTTCTAACTCAGCTTCCACCATTAATTTAACGAGCTCCTCAAAACTAATTGATGGCTCCCAGCCTAATTGACGTTTGGCTTTGGCAGGGTCTCCAATCAACAAGTCAACTTCGGCCGGCCGATCAAATTTGGGATTATGCTTATATGCACTTTCCCAATCTTTAATACCGGCGGCTTGGCAAGCTAGTTGGAGAAATTCTTTGACTGAGTGAGTTTCACCGGTGGCGATGACGTAGTCATCAGGTTGTTCTTGCTGGAGCATTAACCACATGGCTTGGACATAATCTTTGGCATAACCCCAGTCACGCTTCGCATCCAAGTTACCGAGTTCAACGTGTGATTGCTTCCCTAAAGCCACTCGAGCCACGCCGTTGGCAATTTTACGGGTCACAAACTCGAGACCCCTTCTGGGTGACTCATGATTAAAAAGAATGCCAGAAACGGCAAACATGTTGTACGACTCTCGGTAGTTAACGGTGATCCAGTGCCCGTAGACTTTGGCTACGCCGTAGGGTGAGCGAGGATAGAAGGGGGTGGTTTCTGTTTGAGGCACTTCTTGAACTTTACCAAACATCTCACTCGAGCTAGCCTGGTAGAATTTTGCTTGAGGACAAGCTAAGCGCATAGCTTCTAAGACACGAGTCACACCAATGGCAGTATACTCACCAGTTAAAACTGGTTGCTCCCAGCTGGCTTTGACAAATGACTGAGCAGCTAGGTTATATACTTCGTCGGGTTGAATATCTTTAAGAGCGAAAGTAATTGAGTGTTGATCGATTAAGTCACCAGAAATCAACTCTAAATTCGGGTGATGCATGATTTTCTCGATCCGAGCAAAATTTTGAGTACTGGTGCGGCGAGTTAGACCATACACCCGATACCCTTTTTCGATGAGCAATTCGGCTAAATAAGAACCGTCTTGGCCGGTAATGCCGGTAATAAAAGCTTTTTTCATAACACGACTTTCTAATTTCACTAACTATATATCAAAGCAGGCAGTACTAGACAATCCTAGCATTTTTTTGATATCTGCGGAAGATAAAAATTAGTTGCCAGACCATCTGTTATAATACACAATTATTACGCATGCAATCAGCCTTTCCTGAACATGAAGAGATCTTAGATAGATCTTGGCAAAAAGTCGAAGAAATTTGGGCCAGTATTTTTACTCACGAGCTGCGGTTGTTAGTTGCCCAACACATTCATGTTGAAGTAGCTCGAACCGCCAGCGACACTGAGTTGCTCAAGATTTACTGGGTGTTGGTGATAGATTTAATTCAGTCACACTCTTTCACTTCATTGTTTAACCATGATCAACCTTTGTCAGAGTGGGAAAAAGAACTCAGCAATAATTTAGGTGATTTAAATACCCATGCTCGAAAGGATAGTACGTTTGTCAGTTATCCCAAATTTCAAAGAGTTCAGCACACAACTAAAGTTTTACTCCAGGCTCTGGCCGGATATCAATTCGAACACGGAAAAGTACGTGATCAGGTAGGTTCAATCACTTCAATCGAGAATGAAAATCAAGGAGAAACAGGCTCCAAGGATAATGATTGGCGAGCCGAACAGCTGCTTTTAATGTATCTTTTGATCACTGTTCTGAGCGCAGCAGCAAAAACCTATTACTCAATTTTGTATTTTTCTCGTTAGGAGTCTAAGATTCGGGCTAAGGTTTTTTCTAAAGGAATTTGAGGAGTCCATCCCAGGGTCTGGATTTTGCTGACATCTGCCACCATTTTGGGCACATCGATAGGGCGAAAGCGGGCTTGATCGACGACTACTTCCACCTTTACCCCGGCTAGCTTAACCATCATCTGCAGAATCTCTTCCATCGTCCGGCCTTGGCCGCTGCCAATATTATAGACTTCGCCGGTAACGCCTTTTTCCATGAGCGTTGCGTATGCTCGAGCAATGTCTTTGACATCGGTAAAATCGCGGACAGCGGCTAAGTTACCCACCTTAATCTGAGTCAGGGTACCTTGTCTGGCTTCATTTATTTGGTGAGCAAAAGCTGAGACAGCGAAGTCTGGTGCTTGGCGCTCACCGATGTGATTAAAGGGCCGGGCACGAATAATATCCAGATTGTAAGCATAGACGTACGACAGTCCCAGCAAGTCTTGATTAACCTTGGAGACACCATACGGATTAGAGGGCCCTAACGGATGGTTTTCGTCGATGGTCTCGGCCGGATGACCGATGACATCGTATTCCTGAGCGCTGCCAATCACCAAGACTCTAGCAGACGAGGCATGCAATCTGACCGCTTCTAAAATGTTAACCTGCAATGAGGTGTTGTTATTGATAATTTCTTCAGGTGTATTGAAGCTGCCTCCGACCGTGGATAACGCTGCCAAGTGGTAAATATGGGTAGGCTGAAGATTTTTGATCAGGTCAAAAGTAGCCGCCTGATTGGTTAAGTCCACCTGATGAATACGAGTGGTTGGTAAGAGCGAATGGACAAATGAGGACTTTGCCCTGGCACTAGTAACGTGAACTTCGGTTTCACCTTGACCAAGCAAGTACTCCACTAGATGTGACCCTGCAAAACCAGTGCCGCCAGTAATTAATATAGTTTCTGTCATTAGCGACCTACTCCCATATAAATATATCCCGCAGCTTCCATCTGGTGAGGGTTAAATTGGTTGCGGGCATCAATGAACCATTGCTGTTTATTTTCTCGATTTTGAGCAAAGTCAAAGGTGACAATTTCTGGCCATTCAATTAAAGCCATAATGACGTCAGCATTTTCGATAGCTTTTTCTATAGTCTGGTGATAGCTAAGTGCTTCAAAAGGCGGAATGAAGTAATCGGCATCGGGAATAGCTTTGGGATCGTAGCCCTTAATGGTCACGTCTTTAGATTTAAGATACTCAATAACTTTGATACTGGGCGCTTCGCGCATATCGTTGGTATGGGGCTTGAACGATAGGCCCAAAATGGCCACGGTTTTACCTTCCCAGCCACCCATTTTTTCTGCGTACTCATCCATGAGCATGGGAATGCGCTCGGTGTTTAAGCGACTGAGCTGATTAAAGAAGTTACTTTCTAAATTAAGTAAGCGGGAGTAGGCAGCCAGTTCGTTCACATCTTTGGGGAAACATGAACCACCATAGCCAAAGCCTGGATACCAGTAATGCGGGCCAATTCGTTGATCAGGACTGATGACTTTAATGACTTCTTCAATGTCGGCCCCGTTTCGTTCGCATAAGTCAGCTACCTGGTTAATAAAAGTGATGCGAGTGGCCAGATAGGCGTTGGCGGCGTACTTACCCATCTGAGCGGACTCAGGTTTAACCTTGATGATGTTGTCAGTAAGAGGGCGGTGAATCTGCTCTAGTTGTTCAAAAGTAAAAGAGTCAGTGGCGCCAATGACAATCCGATCCGGATGAAGGGTGTCGTGGACAGCTTTGCCTTCCCGGAGAAACTCGGGCATAGAAGCTAAGTGGAACTTGGTTTGAGTCAGCTTACTAATGATGCTCTCTACCTGCGTCAGGGTCCCTGGTGGGACGGTTGATTTAACCACCACAATGGCGTTTTCTTTCAAGTGAGGCGCTAGTGATTCGGTAGCGGCGAAGACAAAACGTAAATCAGCTTCACCTTTTTCATTAGAAGGTGTGCCCACGGCGATGATGATAACATCGGCGTCAGAAATGGCTGTTTGATAGTCGGTAGTGAAGGTTAGGTTGCCGCCAGCCTGTTGATCGAGCAAGAGTTTTTCCAGATCGGGTTCGTAGAAGGGGACTTTGCCTTGCTTTAGGGAATCAATTTTGCGTTGGTCGATGTCGAGGCCGATGACGGTGTTGCCGAGGGAGGCGTAGACGGCGGCGCTGACTACTCCCACGAAACCGGTGCCGATGATAGTGATGTTCATAGAAGCTAGTATAGCATCCCTTTGATGGCATATAATACCTTGCATGAAGATCAACATCTTAACTCTTTTTCCAGAATACTTCGAAACCCCACTGGCGACGTCAATTTTAAAGAGGGCTCAAGCTAGTGGTTTAGTCACCTTTAATGTCATCAACATTCGTGATTACGCGACTGATAAACATCAAGTGACTGATGACCGACCGTATGGTGGGGGGGCGGGGATGGTGATGAAGGTGGAACCGATTTATGCAGCGCTGCAGTCATTAGGAGTTAGTAAAGCTCAAAGTAACTCAAAAATTCTTTTAACCTCTGCTAAAGGCAAATTGTTCAATCAACAAAAAGCTCAAGAGTACAGTCAGCTGCAGGAACTGACCATTATCTGTGGCCATTACGAAGGTGTTGACGAACGAGTGGCCGATCATTTAATTGATGAGGAAATTCGAATTGGCGACTATGTCTTAACAGGTGGGGAACCAGCGGCGGCTGTGATTGTCGACGCCGTCAGTCGATTGATTCCTGGAGTTCTCGGTAATGAAGAAAGTAATCTGAATGAATCACACTCAGAACCTGGAGTTTTAGGATATCCGGTCTACACTCGCCCGGAGGAGTTTAATGGGTGGACAATTCCTGAGGTCTTACTGACTGGGGATCATAAAATGATTGAAGAGTGGCGGGAAAAGCAAAAGAAAAAAGATTTGTAGGCTAACCCTTTTTTGATGGCGCAATTGTAGTATCATCAACCTATGATATTTAAAGAAACCGTCTTCTCAATCGGCAAATGGCTGACCACTGCTTGGCTTTTTATCGCCAATAGTATTGGCTCCCTGGTCTTAATTGGTATTATTTTAGTGTTCGCGTTTGGACTTTTTTCTAGCTCTACCACCACTCCCAACATTAGTCAAAAAGTGATTGAAGAAGGCGGTTTAGATAAAGTAGCGATTGTCAATTTGTCTGGTCCTATCGTCGAAAGTGCTGGCAGCAGTGATCCTTTGGCGCTCTCACCTGAAATAGTAGCTTCTCGCCGAGTTTTGCCCTTACTTGACCACTTAGCTGAAGACGATTCGGTCAAAGTAGTTATGCTTCGGATTAACAGTCCCGGTGGAGCGGTGGTGCCGTCTGATGAAATCTATCGTAAGGTTCTCGAACTAAGAGAAAAGAAACCGGTGGTGGCCAGTATGGGTGACACGGCTGCTTCTGGGGGCTACTACATTGCCGCTGGCGCCAATAAAATTATTGCCAACCCCGCCACTATTACTGGTTCCATCGGCGTCATTGCTCAATTTCCCGAGGTGTCGGGTTTGTTTAATAAACTCGGTGTCGAAATGCGAACGTTTAAAACCGGTGAATTTAAAGACATCGGCTCTGTAACTCGAGAAGTTACTGCCGCCGAAGATGAAATCATCACTAACATGATTAATGAAATGTACTCCTTGTTTGTCCAAGCCATCGTAGACGGCCGCCAAATGGATGAAGCTAAAGTCAGAGAGTTAGCGGATGGCCGAATTTACACTGGCCTCCAGGCTAAAGAGAATGGCTTGATTGATGAACTCGGTAACTACGACTACTCAATTGAGTATGCTAGTTCTTTGGCCGGCATCGATAACCCCACCGTCGTTGAATACTCAGACC
>DASVCZ010000066.1:0-22882 GCA_036381335.1 Patescibacteria group bacterium | reverse complement strand
GTTCCCACTTCTCAAAGCCGTTTGAGAAATCATCTTGGAACAGGATCTCTTGCGCCTGTGCTTTCTTTGGCTGCAGAAAGTTAATTGCTAAAATAGTTAAAGAGGTTAGAAGAATTTTGCTTTTCATTCTGACCCTCCTTTCGGTTAAAATAACTGCTACTTTATGAAGTTAAACATGCAAAGGTGGCAAGAAGGTGGCAAAACTGCACTAAAATGGGAGTCCTTGAGGAAATTGCTCATTGATAAAGGTCTTTATACACTTGCACTTCAAACATATTCTTCTCAGAGGGAATTTTTACCAGATCACAACTCTTCGGAATTTTGGGATGAAAAATTTAGTCAAAGTGAAATTTCGCATCCTATGGAAAATTGGAGGATCAAGTTTATAGTCTCGAAGATTCAAGCTAGTAAAACAGTTCTAAATCTAGGAGTTGGGAAAGGAAGGCTAGAGAAAGAACTATTCAAGAAGAAACAGGTAAAGTATGTTGGTACCGATATCACAAAGGTTCAGCTAGAGAAACTAAAAAAAGAATATCCTGATAAAAAGTTTGTTGCCACTACACTAACGGATCTAAACTTTGAAGATGAATCCTTTGAACAAGTTTTACTGTTAGAAGTTTTAGAGCATATTAAACCAAGTGAAACATTTACGGTCTTAAAAGAAATTTACAGAGTATTAAAGAAGGGAGGAATATTTATTATTAGTGTTCCTGTTAATGAGGGTCTAGAAAATATACTTCCTTTTAACCCCAACTCACATATGAGAGCTTACTCAGAAGAGTTACTAAAATTTGAACTAAAGTCGGTGGGATTTAAAATAAAAGAAGTAGCAAGAACTTCGGCGTTTAATAACTACTTCACACTTAAACATTTACTAAACGCTATTTTTTCCCTGAGAGAACCAAACAACATAATAATAGTAACTCAAAAGTAATGAATATTATCCCCTCCTTGATTTCCCCTTCCACCTTCGCCTAGAATGGGGGAGATGCCCAATCAAAACTTGGCTACCACGGTGGTAATTGATGCTCCTTCTCCAGTCAATCCCTCTTCTCGTTCTCCCATCTGGCGTTACCTCTTTTTAGGCGTCATCGGCTCAGCTATTTTAATTGGCGGCGGTTTGGCTGGGTGGCTCCTCTACGAACGCCTATTTGCCACTCAACGCTTCTCGCTCAACACTCAGCCGGCAGCCGATTTGGTTTCACCTAGCCCTATGCCCATTGACTTTACTAATGGTCGGTTGAAGTTTAGCTTGACTGTGCCAGTGGGGTGGACCATTCAACCCGCCGGTCATGATCCGGCTCAAGCTTCCAGTGCCGAGGCTGCTCAAGTTGTGGAACTCTATGACACCGTGCTAGGCCTGGATCGAGCGTTTATCAGCATCACCGGGGTGAATGGCATTCCAGCGGAAGATCAAGGTCGTTTGACTCAAGGTGAGTATGCTGTCTACCCCGCTCAGATGTATGAAGTAACCAATAGCCTGGGAACTCAAGACAGGGTGTACTATCTAACTCACCCGGTAGGTTACCAGTTGCGAGTGCTGGCCAGGAGCAATGGCCAACCAGAAGTGGAACAGGCGCTCAGCCAAATTGAACGCAGTTTTGTGATGACAGAATAAAGGAAAAGTAAGAGTTTTGTAATGATTTATGCTTGACAAAAGGGAACTAGTAAGCCTATAACGTATAGTAGTGACATTATAAAAACAACACAAAATATAGAAGAAAGAACTATTCGTGCATGGTGTGCCAGATGCAACCAACTGTATCAAACTGATACATATCGGATGTGCATTGGGTATTATAGGATAGTTTAGTAGAATTATGGCAGAAGAAACCAGAGGTAACAAACAATCATTACCAACCACATCTATGCCCAGAACTGCTGAAAACTTCCAATTTGGATACGAAAAAAGCCACTCTTTTTCCCCTCAGCCAGAGAGAGTTACTAACTTCTACGACTTCGTGAGGTTTATCCAAGATTTAACTTCTACCACAGAGAATGAGTTAAAAAAGGTTGAACAAGTAGTCAATCTAGGTAAGCTCGACATCAGTGACAAGAAAGTTTTTGACGAAATCAGCCAAAAATACGAAAATTTATATTTATTGGTTAGAGCCTTAAAGTCCAAACTGCGTCATTTAAAAGAAGGTTTCATAACTGAGAGAAGTCGCAACCGAGCCGAAAAAATGACCAGTCATAAGCTTGACAAGGCGATGATTACAATTCTGGAAACAGTTGATGTTTTTCATCAAGCTTATCAAGATGGACTAAAAATTCATGACCAGATCCTCGCTGACATTGATGATTATCGCCAAGAAACTGCCGGTAAACCAGTAGCTGAAAGACGTGATTACAAATATTTAAAGATTGCTTCACAGTTAGTATTATTAGCCAGCATAGTAACAGCTGCGTATGAGAGCTTAAGCAATGTGTCTTCTGCCGAAGCAGCTAATGATACCGATACTACTACTCAAGATCGATTTGTGGACCAAGAAGGTGATGACGAAGACGTAACATGGGATCAATTCACAATGGAAGAGTGGCAAGCGATTTCTAATATTCGTGCTCGTTTAGAAGCTCAAGGCTATCACCCAAACCCAGAAGTGAGCCGATATTTCGCTCAGCGAATTCTCACAGGAGAAGGAAGTGTCGAGGAATTCACTAACTTATTGGAAGATATTAATGGACTGAATGTTAGTCTGGAAGTGCCTAACTACGCCGGAGAGCAACTTTTAACCTTGAGTTTGCCAACTGGAGTCAATTACGAAGCGTTTATTGGCGGCCGATTCGTTCCTTATAAAGATATCGATGGCAGTATTCCCAGAGATTATCAGTATGTGGTAAACCTCTCGGACGAAATTCTACGAGCTATTCCTCATGACTCGGTTACCTTCCGTGGCAACGTCCCGGTAGTGATTATCCAGGGAGTAGCGTGCATAGCAATTAGTGATAAGTTGAAACCTAATGGACCTGAAGATATTATCTTTGTAGAGGCTGATCTCTTTGCCGATCAAGTAACTGAAGAAATGATGGTTGGTCCGGTGGTAGCAACTACATCACCTGAAACAGTGACTAATCCTAGCGCTACGACCATGGCTGAGAGAGTTAAGGATAGATTTATGGGGTTATTTGGAAGGAGTAGAACTGAAGATACAGCAACTAGACCACATAATAACTTTACGCCCGATGAAGGAAATGAGGGAGCTGGCTTTGCCAGTAATGAAAGTGGTGAAGAAGAAAATCTCAACCAACAAGAACTTGAATTTATCAATAACTTAGGTATTGTATTTGTTACTCCAGACGGTCATGAATACCCTCAGGATTATACTATTGGAAGCCTGGGTGTAGCTCATGAAATTCCTCGTGAACTGATTTTGCAGGGTATGGCTGTGCTTGAACAAGCAGGATTACCTCAAGATGTTCGAACAGAATTAGTACTCCCTATCAATATTGATCCTAACAGTTTTGGTGAAGAGATTGCTCGCTTAGTGAGTGAAGGAGTAAACCATAATACAGTTGCACTCCGCTTAGCTGAGAACGTCGAAGTCTATGATGCAGCTACAAATGTCAACACTACCTATACTAAGGGAACCATAATCTTCATCACTAACGTACCTGTAATTGAGAATCAACGTGATGTGCTGGCAGCTTACTTGCCTATTGAAGACATCCAAGAGATGCTTGTCGAGTGGGCTGGTATCCCAGCAGAGATTGCACACTCTGATAGAGTTGGGACGACAATTAATGAAGAAGAGAGGACAATTGTTGTTTTAGTTGACGGAAAACCTCGCATGCTCCTCAACACTGATGCACTTTTCAAAACTCTTGGCTTTGGTCCAGGCACTTTTGTGGTTCTTACGCCAGAACAAAGTCAGGCAATGAGCACTAATTTGTGGTTAGTACGCAATCAAAATAATGAAATTGTCAGTGTGGCTACTCAAGAAGCACCCACAAATTCAAATTCTCAAGGTGAAATCAGAGAAATTGCTGTTGTTCAGTCAGAAGGTGAGCCACTGAGGATAAATGAAAGTGTTTCTCCTCCTGAGGCTAGTGGAGCTCCTCTTTTTATGGAAGCAGAGCCAGTATTAGCGAGTTTTGGATTAAGCGTATATCCCGAAAGTATTCAGGATGACATTGAAAGGGAAATTCTTGCAGGTAATATAAAGTACCACCCCGAGCTTAAAGTACTAGTGACTAGGGAGGGAAGAATAATCAGTGAAACTGTATTGCCTGAATTACGTGAGGATGAGAGTTATGATTCTAGATATTCTGCAGTTACTTCTGAAAACGAATTCGAAGCAAGTAAGGTTGATATTCATGACGATATAACTATAACGCTGCCTTCAGGAAAATCTATTAGATTTATATGGGCTTACAATGATCAATTTGCTCCAGACATTGAACTAAATGCAGCAGGTGAAGAGAGATTTAGACAAGCAGTCCTTGCACATGCCGCAGACTTTGAAAAACACGCTGGAAAAACAATTTTAATTATTAGTCCCTCAGCTATTTTAGACCTTGATCAGGCACAAAACCCTAATGCAAATATTTATCGGTGGGACGGACCCAATCGCGATGCTAGAAGTGGAGTCAAATTCATTAATCTTGACGATCAAGTAATATTAGTTTCAGGTTTCTCCTTTTCTAGTAATGCTAATGAACTTTTTCAAGTAGGAGCCTCATTGGGTATGTTAACAGATACTTTAATTGCCCTTAGAAGTAATCTGGATTTGAGAGAATTTGGAAATGATCCAGAAAAAGTTATTGCTCTTGGAGAAAGCTACGATCGTTTGAATTATTCTTATACCATTCAACCAAATGATCCAAATGACCTTTCTTTTGATCTAAATCAATAATACTTATTTCATAAGACATCAAAACGTGTAATAATTTTTACATGTACGTTAGAACAGTTGTACTTTTTTTTGGTTTCTTTTTTTTCTTATTTTCTGTCTCATTTACCCGTGTTCAGGCAGCTTGTACAGGAACTGCTTCGTGTGATAGAAATTGCACAATTGGTTGTCCTTGTGGGGAATATGACATTTTTGGTCAATGTATGTGTCCCGAAGAGCAATGTCAGCGTCACACCTTCAACTGTAGCTTATTTGAAGATGAATCGGGTGCTTGTGGATTGATTCCGCAAGGTGCTCAGGGTTGTCAAAAAAACTTAGAAACAAATTGTGGTAACTCTTCCGGCGGTGGCGGTGGTGGTGGCTCTTCTCCTCCTCCTAGCAGCGGTGGCGGCACGTGGGGTGCGTGTGGTTCTTGTAGTACCTGTGGTTTTACGGCCAGCCAGTGTGTGCTCGATCCTTACGGCAACTGTGTCTGGGATCCTGGCCGGTGTACTGGCAGTGGCCCGGGCTGTAACTGGAGTAATGAGCAAGAGGCGGCCGGCACCTGCCGGGGTACTAGTACTCCTTATTACGAGAACCCCGTTCCCTGTTGTTCACCATTAATCGACAAAGGTACCAATCACTGTCACTGTCCCACCTGCGGTGACGGCTACTGTACCGCTGCTGCCGGCGAAAATAGCAACACCTGTAAACCAGACTGTTGTGTGGCCAGTTGTACCGGCGCCATGTGTGGCCAACAAAACGGCTGTGGTGGCTACTGTCCCAGCACTGATAGTGGCGCGCCTGGCTCAATTACCTTGAATCCATCCAATGGTGGCACTGTTACTATCAGTGGAAGTACCGCGACTGTCCAGTGGAGTGCAGCCACTAAAGCTGACTCCTATATCATCGACCTGTATCCTTCCGATTCCAACTGTACCGCCTACCCCACTCATTGTAATCGGACGGTAGTAGGTACCAGTTACACCTTCACTCCAGATTCTGGTAAAAACCAGTACACGTACTCTGTTCGGGCTGTCAACACTTCCTGTGGCTACCAAACTGGCGCGGCCTCCGGCCCCGCCACTTTCACCATCATGGCTGAAATTACTGGGGCTTTTTTTGAAGACCCTGGCCAAGCAGCTGAAATGTCTGGAGGCAACTGCACCTTACCTGGAGCTACCTCCACTTCTCCTGGTACTGGGGCGGCTATCAGCGCGGTTGGTTCCACCGGCTCCACCTACAACGGAACTATCCAGCCAGGCAACTGGTTCCGGATTCTGGTTCCTTACTGGCCGAATGGCAATAACGTAGTCACCCATACTCCAGGTTCTAGTGGTGGGGTGACGTTCACCTGTACCTGCCCTGAGGGCTGTACCTACAGTGGCATCGCGAGTCCCCAAGCAGCTGTCAGATTCTTTATCCTGCCGGAAGATCAAATTACCGACAACTGGTGGCAGGTCTGGAGTGGCAACGCTTATGCTGGCGCCACTAGTGGCACTACCGCCTACTCACCCACGCCCGATGAAGCCAACTGTAACTCGGGCACCAACTGTCGCCCCTACATAAGTGCCAACGACGCCGATGACACCAGCCTGAGTGCGGGGCTCGTCATTACTGGTGGCGGTGACATCGATTCCCAACGCGAAACCGGTAACCAAGCCACATTTGTCTCTCAACAAAGCCCCCAACTCTATGTCACTGGCACCTCCACCTCGCGCTTCCAAGAGAAGTACAGTTACTTTTATCGCAAGTTTACCTTTGAAAATTTTGTTGACAACGGCAGTACCCCAGCCGGTCTAGCCAACGGCCAAGCCTACTTTTACGATGGCGACTTGACCCTGGATGACCCCTGGACGGTGGCAGCCGACCAGCAGGTGATTATTTTTGTGGACGGCAACTTGACCTTCAGTGATCCCACTAACGCCAACCAATTAATGGTGGTCGAAGACGGTGGCTTCTTGGCGTTCATCGTGTCGGGGAACATTACTATCGACGAAAGCTTGGGCAACGAAACCTTGGACAGTGCGGCCACCAACTTGGAAGGCATCTACATCGCCGACGGTACCATGACAGTGGCCAGTCGTGGCAGCGCCGCCGGGGGTGATGACCGGTTTGTGGGGGCGGGGTCGTTTATCGGCTGGGGCGGCGTAGCTCTGGAGCGGGACTTTAGCTCCGACGCTGACACTAGCCGGCTGCAAGAAAGTAAAACCAACCCTAGCGAGCTCTTTATCTTCCGGCCAGATCTGGTTCGTAATATTCCCGAAGCCATGACGTCACCGAGATATATTTGGCAGGAGACGAATTAGTTCTTCATCCAAGCTTGTTATTACTGAGCAGAAAGAATTACTACTAGAAATTTTTTTATTCGCACCGTATACTATTTTTGGAATTGACACAATCTCAACTAGTCTCCTTCATGGAGCGCGTCCTCCCAGAGAGGTAAGAGGTTGTGTTTTTTATTTGGGCCACTTTTGCACCCACATCTTTAAGGAATGTATAATGACTCCATGCACAATAAACCTCTCGCGATTTCAATCATTGGTTCCGGCAATATGGCCAAAGGCATTGGGACTCGTTTAGTGGCTGGTGGTCATCCTGTATCTATCTACTCTCGAAATGCAGAACAAGCTGAATCTTTGGCCGCTGAATTAAAGCAAGAATCGACCAGAGACACTCAGGTTGAAGCCAGATCACAGGGCACATTACTCGAAGGTGAAATAATTATTTTGGCAGTCCCTTATTCAGTCATTCCAGAAATTATTAAAGAATACAGTGATCAACTTCAGGGGAAAATTTTGGTAGATATCTCTAATCCAGTGGATTTTAAAACATTTGAATTAGTAACACCCGCTGACAGCTCAGCAGCAGAAGAAATTTCCAAAATTGTGCCTGAAGGAACAAAAGTGGTGAAAGCATTTAATACCAACTTTGCTGGCACTTTGATAGCTGGTGAAGTTGATGGGAAGCCACTGGATGTTTTTATGGCAGGTGATGATGAAGAATCTAAAAAAGTGATTGCTCACATTATCCGCACTTCTGGACTTCGACCACTTGACGTAGGTTTATTAAAACAAGCTCGGGTATTAGAGGGCATTCAGCTTATTCAAATGAAACTTCAAGATGATTTAGAATCAAACTGGATGAGTGCTATTAAAATTCTGAGTGTGAAGTAACATACGCCCTAATCTTTTTTGAGAAAACCCGTTTAATTTTTTAAAAGTCCTACATTGCCATCTAAGGTAACATCTCTTTGATAAATTCGAGTTCCTCTGTAAATACTTCTTGAGCCAGGTGATGTTCCCAAGGACTGTGATCCTGACCGAGGAGTATTTTTACAGATTGGTGTTTGGCTTTTACGCCAGCAATAATTCGGTTTTTATCTTCAGAAGATACGTACTTATCAAACTCACCATAGACTAAGTGTATTCCACCCTGGTATCTGTCTAAGCACTCAAAAAAATTAGCATCTGAGGCTTCTATCCAAAATTGGCCTTTGTACACTTGACCCGCTTCTTCATACACCTTACGTGAATCAACTTGGATATTTGTTTTGGCATCTGGCACCCATAAAATAATGGCCGGAATTTTATTGATGAACTCGGGCTGAGCAGCTACAACCATGGTTGAAGTCGCACCCATACTTTGGCCTAAAAGTACGATCTGATAGCCTTGGTCAAGAAACTTTTGAGTAAAATGGCTGGTAGCTTTAATCCATTCTGTGAATGAAGACTCCAAAAAATCACCTTCTGAATTACCGCAGTTTGGTTGATCAAACCGTAAGCAAGAAATGCCGTGCTGGACTAGAATTTGCTCAAAATCAACGAAGCTTCGCGCAGGACCCAGAGAAGAACCTCGGAAGCCGTGACTCATAATCACAATTTTTTTATGTGTTCGTTCAGGTTCGGTCAAAATATAGAAAATATCTTTGTTATTGATTTTCTCAAAACCGGTTCGTTTCATAGCGACATTTTAACTCTATCTGCGACAGTCTCCAACTGCTTGCTATGAAATAGCAAGTTTCGAATTGCTCTACACAACTCATACACATTGCTTGCTTCCCTTGACCTGTGTCACCATAAAAGGGAATGATTCTGCGCGCAATTTCTCGACTAGTCGTCTCTCCTCGATTAGTGCTGACCTCGATTCTCAGCCTGACTTTACTCCTCATGACCAGTGCCCTCGGTTGGCACTTTTTTTATACTTCCAGCCTGAATCCTTTTTCACCTGGACCACAGGCTGTCTACCTTGAACCAGTTCACGAACTGACCGCTATTGGCCGACAAAAGGTGAGCGCTGATCAAGGTGGCACCTTTGCTGTCAACAAACTGCAGCTGGCTCTGCCAGCTGGCTTTACTGATCAGGACGTGGTGGTGTCATATCGGCGAGTGGATAGTCCCAAGTTAGTAGCCAACTACCAAGTTGGGAGCATGTTTGATCTGAAAGCCCGGACAGAGGCTGGCGAACCAGTAACTCAATTCGACCAACCCCTGACCCTTACTCTCGATCTCAGCCAAGTTCCTCGGCACTTACTCGATATCGATCAACTTGGCATCTACTTCTTTGATGAAGAGGCTCACCAATGGCAGCCATTGGACAGTCATTTTGACGAGGGTACTGGCCAATTAATTGCCCAGACTACTCACTTTACCGTCTTCATGGCGGCGGCCGGTGATCCCAATGAAGGAGTCACCCAAACGGTCAGTGACCCGCTGATTATTGATGATCAAGATCCAACCGGTTTTGTGTTTGACGGCCAAACTGATAGCGATCAACCTGAGTTTGAAGATAATGTGGGCAGTGGCTATAACGGTGATGCCACCTATACCGGCAACTCTATCAACAACACGCCCCACAACTGGGGAATTTGGACGGTAGAGAGTGGCTTGACCGGAGAAGTTGAGTTATTTGCAACTATCCCCAACTTAATTGACAAACCCATGACCACTGGTGCCACCTATCAAGTGACTCACGCCAACGGCACCACCAACGTGGTCATTAATCAAGAAGCCAATCGCGGTGGGGTGGTATCGCTGGGAACCTTTACCTTTAATGGTTCCGGTTCAGTTAAATTAGACGACGTGGTGCCCGAACAAGGCAGCAATTTTGCGTCGCACATCGTCTTTGACGCCATTAGTTTTGGCGTTCCCCTCGATCCCAATCTTGATTTAACGCCACCGCTGATCGAAGATGTGAAAGTCCATCCTGATAACGGGACGTTACGCATTAGTGCGAAAGTCACTGACACTGGTTCAGGAGTGGATACGGTCTACTTTGTCTTGGATGGCCTGGCGTATCCTATGTCTGGTGAAGGGGATTATTACTCAATTGATTTGGAATATCAAAAGAATGCTAACCTCGATTACTACATCGTGGCCTACGACGTGGCTGGAAACGAAGGTATTTGGTCGCCCCAGTTTGGGTACATGACCCGTGGCGCCTTCTACCGCTTAACGGGTTACTACCCGGGCATGATTTGGGATCCTAATAGTGCTTGTTTTACCAATGCTTCCTGTGACACCAGCAAAACTACCCGCTCTCAGATTGTGGGTCATCCGATCAACACCGCTAACGGCAACTTAATTGAAGAAGTCGAGCTCCTCAAGATTGGTGGTCGGCCAGAAATTAATCTCACATTGACGTACAACAATCAGTCCGGCCGGCCCAGTATTTTTGGTGAGAACTGGACCCACAGTTATAACTATCACGCGCTAGCTATGGAGACACCGGATTTCGAAGGTGTCTTTATCCAATATCCGGATGGTAAAGTGGTCACCTTCTCGGGCCCAGATTTGGAACCCGAGCCGGGATACTTTGAAACGCTAGAGCGCGATGGCGATGGTTTTATCTTAACCTTCCCTGATTTAACGCAAATTACATTTAACGCCGATGGTGACGTAACCCGCTGGGAAGATGCGAACGATAATGGGTTGAACTTTGCGTATGGAGCAGTGACGCCGTACACCTTAATGTCTCAGTTGACGAATATTACTGCCGATGGGGGTAGATCGATCAGCTTTACATATAATGATGACGGCTTAGTGGAAAATGTCAGCGCACCGGAAGGCAAAACCCTGAGTTTTACTTATAGCGATGATAACGATTTAGCCAGCTGGACAGATGGTCGCGGTGGTATTACTAGTTACACCTACGACGATCACAATCTGGTGACAGCGGTGACTCCCGAAGGTTTCACCTTGATGACCAATCAATATGACGGTGAGCGCCGAGTGGTGGATCACCAAGTGGGCGAAGCTTTCCATCAGACGTTGGCTTACAGTGATGAGCAAACGGTGGTTACCGATGCCCATGGCTATGCTACTACTTACAGCTTAGACGACGATGATTTAATCACTCGGATTACTAACGACGCCGGTGACTTTGTTGACTACGAATTTACCGATCAAAAACAAATAGCCAGCATGACCGATGAAGAAGGCGAAACTTGGGAGTATGAGTACGACGAGCGCGGCAATCGAGTCTTAGAACGGGATCCGCTCGGTTTTGAAATTACTCGCACTTTTGACACTACTTTTAATAAGCCGTTAACGGAGGTTAATAAAATCGCTGATCATATTACTACTTGGACGTATGACAGCCGCGGAAACTTGTTAACAGAAACTCACGCTGAAGGTGCTACTCGGACGCTGACATATGACAGCTTTGGCCAATTAATTACAGAGTCTGACTTTAACGGCCAGGTGACTACCTATAGTTACAACGCTGCTGGTGATCGCGAGTCGATGATCGATGCCTTGTCGCAGACGACTACTTATGCGTATGACGGATTAGGTCGCCTGACCTCTGTCACTAATCCGCGCGCCTTTACCTATGACTACACCTACGACCAAAACGACAACTTAGTGGCTGTCGATGGGCCGTTAGGGTACCACTTAGGCTATGTCTACGACAAAAATGATCGCTTGATTGAAGAAATTGACGCTAACGGTGGTTCGATTACTTACTCCTACGACAACTCAGATAACCTTAAAGAAAAACAAAATCAGTTGGACTTCCCCACAACTTACGCCTACGGCCCGATGAATGAGCTATTGGAAATGGTCTCGCCGGAAGGGCACGTTACCCAGTATGCCTACAACTCTGTCTATGATTTGGTGACCATGACAGAAGCGGTAGGCACCGATGATGAACGCCAGACTGCCTATACCTACAATGGTCGCCATGAGCTGACGGAAGTCACCGACGCTGAGGGTCGAGTTACCAAACTGACCTATGATCCACTGGGTCGAATGACCAAAGAAGTTCAGAATGCCGTTTTTGGCTTGAGCACCGTCGATCAAAACGTGACCACGGAGTACGAGTACAATGCGACTGGAGCTTTAACCAAAGTCATCGATCCCAATGACAATCTCACTATCTACGAACACGATAAACTCGATCGAGTGGTGAAAGTCACCGATGCCGAAAATCAAATTTCTCACTTTGAGTACGATGGCCAAAGCAATCTGACCAAGCTCATCAATCCTCGTACCTTTAGTACCACCTACGAATTTGATCCGCTCAATCGCTTGGCTACCGTCATTGATGCAAAAAATGGGGAAACCAAGTACGAGTACGATCCCAACAGCAACCTGAGTGCCGTCACCGACGCCAACGGTATTACTACCGCCTACACCTATGACGCGTTGGACCGACGAGAGCAAAAAATTGCTGGTGCAGTGCCTGGCCAACCCAGCGACGCTCAAACTAATGTCACTACCCACTACGCCTACGACTTACACGGCAACTTAACTGCCGTCACCAACCCGCGCGGTTTCCAGACACAATTTGTCTACGACCCAGCTCATCGCAACACCCAAATCATCGATGCTTTAGCCCAGGCCACCGAGTTTACGTACGACCAAGAAGATAATCTCATCCAGCTGACCGACCGCAACGATCATTCACGCCAGTATCAGTACGACGCCCTTAATCGGTTAGTGACGTTTATCAACCCAGAAAATCACCAAGAAAAGTATCAGTACGACAAAGTGGACAACCAAGTTCAGTTTACCAATCTACGCAACCTCACCTACAGCCATGAGTATGATCCGCTCAATCGGCTGGTCAAAACTACCAATCCTCTAAATGGGACTAAGCACTTTGCCTATGATGCGGTTGGTAATCTCTTAGAATTGACCGATGAAAATAATCACACCGATCAGTTTGAATACGACAGAGTTTACCGCTTAATTGCTTCCACCGACGCTGAAGACAATACCACTACCTTTACCTACGATGCTAACGGTAACCGTGTTCAAATCACCGATGCTGAAAATAATCCCACCGCTTTTGTCTATGACGAATTAGATCGCTTAATTGAACAAACCAATGCTGAAAATGAAACTGAGAAATACGCCTATGACGCCACCGTCAACTTGACTCAAAAAACAGAAGCCGATGGCACACCACACACCTATCAGTACGATCCACTCTATCGCTTAGCGATGGTGGTGAACAACGCTCGGGGCGGCGACCAAACCCATGACACCAACGTTGCCACTCGCTACGCTTACGATCCTAACGGTAACTTAACCGTCACCACCGACGCCAACACGCACCAAACCAAATTTGAGTACGATCCGCTCGATCGCTTGATTGCCGAAGTTAATCCGCTCAACAATACGTGGCACTACGAGTATGACCACGAGCAGAACTTAGTTAAACGGATAGACGCTAATGGGGTTGAAACCAAGTACTCGTACTACCCAGATGACGTCTTAGCTTTAATTGATTACCCCGAGCAAGATGTGGAGTACCAATACAACGAAACTAACTTCCCAGTCCAGATGGATGATCACTTGGGCACCACTACTTGGAGTTACGATGAACTAGATCGGTTAACTGAGCAGCACGATCCGTTAGGTCGAACGCTAAGTTACGAATATGACCCAGTGGGTAATTTGACTAAACTCCAGTATCCTGATGGACGGAGCATGGCGCATGAGTATTTGAAGAATGACTGGTTGAAAATTTCACAGAGTAGTGACCAGGATAAGGTGAAATATACGCGGAATAAAGTAGGCGTACCGACTATAGTTGATAGATCCAATCAAACTAAATCCAGCATTAACTATGACAAGGTATATCGGCCATTAGAAGTTGCTGATATCCAGTTAAGCAACAAGCAACCAACAATCACTAAATTCCAGTACACCTATAATGATATTGGTCATCAAACTCAAGAAATAGCTACGTATGGTTGGAGACAACCTAAAACGGTTACGACAAACTTCACTTATGATGGCATTCATCGCTTAGCAGAAAGCACTGCAGATGACGGTAATCGTTCTCAATATCTCTACGATGCCGTTGGCAACCGTACGCAAATGGTTGAGCATCTGACTCAAGGTCCTGAAACTCGCCAATATAGCTACAACTCTGCAAATCAACTCTTAGAGGTTAACGTTGAATCACCTCAACCACCTAACAGAGTAACCACGGCTTACAGTTATGATAATAACGGAAATAGAGTAGATAAACTGATTAAAGATGAGACTGGCATAGAAAGAGGAGTTGCATATGCGTATGACACGGAAAACAGACTTTTAGAGGCTCAAGACTATCAATTCCAACTAAGCGAAGTAACTTCAGCTGATCCAGAACCGACAGAAGAGTGTGTTCCTGGTAATGGCAAAAACAACGGTAAAGATAAGAGTGACGATTGTAATAATGGAGCCGGTAATGACGAAGAATTAGTCGCAACTGACTCAGCAGAAATAAACACTGCTTCTGGTAGCGCTCAGCCACAGCTGAATGAATTATCAAGAACAGAGTTAGCATATGATGGCAATGGCAGACGCTTAGTTTCGACATATTATTCAGGCTCATCAGATGCAGGCAAGAAGACTGAATTTACCTTTGATCGGTTAGATCCAGTCGCAGAGTACAACATCCACAATGGTCAACGTCAAAATCTGTATCGTACTTCAGCTCAGGACTTGATTGCTTATCAAGAGTTTAAGAGTGAACAAGATCCTAATGGCAGTCTCTATTGGTATCACTACGACGGAGAAGGTAATATTTCAGCTACCAGTAAGCACTCTGGTCAGTCTGATCATGCCTATCGCTATGACGAATATGGCACTATCCTTTCGGATAATGGTACACCAAATCACAATGGAGGTGGTGCTAGTGGTTGGAACTCTACTCCTGGAGGAGAACCTCATAACAGCTACACGTTAACCCAAAAACGGCTTGATCCTCATACGGGTCTCTACTACTTTGGAGCACGGCACTATGATCCGGAAGTAGGTGTGTGGTTAACGCAGGATACCTATCGCGGGCAAGTTCCAAATCCACAGTCGATGCATCGGTACATGTATAACTATAGTTCGCCAATGAATTACGTTGACTTATATGGATACAAGGCTAGTTTTTCTTACAATGCTAATGAAAACAAGGTCTATGTTACCGCTACAATTGAGATTTATGGAGATGAGTCTTTCGACTTAGAAAGAATTGCTGAAAGGTGGGAAATGGGAATTGAAAACACTTGGAACGGACATCAATATCAAGGAAGAGATGTTGTTTATATTGTTGATGTAATTGTAGGAACAGAAGAATGTAAAGTTGGCGATAACTGTATTAGAGTTATGGGACCAAATGATAACCAAATTTGCAGTGAAGCTGGTAGGTCCTGTATGTCAGGAATAAATATTCTTACTGGTCAAATGAGTAAAGGTGAATGGAGTAATACAGCAAGCGGAAATGTAGCAGCGCATGAGTTTGGACACATCTGCGGTTTAGGAGATGATTATGTTGATAAAAAAGATGCCAATGGTAAGGTAACAAGTGTTCCCAAAAAGGGACATGAGCCTGGAATATTAAATGAGCACTTAATGGCAGGTGGAGCAAACGTTGCACAACATGAGGTTAACGATATGATTCCTTTAAATACAAAAGCTCAAGTCCTGTATCAGGATACGAATAATTATATTAGCCAGAAAGCTTCTCAAACTATTGATTGGGCTAGAAATACCACTACGCAAGCAATAAGCTATACTCAGCATAAAATGTCTCAAGGGTGGGAGTGGACAACTAATGCTGCTCAAAGTACCTTGAATAAAGTGACTTTTTGGGACTAAGATTTAAATTATGAGATTTTTTCAGCTTTCACTCCTTTTATTCCTCGCACTAATACTTGTAGTTCTTTTTGTTTTACGTATGGGCAAAGATTCATTATTAAAAGGTTATATCGCAGATGCTATCTTCTTGGCTAGTGACCAGATAGTAGTAGCTGACTCCTCTGGTGGATTGTTGCATTCTAATGATGGTGGAAGATCATGGACAGAAGTAGCAAAAAATGAAATTCAAGTATCTGAATTTTTTCAAGACAATAATGGCAGAGTTTGGGGGTACTACTTTTGGCCAGGAATCCATGAGGCTGGGTATGTCAGCTTAAGCTATTCTGATGATATGGGAAGAACTTGGACGTCATTTGAGGTTGATAGAGAGTCAAGAGAGAACATTAAGTTAGAAATTTCTCCAATTGCTTTTATCCTTACTGAATCAAAGCAGGCAATGATTTTAAGTCAAGAGGGTCAATTATGGATTAATATAGCTACCAATGGGTCTTGGGAAGAAACATGGAAAAAAATTGGAGTTCCTAATCCAGAAGGAGAAGCATTTAGTGGACTAGAAGTTAATGATAATTTTTATGTTTCGACTAGTAAAAACATTTGGTTGAGCACTGATCAAGGGCAAACTTGGAATCCATCTGGTGAAATTGGAAATCCATCTTTGCTGACTAAAAATGACAATATCTGTTGGGCCGTTGTCACCACAGGAGAATTACTTAAAAATGATTGCCAAGACAACGAGTGGATTAAGGAAAAATCCTTAGCTTCTTTAGGTGTTCATAATATTTTTAACTTTGAAGCTAAAAATGAAAAACTACTTTTAGCAATTGAAAGCAAAGCAAATGAGGCTATGGGAGTTATAGTTGACACTAAAGATATGACAGAGAGTATTGTAAAACTAAAAGGCTCACAAGCCTTATCAACTGGATTTACTTTAAATAATGATTTTTGGTTTGGGGCTGAAGGGCTTTTTATATATAAAGAAGGAGAATTGGTTCAATTATTGTAGATGGTTTTTGGTTAGAAAAAGCAAATTATGAACCTCAAGAGCTTAAAATGAATATGATGGTTGATCTGTTATCTTTGCCAAAAGGGATTAGTATTAATTAGTAAAATAATATAAGCTCTTTAACATTTCTACTAATGGATTACCTTTGCTCGCAACAAAGTTGGTCAACCAACCGAGGTCAATCGCAGTAACTCGTCAATCTCCACTACTACCTACGACAACGTTTACCGCCCATTAACGGTCCACGATCAACAACAAGGTAGTGGCAATCACTTAGTCAGTAAGTTTACCTATACCTATAACGACGTTGGTCACATTACGGAGGAAATTTCTGAATATGGTTGGAGGCAACCTGATAAGGTCGTTACCAACTATGTTTACGATGGCTTGCACCGAATTGCGGAAACCAGCAGTGATGACGATCAGAAGACTCAGTATCAGTACGACGCGGTAGGTAATCGGACTCAGCTAACAGAACACCTGAAACAAGGTCCTGAGACCCGGACCTATGACTACAACCCAGCTAACCAGCTGACTAAAATAGCAATTGATTCTCCTCAGCCGCCAGCCGTCAGTGAGTACCAATTTACTTACGATAAAAATGGTAACAGAACAGAAGAGTTAATTGCTGATGCCACAGGCACAGATAGAGGTCAAAAATATGAATATGACACCGAGAATCGGTTAACTTTGGCCCAGCAATTTAAAGTCAATGAACCTGTGGTTGAAGCTCCTACACCGGAAGAACCGACTCCGTCACCCACAGTTGAGCCGAGCCCCAGTCCTTCGCCCTGTGTGACAAATGGTAATGGTAAAAACAATGGTAAAGATCAAAGTGATGACTGTAACAATGGCACTGGTAATGATGTCAGTCCCAACCCGTCAGTTTCACCTTCACCGAGTGTTGAGCCTAGTCCATCACTTGAACCATCACCTTCACCAGTGGTGGGTGGCCCAGAAGAGCCCGTTCCCGTTGAGCCAACTGCGTATGATCAAACCGCCTTTGAGTATGACGGTAACGGTCGTCGGTTAGTCGCTACCTACTTCTCAGGGGCTTCAGACACCGGTAAACGCACAGAATACAGTTATGACCGATTAGATCCTGTGGCTGAACATTCTATCTGGAACGGTCAACGCAAGAATCTCTACCGTACGACCATGGCGCCAGTCACCAACCAAATGCAGCCAGCCGATCCACTACACGCTCAATTCAGACCTAACGTCCAACCGCGCCAGGGTACCGACCTCGCCTTCTACCAAGACTTTAAATCTGAGCAAGATCCTAATGGCACGGAATACTTCTATCATTACGATGGTCAAGGTAATATTGCCGCAACCACTAAACACAAGGCTCAGTCGGATCATACCTATAGATACGACGAATATGGTGGCTTGCTACCTGATCACTCACCAGTGAATAAACCAGATAATGATGGCGTAGCTTCAGCTTGGGCTGATCCTCATAATGCCTATACCTTAGAACAGAAACAATATGACGCTCATCATAATCTCTACTACTATGGTTCTCGTTACTACGACCCAACGACAGGAACATGGCTAAATCAAGATACATATAGAGGACAGACACAAGATCCAAGAACGCTGCACAGATATCAATATAATTTGAATAGTCCTGTTAACTATGTAGATGTATATGGATTTAACGAAGAAAGTAGGTCTACCGCAGAATACATCGTATATGGAGGTTATGATAAAGTCACCGGCGCTTTAAAATATGTGGGTATTACTTGTAGGGATTTGGCAACAAGAGTTGCCGAACATTTAAGAAGTGGTGATCCCCAGAAAATACTCAACTATGAGGTTCTACACAGAGCCAAAGGTTTTACTACAGCCAAGGGTAGTGAACAAACATATATGGACACCCATAAGCTCGTTAAAGATGGTGGACAATTAGTAAACAAAATTAATAGCATCTCGCCGTCCAATCCAGTTTTAGATCAAGCTAAGCAGCAAGCTCAGACTGCAGGGGCTGTTCCTCAAAGTACTGGCTTATGGGCTACAGTGGTTGCAACTGCAACTACTATTGGTAAAACAGCAGCTCAAGTAGGGACATCTATTATAAATGCAGTTACCGGTCCACTTATGCTGTTTGTTATACCTGAAAGTGGTTATAATTTCCCCTATAGTACAAATAATCCTCAACAACGTGCATGAATAAACAGCTCAAAATTGGAGATGTCATAGAGATTCCTTTACCAAATGGAAAAAAGGCATTTGCTCATTATCTTGCCAAAGATTTTTGGGGTGATCTAATTGGAGTATTTGATTATCTAGCTGATATAAATGAAAAAATCAATTTAGAGCAAATTGAAACGAAAAAATTTAAATTTCCACCTGTATTTACCAGAATAAAAGATGGAATGGAACTTTCTCAATTATTTACACACTTTGACGAAATTATTGCAGCTGGACTGAGTTTATCTGAAGCTGATATAAAAATGATGTCGGATAAATCAACAAATTATGATTGGAAAGTTGTGGGCAACATTCCAATTAAAGATTTTACTTTCCCAAAATTTTTATGGAAAGAAGGTGGTTCTCATTCGCTTGCCCCAAGCATGTGGTACTTATACGATGGTGAGACAGACATTACAATCGGAAAAACAATACCTCAAAAGTATTCTGACTTAGAATATAAAGCTAATTATTCACCTACTTCTATAGTAGACAGGATTCTAACTGGGGAGAAACCACAAGAAAAACTTATCAAGCAAAGTTCATCAATATTTTATGGATTACTCACTAAAATTTTGAAATAAGGAAAATATGGGAGCTTGGGGATATAAAATATTTGAAAACGATGCGGCTGTAGACTTTATTTCATTTTTTACTGCAAATCCTAGTGTAAAAGAACTAAGGCGAAAAATTAGAGCTGCTTCTCAATTAGCAGAATCTGAGTATCTTGACAGTTATTTGGCATCCGAGGTTTTAGCGGCTATAAAAATTGCTATTTCACTTACTAGAACAGATGACAGTCTCCCCCAAGAATTTCTGCAAACTCTTGGTCAACTAAAAACTAAAACCAACTCGCTTGAAATAAAAGAAAAAATCTTTCCTGATGCCTTAGCTGCACTACACAGAATCAAAACCAATTCTGAATTACAAGAACTGTGGCAGGAGACAAAAGAGTATGCTCAGTGGCTGAATGAAATAGAAAAGATAGCAAAAGTGATAGAACAAGAGTAAATGCATCTGTTCTTTCAAAAAATGAGAGGGATCACAATGAATAAAGTTTCTTTAGGACAAAGAAAGGTGTGGTATCTAGTTATAGTGTGGTTTATATTTGCTATGTTGAATCAATTTACTTCAATTCTAGCTGGAAATCATTCAAGTGTTGATGTTGTGAGATTAATTTTAACCTTAGTATTAATGTACTACCTCTACCAAGGAAATAATTTAGCTAGAATTATCGCGCTCATTCTTTTTATATTGACGATCATCTTCGCTCTATTTCTTTCATTTGGTTATCCTGATTTATTAGTGAAACTTCTTTCGCTTGCTCTAGTAATTTGGGCAGGAATTAATATTTATTATCTTGGTTTCTCTCCTGATGTGAAAAAGTTTTTTAAAGAAACGAATAAATAACTATCATAAGATCTAATTTATTTTTTTATGAAAAAAATAATGTTATTGTCATCTAACGAATCAAATGTTTTTTTTGAGGCTGCAGTTATTAATAAAAATTTAAGTGAAGTTGTGCACAAGCTTCTAGAAAAGTACAAAAACCCAAATTTGCTTGATGAAATGAAGAGAACTCCGCTAATGTGGGCAGCTATAACGGGTGACATAGAATTGACGGAAAAATTAATTGATTTGGGGGCTGAAATAAATTTGAGTGATGAGGAGGGTTTTACAGCATTGCATCTAGCTGCAAAAGAAAATAATAAAGTAATTGTTGAATTATTGATTAAAAACAAGGCGGATATTGATGCTAAGGATAAGTTTGGAAACACACCTTTGTGGAGAGCTACATATAATTCTAGAGGTAAAGGTGAACTAATAACGTTACTAATAAAAAGTGGTGCAAATCCTAATGAAGAAAATAACTCAGGTGTCTCTCCTTATACATTAGCTGAAACAATCGGTAATTATAATGTGAAGCAATACTTTCGATAGATTAGAAGTATTGATAATGGAATCATGTCCAGCCAATTCAGAAGCTTACTTAAATCCCTAATCAAAGATAAAAAACTTATTGCGTTAAATGATTTTGATAAAACAAAAGTCAGAACTATAGAGCAATATTTTAGCAACTCCCTTCCCTTATCTTACAAGATTTTTCTTGAGGAAGTGGGTGATGGGGTAATAAATGGGTGGGAAATAAATGGTACAGCTGGAGAGGAAGAACCCTCATTGATTTACTTTGACAAAAAAATAAAAGCGAACAATCATGATATACCAGAAAATTATATTTTATTATTGGAGGATGATGAACTCAGCTGGTTTTTTGATACTTCTACGCAATCTAAAAAGAGGGAGTTTAAAATAGTTCCTTGGATTGTCGGATTGTCAAAGGATAAGCAACCAAGTTGGTTAGAAAAGAATACATTTAGTACCTTTGAAGATTTTTTCAGGAATAAAATTTTAAAACCAACAGAAGAAGAAATTTTCCGGATGAATTACTGGAAAGCTAGGGGTGAGCAACTAGAAACTGACTCTATTGATGATAACCAATCAGTAGTTACAGCAAAAAACTATCTGTTACAAGATATTAGAACTCTTTACAAAAATCCAATGAGCCCCGTTGAAGCAAGAAAGTTTATGCGTTGGCTAATGGCTTTTGTTGTTATAGTTACTCTTATGTTAATGCTTTTTGGTCGGTCGTAGCATACTATTAAAATGAATAATTACCTTTATGAATTAAACATGAGTCAAATTAATTCATGGTTGAGTTTACTTAAATTAATTGCAGAACAAAAAGAAATTTGCAAGAAGTATAGAGCGCCCTATTTAGAAACCCCGTTAGAGTTAAAAGTAGGAATTGCTCGGAACGTCAGTGGAAAAGTTTATCCAATAAATGGTCTTAGACATAATCCTACGAGTGACACAACGGGCTGGTACATCTGGGTGTGAGAAGAACTTCCAAATGATCCTAATTTCTTTGTTCCGTTACACGTTAAGCACCTTGAAAAATCGTATCCTGAGTTAATTAAATACCTTGGTTTAGCTCCTGGATGGAGGTTTCTAATTGGTGAAAACAAGTATGAAGATGTGTGGGAAGATCAATCTTTATTAATTAGATAATTCGCCTAATATCGACTTTAAGTATTCCTTTTTAAATATGAATATATTATTTAAACGATTTATTAGTCTTTTCATCGATTTAGTTACCATTTGGTTTTTAAATTTGCTTTTTTATATTTCAATTGCAACATTTATTGATGTATCAGTCGCTGAAAAATTAGTGTGTAATAAGGAAAAATGCTGGCCAGCAAGCACATTACTAGAGTGGTTGCTTTATTTTTATTTTATTATGGTTTCTCTCCTCTGGAATGGCAAAACTGTTGGGAGCAAAGTTATGAATCTTTCAATTATTTCTTTAAGGGGAAAAATAACAACCACACAATTAATACTTAGGCAGCTAAGTTTTGTTGTATTCTTCTTTATTTTCCCCTCAATAATTGCTTATAATTATTGGTTTTTAGGTTCACTCTTTCTCTCACTTCTTGTTGGGACATATTTAATTATTATGTTGGTTACACCTAATAAACTATTACCTCATGAAATAATATCTAAGACAAAACTAATCAAAATGATTAATTCTACAAACCCTTTACACTCTTTTACCAATGAATAATAAAATGTTATTTGTCTTTATCTTTCATATGATTTGGATACTAACGAAGTCAATCTTAGATTTAGGCTTGTAGAAGATTTTGAATTGCCAGTTGAACAAATTGTATCCGCATTCGAATACAACAATGTAAATTTTAGCCCTTTTA
>DASVCZ010000065.1:0-12932 GCA_036381335.1 Patescibacteria group bacterium | reverse complement strand
CCCAAAAAAAAGGCCAGAAAAGACGGGCAGTCAGAGAACGCATGCTATCACTATACACGTTTTATGAAAGATCGGTAAGGGTTGGGGAAAAAGGTGCGAGTGCTAGGACTCGAACCTAGAACCGCAAAGGTATAAGCTTTGTGCTCTAACCAATTGAGCTACACTCGCACTTTCTGAGGATACTATTGTACCACTAGAGTAATAAGAGCAAAGCAGCTCCGGCCAAGACAATGCCGACGCCGGCCATGATAACTTGGACCCAGTTCTCAGGACCTGTTTCAGGGAGTTCCTCAGGTAACTCAGGTTGAGCGGTGGTAGTCATGGTAGGACTGGGTGAGGCGGCTTGACACGATTCGTTGCTAGGATTGCTGTCTAGGCGACACTTGCCTTCGTAACAGATGTGAGAGGAGTTGGTACAGTCGGCGTTGGTGGTACAGTCGAAGTTACAGCCAATGACTGGTGAAGGACTGACGCTTGGTGAGGGGCTAACCGAAGGCGAAGGACTGACACTGGGACTGACACTTGGCGTGGGACTAACTGATGGGCTAGGGCTGACGCTTGGTGATGGACTAACGGATGGTGAGGGACTGACTGACGGTGATGGGCTAGGGCTGGGCGATGCTTCTGCTACGGTAAAACTCATAGTACAAATAGCATTTGTAGCTGGAGCTTCAGCAGCCGATGGTTGTGATTGAGGAACATTAGGTGCTACTGGGCCTTCCACTTGGCGTTGGCGCAGGGCAATCATCACACCCAGCATGGAGACGATAAAGAAAGCGGTCAGACCTAAAACAGTTAAAACGGATCGTTGATCGACTCCAAAAATTTTGCGGGGTTGCTTAGAGCCACCTGAATTCACCGGAGCTTGCACTTTAGGCACACCCGCACCCTCATTCATGACAGGTGAGGGCGTTGGGCTAGTGGTGTTAGGTGTGGCGTTAATCATGATTTCTTAAGTGTTAGTTACTCGGTAAGTTTTCCCAGCCTGAGCAGCCATTAGCATTACAGACTTGGCACTGAGCGTAATAGGTTCCGGCTGTATCAATGGTAACAGTTTGCGAGGTGTTACTGCCAGCGGCACTAGCTTGCACTTCTTGGACTTGGCCAGCAGGGGTGCGCACTCGGAATTGGTAGTTAGTCACGCCGGCCACGGTGCCACAGGTAAAGGTGATTTCGTCGCCTAACTGAGGAGCAGCATCGGCCGTAGTTACGTTGTTCAGTTTAATGTTCAAACACATGGGGCCAATCGGTCCTGGTGGGGGCGTGCTGGTGGTTTGACACAATTCTGGGTGACCCGCGTGTCCACAATACCCAGCTGGATCATTAGGATTGGCTCCCCAGCGTTGTTGAGAAGTAGCTAAGTCTACTGAGTAGTAGTCAATCTGCCAGCAGTCGCCGACGCCAGTGGGTTCAGTGGTATACACACCAGGGTGAGTGGCATAGGTGTACCCTGAGTCACCGCTGGTACATTGACCGTCGCCGTTGGTATCACCATTAGGACAGGTGTAGACGTCACTGCGGATAATTGTCTGCCCTGATCCGTCGAGACAGAGGTTATTAGTGGGAATGTTGTCGTCGCCACCCGTATCGTCAGTGCCGTTATTAGAAACTTGACATTTCCCCTCTGAACAAACTCCACTTTGGCATTGAGAATTAGAAACACAGAGAGCACCAATTGGCTTGTCTTGACCAATGTCTTTACAAGTTCCTGCACTGCATGCTAATCCGGTTCGGCATTCGGCAGTTGAGCTACAAGTATCTCCTTCTGGTTTTAAAGGAGAAATATCTTTGCATATGCCTGCGCTACAAGCTGATCCGGTTTGGCACTCTGAAGTAGAAGTACATGTTGCTCCATCAGGTTTATTAGGAGAGATGTCTTTACATACTCCTGCACTACAGGCTAAACCAGTTGCACATTCAGCAGTAGCATTACAAGTTTCTCCTTCTTGTTTCGCAGTGTCACCACCTGTTCCAGTGGCATTAGCTAAACAAGTGTCCTCATTGGCGTAATGACCATCCGGACAGGTGGTACCCGTAACATTAACAGGACCCAAACATGCTGTTTTATCATTATTGAGAGTCCAACAAGAGACAGTGTTATTAAGGCATGTTCCCCCTGAACATCGTTGAGTAGAACTACAATTAGCAACCGTACTTACATTTCCATTGTCACAATGTTTAACAACGTTGCCTTCACAGAAGTTACTGTTGTGAGGATATTGACCACAAGAACTTGGTGGTTGTGGTGGTGGCGGAGCAGGTTTACACGCATTATTTTCACAGCCATAAGAACAAATTTGCTGTTGACTTGTTTGCCCATTGTTACACACCCATACACTATTGTTATTACAGAAATGACCTCCGTGAGGAACTGCGCCACAACTTTGGTTCTCGGGAGTGCCGTAGCCACAAGCAGTGGCATTTGTACAGACAGACTTGGTACCAGTTGAATCACAGTAGGGACGTTGTGTTGTTAAGCATCTGGTACCCAAACTTGTCACTCCTCCACACACTCCTTGAATAGTGCCAGGTGTACAAGAAGCATCTTCGTAAGCCAGTTGCCGTATATCAGCACCTTGTGTAAACAAATAATACCCAGCGGCTCCACCTACCACTAAAATCAACATTACTAAGCCGCCGACCCACATTTTCCACTTACTTTTTGGTTTTATAGGTGATGACTTAGGAGCCGAAGCCGGAGGTTGGTAACTGGAAATAGGATCAGTACTGGAAGAATTTTTGGCAGTATCAGCACTCCCATCCGAGTAGTTACTGGAAGTATTCGCGCGAAAGCTGGAAGATAAAGAGTCAGGTAGTGTCACAATTTATTAAGATAAGAATACATGTTTTACTCAATCATTTTCAAGAGCTAACTTTACAAAAGTAACAATAAGGCCGCTCCTGCTAGGATTACCCCTACACCCGCCATAATTAATTGACCCCAGTTTTCTGGTCCGCTTTGAGGTAATTCCTCAGGTAAAGGTGGTTGAGCTTGAGCCACCACACTTGGTGAAGGTGTAGGACTGCTCGGCGCCACACAACTAGTATTTTCAGGATTGCTTTCTAAACGGCAACGACCACTGTAACAGATGTGATTGCTGTTACTACAGTCGGCGTTAGCCACACATTCCTCGTTACAGCCCACAGCTGGTGTCGGACTGGGGCTAGGCGTAGGTGTGGGTGATGGAGTGGGAGTCACACTAGGCGTTGGGCTGGGGCTCGGACTGACGCTGGGTGACGGGGTTGGGCTAGGCGACTCTACTGCGGCCAAGGTAAAGTTGGTATTACAGGCTAAACGATCAGGACCAGCTGGCCAAGTAGAACAACTATCTGCGCCACAAACTCGACATTGTCCGCGATAAGTCCCGGTGGCTGGCACAGTAAAAGTAGCTGAGACATTATTAGTGGCTGTTAACGCCTGAGGAGAGCCATCGGGCTGGATAACTCTAAACTCATAACGGGTAGCGCCCTCTACTTCACCACAAGTGAAAGAGATGGTGTCGCCGACTTCTAACTCAGTGACGCTGGGTGTAATTGAAGCACAAGTAAGAGTGACCGGACTAGGCGAAGGTGACGGGCTAAGAGTAGGGGTAGGTGATGGCGGTTTGGGACATAAAGTGCCAGCTCCGGTGCGGGTACCTTCCTGCATGCCTCCCAATGAAGCAGGTTCTTGACCAGGACAGCCAATAGTCCCCGGAGGACCACCTTCTGGCTCACAGAAACAGTAAGAATCATACCCAACTGAGGAATGACCATACTTGACATCACAGGCGTTTTTGTAGAGATTACAACGGTCATATTGGTCAATTTGATGCTGTTCAGGGTAGCCACCAATAAACCACTCGCCGCCAGGGCTAAAGGCTTGTTGTCGGACATCTTGTTCTTGCTGAGATAAGTAGTACCCCACACCTGCACCAACCAATAAAATCAAAAAGAAGACTAACGCCACCAGCACTTTCCAATTCCGTTTCATGCGAGCCATTAAAGAATCTCTTGAGCTAGGATCTTGGAATGGACCATTTGCTGGTGAAGGAGTAGCAGAACCGTTAGATGCAGACGCCTGTGCTGGCGTGGAGGTTGCAGCTGGTGCGGGTGTCGGCTGAGCCGGGGTTAAGCTAGGATTTGTTGGTTGCGCATTAATCATATACACTTACTCAATCACTCTATCTACTTCTCTAGCTAACCATGCACTCCAGCCGCCGGCAACTAGGAAAAAGAGACCGCCGATAATTAAAGCCCAAGTGGTTCCTACCGATCCCGACACCGGGATGGCGCTACTCGTAGACGGCATGGCACTCCGGGTAGCGGTTTTAGAGCTATTAGTAGCGGTGGCTGAATTAGTGGCTCCCCCAATCGGGAAAGGATTACTCGAACCAAAAGGAGTGGGACTGGCACTACTTGTACTGGTAGTGCCGGATTGAGTAGTAGTAGCCTGGGCAATTTGGGTACTGGTATTTCTGGCTGGCGCCTCCACTGTAAAGTTGACCGTTTTTTCGACAATTTGGCCAGTGGTGGGATCGGTGTAGGAATAGGTGACGGTGTGCTCCCCAGGTTCTAGTTCTTGTTTCAAAGCTTCAATATCTAACGTAAACTCGCCGTTAGCATCGGCCGTCAGTTGCTGGGTAATTTGGGTTTCAGAATTAACTTCAATGTTCACAACCACATTGGGTGCAACTTTGCCAGTAATAATTGGTTGGGTCGTAGTCAGCACAGGTTTTTCATCTGCTTCCACGTTAGCCAGATCTAAGGTGGTCATGGAACTGGCGGTACTGGTGGCACTCGGTGAACTAGATAAAAGACTATCGAGTCCGCCAGAACCCACTGGGGGCAGACTCTGATTAGCCAAGGTTGTACTGCCACTTTCAGAAGCTGTCTCTGTGTGAGTCTCAGGCGAAGGCGAAGGCGAGGCCGCGGCCACGGTATTTTGACCCAAGGTAATGGTAGCCACCGGCTGTGCCTCTTTGAGCGTAATAGAAACTTCAGAAGTAGATTTATCTGGTCCAGCTACTCTGAGTGCCAATTGAGAGTCCTCGTTCAAAGTGGCATATTCAGCCCCATCTGGAGTCCGGGCATTGGAGAGGGGTGCTGCCCAGCTGCCAGAGCTCTTAACCAAGGCTGACATTTCCCCCATGCCTGGAGAAGTAATGTAGACAATCGCGCCATCGGCCGGGCCACCGCCCGCCGTGACCACGTTCCCATAAATAGTTTTGGCAGCAGAAGGGACGCCCGCTCTTCTAGCTGTGGTGATGGTAAAAGGTGTGCCTTCATTATCAAAGGTGCTGCGCCCACCAGTGCCTAAGACATAAAAGTAAGGCGTATTGGCGGTCAGCCCTCTGACTGTAATATGGTGCAGCTTGTAATCGCCAATCGTCCCTGATAATTGGTCGCGGTCGTCGCTAATTTGTGAGTTGAGATCACCTGCTTCAGTTCCGTATTTAATAAAACCGGCGGTGGCTTCGTCAGTTTCAAAGGAAATGGTGAAACTATCGTCGGTGACGTTAGTCACTTTAATGTTTTTAGGGGTGGTCTGCGGAGTGGCTCGTGGTGAAAAAACTTGAGCCGTATCGCTACCCACGAAAATAATTCCTCCCACTAACGCTACCACCAGAATAAATAAACCAGCTAAAGTGGGGATTTGCCGCTGGAAAAACGACTTTTTCAAAGGATTATCGGGCATAATTAAAATAGGCGTCTTACGTACACCTTACATTACTCTAGAGAAGTTTTGATATAAACGCAACGCGAAGAAGATCCGAAGCTCCGCCTTCGCAGTCAGAGTAGATTCAAGACACGTTCGACTCTACATTCAATTTTTCATTGTAATTATTAGTCTTCTTTGTTCTCACTCTCAAAATCACCTATCCTACCTAAAGTGGTAATTAACGTTACTGGTGACGGTGCTTTTGACGGTCTTTCGTCTACTCTGACTGCTAAATCTTTTGCAAGATATTTTATGGAGAATCTAGCGTTTCATTCTCTTAATTACTACTGCACAGCCTCAGCACTTTCAGTGGCGGTGGAGGTGGCCGACTGGCTGGCCGCGGGCGTGTCAAATTGCGCTGGCGATTCCTCTGGGGTGGGAGACGGGGAGGGCGCTTGAGTTTCCCGAGGCGGAAAGACTGAAGCTTCGTCAGTATCAATGGTAACTACCAGTTCGTCTACCCCATTGGGAGCGGTGATAATCTTATAAATGGGGAACTGAGACAGCTCACTTTCACTGTAAAACTGCTTACTTTCAATTTTTTGAAGGGTATCTTGATTCAAGGTAGGCGTCAGTGGCTGGGCCAGTTGCTGGAGTTCAGGACTAATACCAGGTCTTTGTTGAGAAGTAATCAAACTAATTACTACCCAGATCATGACGGTAGCCAGTGAAAACAAAAGCAGGTAGAGTAACGATTGTTTCTGGCGGAGGTTGGCAATGGTGGCTTTGGCGACGGTCATGGTTGCTCCTCCAGGTAAGGCACACCGAGCGTGACGTTGGCTTTGAGGCTTTTTTTACCTCGATTATCGCTGGTGGTGAAGGCTACGGTTTCGATGACAAATGCCCGGCGGACATTCAACACTTGGTCCAGATACCTTTTTATAGTCGGATAGTCACCTTGGACAGTAAAGTTGATGGTGTAATTTTTTCGGCCAGTTCGGGCTGATCGGTTGCGGCCACTTTCTTCAGGCAATGTTGCGACCGTCAAGTTTTCGATGACCAGTTGCTGGTCGCTCGCAATTTTTTCTAAATACGAGAGAGACTCTAGCAACTTAGGTTCTGAAGGCAAAGCTTGGTCTACAACCTGCAAGCGATCTTGGACACTAAGCAGTTCGTTTTGAGCTGAAGCCAGAGCTGCCACTTTTTGATCAAGTTTTTGACTTAATTCTCTCTTATCTTCAATTTCCTTGATTAAATCAGACATGGTCAGTAAGGTGGGTCGAATAGCAAAGATGGCAAAAAACAGCACCGCACAAATAGACAGGAAGAGTTCCAGTGAAGCTTGCGCCACTGGGCGTTGGTAAAACTCTGTCAGCGTGTTCATTAATTGTTGGCGCTTGGTCATAAGTCGAGTTCCTCAGAGACAGCCGGTGTATTCGAACCAGCTGATTGAGTTCTGGCTGCCGGTCGAGTCGGTGTCAACGAAGTGGTAGCTTTAATTTCAAATTGAAAACCCGAGTTAGACTGTTGATCGGCTTCAATACTGCCGACATTGATGCTTTCAAATAAGGATGAGAGTTGCATATTATTGATCAAAAGCGTGAGTGAGTTTTGAGATAAGGTAGTCCCCGAGAGGGTAACACCGGTGGGAGTAATAGTCAGAGTGTCCAGTTTGACATCGAGCGGTGTAATTCGGCTCAGTTCGGGGAAAAGGGTAATAATATTCTGTTGTTGGTCAATTTGTTGATACTGCTCTAGTAAGGCCTGGTATCTTCGCATTCGAGGTTCTACCTCTCCGTAAGATAAGATGACGTTTCTTTTTTGCTCAATCGCCCGATTCAAATCGGTGACTTGGCGATCAAGTGAAAAACGAGTAATAAAACTAATAATAACGATTAACTCGGTAAAAATGACGATATATCGCCCTACAGATAAAGCCCACTTCAGAGTTTTACCCAAGATGGTTTCAAAGAAAGGGTCTTTGGGCAGTAAATTAATATTAAAGGCGACTTTTTTTGACATGAGCAGATGATACTAGTGTACAGACTCCTGTGTTGACTGTCCATTGCACTCATTTTAAAAAATTACGTTCTCACATTTTTTTGCACTCATGCTACATTCCAGACATGTTCGACTCTACGTTCAGTTTCTCACAGGAACTTGTAGTCTTCTTTGTTCTCACTCTCAAAATCACCTATCCTACCCTAAGTGGTAATTAACGTTACTGGCGACGGTGCTTTTGACGGTCTGTCATTCTATAAAACTACTAAATTATTACTCTTGATTAGGAGGATTTTTCTTGAGCCGATCATTAACTCTTTCTGTCAGTTGCTGGACTTTTTTTTCCGCCATTGAGAGCTGCATCGTCACCGTCACCGCTAAGATAGTCATGATGATGGCATACACAAAAAGAGAGGCAATGCCGCTGTTTTCACCTAAGTAGGGCTTAACATACTGTTCAACCGATTGTTTGATGGCTTCATTCCAAGCTAAAGCTACCACTACTCCAAAGCCGCTGGTAGCTAGGGTGATCATATTTTTGATTAAAGCTAAGGGGAACTCAGTCAAAGATTGGGGTGATTCGATAGCCATGGCCGTATTGTACCAAATGTCGCTAGCGGGTAACTCCTTGGTTAGTAGTGCTGCTGAAAAAAGCCAGTAACGTACGAAGGAAGGGAATTGTTACAACATGAAAGACATTCCGCAGTTGTCGGAGCGTGGCTTCGCGCTTTTTATCATCTGTCCCTGAGTCCAACGTACTGCCTCCCACCAAGAAGGTATCTCTGACTTTTAAGCCAGCCAGATCGGGATGATGAGCTTTAGAAAATTGAGGGCGATCTTTTTCGAGTAAATTAAACGTGAGTAGGTTTTCTGGTTCGACTCCTGATTGCATGGCAACTTGGGTACAGATATCCAAAGAATTACCTGAGTCACCTATATCCTCGACGATAAATACGATGGCATTGGTCAGGTCGACATTTGGCCACTCTTTAAGTTGGGGCTCATCGAACGTTTGATAGCCAGTAGCAGAGGTAACATGGATAGCATGAAAAGATATGTCAGGATTATCTTTAAGCATGATAGCCAGCTTCTCGCCAATACTGACCGCACCATATTTGTTATAGAGTACGATCAAGCGTTGATTGTGTGTGCGTTGAAGACTGGTTATTTTTTCAGCCAGCCAGGAGATAGCTCGTTCGAGTTTTCTTTCACTAATGGCAGGAATGAGAAGCTCTCCTGGTTTCAGGGTCCCAGATGGCACTTGTAATAGTTCTTGCCAAGCAGAGAGCGAGTGAGGGTAACGACCATTGGGGCGGGAAAAAGGTGAGTACTCAGTTTCGACAAAAGATGAAGACATGTATTTTCCCTGCAAAATATGCAATAATAGTGCTTCTAAAACCAGGACTTAAGTATGTATCAACCGCATTATACCATCACCCATAACCTCTTAACGTACATCAGTAAAATTGAATCAGCTAAGGCTATTATTGATAGTGCCCCGTTAGTGCCTGCCTGGGAAGCAAAGTTTCGGGATGATGCTTTGAGCCGAACAGTTCACTTCGGAACCAAGATTGAAGGCAACGAACTGACGCAAGCCCAAGCCGAGCAAGTGGTGCGCTTGGAGGGGTTTGTCGATACTAAAGACGTGGCGGCGCGAACGGGCATTATTGCCCGTGAGCGCGACATCCAAGAGGTGATTAACTACCGCAACGTCATCAAGTGGATTGATGCTCAAGACCACACACACTCTCACCAGATCCTATCGACCAAAACATTGAAAACGTTGCACACCTTAACCATGCAGCGTTTAATTGAAGAAGAGTACATTGGTCAGTACCGCAACAAACAAGTCATTGTCCGGAGCGCCGTCAATGGTGGGGTGGCTTTTCGGCCCCCTGTGTCTGCAGAAGTCCCTTTTCTAGTGGATGATTTTTTTAACTGGCTTAACAGTGAACACAGCCGTCACGTGCATCCTATTATCAAAGGGGCTATTACGCATTATCAATTGGTCTACATCCATCCCTTTATCGAAGGTAACGGTCGGACTGCCCGCGCTACCGCCAGTTTAGTCCTCAATAAGCTTAACTACGACTTTAAGCGTTTCTTTTCCTTGGAACAGTACTTTGATAACGATGTTGAAGCTTACTACCAAGCGCTGTTGTCAGTCCAACAAACGGAAGAGCATGACTTGACCTATTGGCTGGAGTACTTCTGTTATGGGTTGGCGATTGAGATTGATAAAGTTCGTCAACAGGTGCAAAAATTATCTAAAGATTTAAAAATGAAACGGGAGTTGGGTGAGCAAGTGGCGCTTTCGGAACGGCAAATAATTCTGCTAGAGTTACTGCAGAACCAAGGTCAAGCCACTTCGCAAGATGCCCAGCGGGTCCTACCTAACGTCTCGGTCGATACCATCCTTCGCGACCTGAAAGACCTGATTGAAAAAGGCGTGGTCAAGAAAGAAGGCGTGACGAAGGGTGTGACGTATTCGTTGAAAGAATGAAAATATGACTTTTGCTCACTTTGCCGCCTACTTAGAAGAACTAGAAGCCACCTCCTCGCGGTTGGAAATGACCGATCAGCTGTCGAAATTATTCCAAGAACTGGCCCATGACGAAATTCCGGCTGCGTGTTACTTAATGCAAGGGCAGCTGGTGCCTACTTATCAATCGCTAGAGTTCCAACTCTCGACCAAGATGGTGGTTCGGGCGCTGTCACGGTTAGCTATCAACGGTCAGCCAACTGCGGAAAGCACTAATCTCTTTGGTGAAGTCACCGAAGCAGACAATTCCCAAGTGACCAAGCTTTTTAAAGAACTAGGTGATATGGGGTTAGTAGCACATACACTTTTAGTTCAAAAGGGTAGTCCTAAAAAAGAACTCTCTATCTTAGAGGTGTATGACCGGTTAGTTATCATTGCCCAAGAAAGTGGTCAGGGTTCACAGGAACGGAAATTACAACAGCTGACTACTTTATTAGCTGACCTTGACGCGCTCTCCGCTAAGTTCGTCAGCCGGATTGTGGTTGGCAAGCTCCGCTTAGGTTTCTCCACTATGACCATGCTCGATGCCTTGAGTTGGACCATGGCTGGCGACAAATCCGAAGCTTCTCTTTTAGAAGACGCCTATCAAAAGAAAGCAGACATTGGCTTATTGGCCCAACAATATTTATCCCAAAATTCACCAGACCAACGCCAAAAAATGTTGACTGATATGTCGGTGGAAGTTGGCATTCCGGTAGTGCCCGCCCTCTGTCAGCGCTTAAATTCTTCAGCTGAAATTATTGCCAAAATGGGTGAAGTAATAGCCGAACCAAAGTATGATGGCTTGCGGGTGCAAATTCACATTCATAAAAAAGAAAAAAAGCTGAGTATTTTTACGCGGAATTTAGAAAATGTCAGCCACATGTTCCCCGAACTTAATGCGGCCATAGATCAGCTGAACGTGGAGACGGCGGTCTTAGATGGAGAGGCCATTGGGTACAATCGGGAGACGGGCGAGATCGTGACGTTCCAAGAAACTAGCACCCGGCGGCGTAAGCATGAAATTGAAGAGACCGCCAAAAAAGTGCCGCTTCGATTTTACATTTTTGATGTCTTGGCTTTGAATGGAAAGTCACTTTTACCGCTTCCGCTGCGAGAGAGAAAAGACGTATTACACAATCTATTTAAAGAAAACGAGGTGCTATATAAAACGCCTTCCATTACTACTTCAGACCCGGAAGTGCTCCGAAACTTCCATAACCAACAATTGGCGAAAGGATTGGAAGGAGCGGTCATCAAACAGATAGATTCACCTTATCAAAGTGGTCGCAAGGGCTGGAGTTGGGTCAAAATTAAAGAAGAAGAAGGTGCCACCGGCAAGCTCAAAGATACCTTAGATGTAGTTGTCATGGGGTATTATTTTGGTCGCGGTAAGCGGACAGGTTTTGGCATCGGGGCGATTTTAGTTGGTGTTAAAAATGAAGGCCAAGAAAAACCGTTTGTGACTATTGCCAAAATTGGCACCGGTCTTTCTGATGAGCAACTGAGGGAAATGAAGCGGCGGTTAGATGAGCTAGCGGTGACTGAGCAACCCAAAGAGTATGACGTCAGCAAAGCCTTAGTCCCCGACGTCTGGGCGGCGCCCGACTTAGTCATTGAGGTGGCGGCGGATGAGTTAACGAAGTCGCCGAACCATAGCGCGGGGGTAGCCTTGCGCTTCCCACGGTTAGTTAAAATCCGTGAAGATAAAAGTGCGGAGCAGGCGACGACGGTCAGTGAGTTGGATTCTCTTAGTTAATTAATTTTTCAACAAGTTCCACCAATTTCTTTTTAGCACCCTGATTATATTCCGCCATCGTTTTCAAGTAAGGCACAAATTGATGAAGCTCTGCTGGATTTTCAATGATCTGATGCAGTAGTTTTTGGGCTTTTAAAGGGTTTTCCTCTACGTACCCCAAGTTATAGTCGCGAATGATATCTAGGTTGCCATCTTCCTGGCCAGAAATATGAGTAATAGCAAAGAACGGCGTCCGAGTAGCTACCGATTCAAACAACATATTGGGACCAGCTTTACCCACTACCAAATCAGCAGCTTGCATATACTTATGGATATCTTTAGTAAAGTGCAAACCAATTAATTTATTAGCGCTATTGGTGCTTTTCAATAATTTTTTCAGTCCAGAAATTCCTTTTAATAAATTATTATTATTGCCACAGGCGACAACAATTTGCACGGGCGCTGGCGTTAGTACTAATGCGGGCAAGACTTTCATAATCATAGTCGTCCCCTCAGAACCGGAGGCTACAAAAATGGTGAACATTTTCTCATCCAACTTCAACTCTTTTCGAACTGATATTTGATCATACTTGTCTTCAAATTGTGGGCGGACGAACCAACCGGAAGGAATGTAAGTTGCCTCAGGATGCAAGTGTTGGCCATTTTTTTTGGCTTGATCATCGAAGACAAAGTTAGCATCAGCTGCAGATGAGATGAAGAGAGGATGGATACTTCGAGGATCTGGAACAATGTTGATGAAAGGTTTTCGGTTGATGTTCTTATGTGTATCCAAATTGAAGTTATACATAAAGTAGGTGCTGATACAGATATCGGGGTTTTCCTGTGCTAAAAATTTTTCGATTGATTCTTGATACCTGAGTTCTAAAAATCTTTGTGTAGCTTTAAGGCGAACAGCATTACTAGTGAGTTGGTACGGAATTTTAAAAAGGCTTGGAAAAAATTGATAAAAAGGCATGTAAAATCTGAAAAATGAATCGACTTTATAAAAACGTGTGAGTTCGTAGTCAGGT
>DASVCZ010000064.1:0-3680 GCA_036381335.1 Patescibacteria group bacterium | reverse complement strand
CTAACCCCAAATTCCGAGACAAAGTGGTCAGTAATCTGAACGATCCTATTCTCAAGAGTTTCTGGATCCATGAATTTGACAAAATGCAGGATCGGCAGCGTAACGAAGCGGTAGCTCCTATCTTGAACAAGGTGGGCCAGTTTGTCTCTTCCCCGCTGGTGCGCGACGTGGTTAATGCTTCTAAAAGTTCCTTTAGCATTGAGGATATTATGAATCAGGGTAAGATTTTGCTGGTTAATTTGTCTCAGGGCAAGCTGGGCGAAGACAATGCCACTCTCCTGGGCGCCATGTTGATAACCAAGATCCAATTGTCAGCTATGGGCCGGGTCTACCTGCCTGAGGCAGAGCGGAAAGATTTTTTCCTCTACGTGGATGAGTTCCAGAACTTCGCCACCGAGTCGTTTAATAAAATTTTGTCCGAAGCCCGCAAATATCGACTGAACCTGATTCTAGCTAACCAGTACATTGCCCAAATTCCCGAGGAAGTCCAAAAAGCCATCTTTGGTAACTGTGGGACCATGGCCAGTTTTGTCATGGGCGCCGACGACGCGGGCGTGTTTATGAAAGAATTTGGCGAGAAATATTCTCAAGAAGATCTAGTGTCGCTCGGACGGTACCAAATTATCAATAAGCTGGCTATCGACAATATTATTTCACCACCTTTCCCCGCTCACACCTTGAGTTTAGCCAAGAGCCATAATCAAAACCGAGACAAAGTGATTAAAGTCAGTCGCGAACGTTGGGCCAAGAAGAAGAGTTAAAAGAGACGTATCATTTATATAGTTGTTGAAGTTGTAAGTGGGCCAGGTACCGTTCTAAAGCCGGCGCATGGGTGTCTTCAATTAGCCATTCAAACAAGTTCCCTTTGACTCCCTCTTTCCATGTCTTTTGATACACGCTTCTCTGCTCAACGGGACTCTTGGCTCCCTGCTCCAGTTTTTCTAGAATCCACTTCCAATCTTTCTTGGTTTGTTTCTCTTGGGCCCATGGCTCCGTTCCAGCGATAGCCTCCGCCATTTGGCTCAATTGAGCAAGAAAAAACAATTCATCCGCTTCTTTCACTTTCTCTAAGGGTTGCTTGACCTTTTTCTGCAAATACTCTGCCCAGCGGGTTTGATACCCAACAATAATGCCAATCGCTACCTTAATAACAAATGTCTGATCTGTTAAGTATTTAGGATCGCAATGGAGTTCACCTCGAGTTATACGGCCAAATATATCGTGAGCCAACCAGCGTAACAAACGAGCAGTGATTGGTTGAGCATACACTTTAGACAAATAATCGGGAGCAACGGTATTGACCAGAACTTGCCACTGATGTTTCTCGGCTGCGGACTGAAGATCTAAGGCGGGAATCTCTTTTAACGAAATACTCTTGGTCGCTTCATCTCCAAACTTAGGATAAATGATCTGGCTCTTAACTCGAGTATTCGTTTTCGAGGGTAAATGGGTTGCTTGTACAACTAAGTACAGATACCAAAATGTGGGTAGCAACCGTTGATAGTCCTCATACAGGGGAGGACGAGTAGTTTCAAGTGTGAGAGCTAGAGACACTGCCTTACTCTATGCTTGCCTGATGGGAAAAGAATAGTAATTCTGTATGAAATAGGTAAGAATTAAAACTTAGTTTAATCCCAGCTTCTTGAGGACGTCGGCCACTCGCTGGTACTTAGTGCGAGAGATAATCTGCGTAAAGCCAAGTCGCTTAGCTTCTTTTTCGCGGCGATCGAGGTAACTAACGGCCCGGATCTCTCCCAGTAGCCCCACTTCTCCAATAAAGACGGTCTTTTTGGGTAAAGGTTTATTTTTGAGCGAGCTGGCAATAGCCACGGCCAAACCCAGATCAACAGCCGGTTCCTTAACGCTAAAGCCGCCCGCCACCGACAGAAAAATATCAGTGGCGCCTAGCGGTAAGTGGGAATGCTTTTGCAGGACGGCAGACAGGACCTGTATACGTGATAGTTCAATCCCCCGCCCCACCCGTCTCGGCATCGCCAGCTGCGAGTTGACCACCAGCGCTTGGACTTCTGCCAGCAAGGGGCGAGTTCCTTCCATGACACAGACTGTGGCACTACCCGGCACCGCTTGTTCGGCATGTTCCAGAAACAGCTCACTGGGATTACTGACCTCTTCCAAGCCAAAATCAGCCACCCGAAAGACACCCACTTCGTCGGTAGCGCCAAATCGATTTTTGAGTGTTCGCAAAATTCGGAGGGCTCCGGTGCGTTCGCCACTCAATTCTAAAACTGCATCCACAATGTGTTCAAGAACCTTAGGACCAGCGATGGTTCCCTCTTTTGTGACGTGTCCCACCAAGAAGAGCGGAATGTGTAGAGCCTTAGCTACATCAGTCAAGGTATCAGTCGCTTCCCGGATCTGCCCCACACTGCCCGCAGCTCCACTTAATTCTTCGGTGGTGATGGTTTGAATACTATCTACAATCACTAGATTAGGTTGATGCTGCTGAATTAATGCCGCTATCTCATGAACATCAGTGGTGGTTGTAAACAAAAGTCCCTCACCCGAAAATTTGAGGCGAGCATTTCCCGAACTGCTTTTTTTATCAATGTGTTCAATTTCTCTTAATCTGTTGATTCTTAGGCTTATTTGAGAAGGTGATTCTTCCCCTGCCACGTATAAAATAGTCTTCGGGTTATCAGTTTTCTCTGCTTTATTTTTGCCACCGGTTAACATATTGACCACCACCTGCGTTAGCAAGGTACTTTTGCCGATTCCTGGCTCCCCGCCAATTAAAATCACACTTCCCGGCACTAAACCGCCGCCCAAAACTCGGTCCAACTCACCAATGCCAGTAGAAAAACGCTGTTTTGTGCCGCTCAACGGCTCCACCTCTGGGAGACTGACTACTTTACCCGCCAAAACCTTTGATGGTGCTGCCGAGCCCCTTAAGCCAGCTTTCTTGGTCGGCTTAGCTTCTTCCACTAACGTATTCCACTCGCCACAAGTATCACAACGACCTTGCCATTTAGGATAGGTTTGGCCACAGTTTTGACAGACAAACAAAGTATCACTCTTCGCCATCGTAGCTAGAGCCTAACAGAAAATGAGAAAATTACAATTGGACCCGGGTCATGAGGAAACAATCTCAAGAACATCACCAGGGTGAATCAGGGCAGGGTTAAAAATATGATTGGCTTGAGCTAGGGTATTTACATCTACACCAAAGGTTTGAGCAATCGACCACAAGTTGTCACCAGGTCGAACAGTATAGTAGGTGATGCTCGTTTCAGGCATAACCGGTGTGGCTGCCTGAGGAATCTTAATGACAGTGCCAGCAATAATCCAATCGTAGTTGGTAATTCCATTGACTTGAGCGATCTCTTGAATACCGACATTAAAGCGTTGTGCCAAAGCAGTTAAGGTATCACCAGTCTGAACTTGGTAAAAAATCACGCTTTCTTGAAGTTGATTTTCCGCTTGTTCCGGGGGTAGGACTTCGGGTTCAACTGCCGGAACAATCGGGATTGTTGGTTGCACGGTCGGGACCACATCGACAGATGAATTCGTAGTGGTATCAGTAGTATCAGACAACCCATTTTCCGACTTTCCATCAGCGTTTGCCAATTGGTAGATAAACACAATGCCAAAAACTCCTACGCTTACACTCACCATCCCAGCTAAGAAATCTTTAAAGAAAACACTTTCTAAAAGAGTGAGTA
>DASVCZ010000063.1:0-4252 GCA_036381335.1 Patescibacteria group bacterium | reverse complement strand
TAAGAGTAGTAAGTCCACTCCTAAGATGGGTCAAAATATTGCTGAGTGGATTATTGAATCCATCTACAACCTTATTTACTCGGTTACGGGCAGTCATAAAAAGACTGCTCATTTTTTTCCTTTAATTGCTACCTTCTTGCTTTTTATTTTATGCAATAACTGGTTTGGTCTCTTGCCTGGGGTGGGAACTATTGGTTTTTATGAGACGGTGACTGAAGAACATGCTCAAGCGCCAGCTTTGGTTGATCAAGCCCACGCCGCTGAGCTCGCTCAAGATGACCACGCTGCTGAACCCACTCACGAAGAAACCTTAACGGTCGAAGAACATCCTACCGCTGAAGAAGCCACTGGTGCTCATACTGAAGAAGCTACTACTCAAGTCTTCGTGCCTTTACTGCGCGCTGGCACCGCTGATCTGAATACGACTTTAGCTTTAGCCCTTATTTCTGTTTTTATGACGCAAATTATCGGCTTCCAGTATCAGCAGTTTGGTTACTTTACTAAGTTCTTTAACTTTTCCAGCCCTATCATGTTCTTCGTGGGGATTCTAGAATTAGTTTCTGAATTTGCTAAAATTATTTCCTTTGCTTTTCGGTTGTTTGGTAACATCTTTGCCGGTGAAGTGTTGTTAGCAGTCATTTCTTTCTTAGTTCCTTTGTTAGTGCCGATGCCATTTTATGGCTTGGAAGTCTTTGTCGGTTTCATTCAAGCGCTCGTGTTTGCCATGTTATCGTTGGTCTTTTTCAATATGGCCACTCAAGGACATGAAGCACATTAATTAAATAGAAATTAGAAATTAAAAATTTAAAATTAAAAGAGGAGAGTTATGTCAACAGAATTCGCAGTCGCTTTCGTTATGGGTGCCGGCTCCCTTGGGCCTGCCATTGGTATCGGTATGCTGGTAGCCAAAGGCTTAGAAGCCATCGGACGCAACCCGGAAGCAGCCGGTAAAATTCAAACTAACATGATTTTAGGTATTGCTTTCGCTGAAGCTGTGGCTATTTACGCTTTAGTGGTTGCTCTTATTCTTAAATTCGTTTAACCAAGACAATAAAGGAGTTGTATGGATATCCAGTTACCACAAATTCTTTTCCAAATAGTCAACTTTGGCGTGGTCTTAGGTGCGTTAACGTACCTACTTTACCGACCAATTTTGAAAGTTTTGGAGGAGCGGGCTGAAAAAATTGCTGAAGCTCAGAAGGCTGCCGAACAAACTTTAGCTGAAAAAGCTCAAATGGATAAGAAGTCTGACGAAGCCAAACAAAAGGCTCGCCAAGAGGCAGCGGCCATTATTGAAGAAGCCCGAGAAACCGCTCTCAAGATGGAAGCCGAAGCCATGAAAAAAGCCAAAGCTAAAGCTGCTGCCACCTTAGAAACCGCTCGAGAAGAATGGCTAAGCGAGAAGAAGCAACATCTGGCTGATATGAAAAAAGAATTCGTATCTGCCGTCCGCGCCACCGCAGAGAAAGTGATTGCTACCGAATTAAGTGGTAAAAAACACGAAGCACTTATTAGTCAAGAACTCGAAACACTCTTAAAGAATATCTAATCTGTATGCAGGTTACCATCACTACCGCCATCGAACTAACTTCAGCTCAACTGCAAAAAATCAAAACAGCAGTCACTAAAAAGTATGGAACTGAAGTCACCTTTGAAACTAAGGTTAATCCCGAAATAGTGGGCGGCATCCTGTTGACCATTGGTTCACAACAATACGACGCTACCCTCCAGCACAAGCTCGACCAAATTGAAAAATCATTACTTACTATTTAAGATCATTTGTCATGCCGAAACACACTCACAGCTCTCCTAAAAGCCTCGCTTCCTTTATTTCTGATTTAGAAATTTCGGTGGAACAAAAGTCAGTCGGCCGAGTAGTAGCCTTTGGAGACGGTATTTTGACAGTCGAAGGTCTCGATGACGTCCAAGCTGGAGAATTGATTGATCTTGGTCGCAATGCGTTTGGCCTAGCACTTAACCTTAATACCGACACCGTAGGTATCGTGACCTTGGGTGAAGCCTCCCATCTGCGAGCTGGCTCTACAGTTTCACGTACCGGAACTATCTTATCGGTTGGTATTTCTGATGACATTGTGGGTCGAGTAGTTGATGCTCTAGGCCGACCTATTGATGGTGGACCAGCCATCCCAGAGAAAAAAAGAATGCTTTTAGAGCGAGTAGCACCTGGCGTTATGAGTCGCCAATCGGTGTCCGTGCCACTCCAAACAGGTATCAAAGCCATCGACGCTATGATTCCTATTGGTCGAGGTCAACGTGAATTAATTATCGGAGACCGCCAAACCGGTAAAACTGCCATCGCTTTAGGTACCATTTTAAACCAAGCCGATCAAAATATTATCTGTGTCTACGTTTCAGTGGGCCAAAAGCGCGCCTCATTGGCCCAAACCAAACAGATTCTTGAAGATCGCGGGGCTATGGCCTACACCGTTATTGTTTCAGCCAGCGCTTCTGATGCTGCCGCCGAACAATTCTTAGCTCCCTATACTGGAGTGGCCATTGCCGAGTACTTCATGGAGCAAGGCAAAGATGTGCTCGTTATCTATGACGATTTATCTAAACACGCTCAAGCCTATCGAGAAATTTCACTGCTGTTACGCCGGCCCGCCGGACGAGAAGCATATCCCGGTGACGTTTTCTATCTGCACTCTCGGTTACTGGAGCGGGCTGCTCGTTTAAATGAAAATCACGGTGGCGGTTCAATTACTGCCCTACCTATTATCGAAACCCAAGCTAACGACGTCTCAGCCTACATTCCTACCAACGTTATTTCTATCACTGATGGTCAAATTTATTTGGAAGCTGATTTATTCAATAAAGGCATGCGGCCGGCTATTAATGTTGGCTTATCAGTCTCGCGGGTTGGTTCAGCCGCCCAGATCAAAGCCATGAAACAAGTGGCGGGAACCATGAAACTCGACTTAGCTCAATTTCGAGAATTAGAAGCCTTTGCTCAATTTAGCTCTGACTTAGATGACCGCACCAAAGCCCAACTAGAACGAGGTGAGCGGGTAAACGCCATTCTCAAGCAAGGGTGGGATCAACCACTGAAAGTTGAGGAACAAGTGGTGATTATTTTTGCAGCTGTCCGTGGGTTTTTGGATACCATCAGATTAGACGCTATCAAAACTTGGGAAAATAGCTATTTAGCCTATATCCACTCAAATCACCCCGATATTTTGAAGAGTATCATTTCTGAACAAAAAATTACTGAAGAAACAGAACAAAAATTATTAGAAGCAATTAACATTTTTAATTCTCTGAACACTCAGTTGCAGCTAGAGAAAAACGACTAATGTATGGCAAACACCAGGCTTATCAAACGCCGAATCAACGCTGCTGCCAACATCTCCAAAATTACCAAAGCAATGGAAATGGTGGCGGCCAGCAAAATGAAGCGGGCTCAAGAACAAGCAACGCAGTCCCGTCCTTTTTCTCGTAGCTTGGAAGAATCTCTCCATAAACTTTCGGCTAAACAGACAGTTGATATTCACCCATTGCTCTCACGCCATGAAGAAGGGGAAGACGTATTAATCATGGTGGGAACTGACAAAGGATTATGTGGTAACTTAAACGGTCTGCTTTTTAAACAAGCATTAGAGTGGCGCAAGCAACATCCCCACGGTAAAATGATTGCCATCGGCCGTAAAAGCGTTCAGTTTGCTAAATTTACCGGTTTTGAACTGTATGCTCAATTTATTGATCTCCCAGAGAAGCTGTCTATTCTTGACATCGCACCTTTACACGAGTTAACTATTCAAGGCTTTTTGGATCATACTTTCCGCTCAGTTACGTTACTCTATACCGACTTTATTAATACCCTTTCTCATCACCCGCGAATGATTCAAATGTTGCCTATCATGTCTTATGACGTTAATAGTGACGAGAATGATCCAAATATAGAGGTAGTAGGCAAAAGTGAGTACGTTTTTGAACCAAGCGCTGCTAGTATTTTAGCCGAGTTGCTTCCATACTATATTGAAAATACACTTTATCAGGCATTTCTAGAAGCTCGAGCCAGTGAACACAGTGCGCGGATGGTAACCATGAAAAATGCCAGTGAGAATGCTCATGACTTAGTTGCGGAACTAAAATTAGAATTTAATAAAACTCGTCAGGCGGGTATTACAGCTGAACTGCTGGATATGATTTCAGCCACGATGAGCTTAAGTTAAAGGAACGCTATGAAAAATATTGGTCATATTACCCAAATCATTGGTCCTGTAGTTGACGT
>DASVCZ010000062.1:0-14991 GCA_036381335.1 Patescibacteria group bacterium | reverse complement strand
GCTCTCGGGTCAGAGAACGGTACCACCTCAACCTAACTTCGTTCCTGCTGTCACGGGCGTACCCGGTCCACTCGTCGCGGACAACTCCCAAGGCGGCATTTATTCCTTGGTAGGCGTTTGTTTTATCTGTAAGGTAATTATAACAGAAAAAAATCTTCCGCCAGGTGGAGGTTCAATGACCTCGGGCCGAAGATTTTAATAAAAATTTCGAACTACAGTGAAATATTCTTAAACTTCCTCACCGGCTTTTTGGCCGTCTTCGAAGCATTTGTTTTTGAAGGTTTATTAGCTTTTTGAGAATCCATCTCTGGCGTCTCAATTCTCTCTTTCACCTGATTCAACACCTGCCCCACCACTTGCCGCAAACTCATATTCGGATTATCAATCACCCCTTCATCCGCCAGTCGCTCCTTCGCACTTTCCCATTCATCACTCAATTTCTCGGTTAACTTCTGCCCCTTATCAGTCCCAAACAAAAAATACCCAGCTGCGCCCGCAAATAACCCGACGGTGAAGCCAGACAAAAATGATCCTTGGTGGTGGTCTTTACTTTCTGTCATCTCTGTTTAGCCAACCCACAAAAGCTTCAAAGACTTTCATGCCCGCACCCAAGCCAGACGCCATGCCTCCCAGGCTTTGCAAAGGGGTAACGACAGCGTTGAACTTAGCTTCGGCCGTCTCAATCGCTTCATTAACTCGTTTAAGCGTCCGCCGCACTTCCATTAACACCATCACCAGCTGGATACCTACCACAGAGACAATAATAGCCAAGATAATTAAGACAACGGAGAAAATGATAGGGAGTGCTTGTTCCATAACGTCCTTGATTTGAGTAATTAAATGATGTACGTGACTAAGTAATGACGCGAGTGAGCATAGTGTACCAGGAAACCTCTTGCGTATTCAATCTTATATTTATTAAAACTTGACGTTGACCGTCCGTTGCTGGAGATTCTCTTTCCCTTGACGGTCCTTGGCCTCGACACTGATGGTGGTTAACCCCTCGCGGTTCATAAAGACCTCAGTTGAAAATGTGCCATCAGGTTGAAGTGAGACCGGCTGATCGTTGACCGTTAAGATAGATTCTGGCTCCGCTTGGCCTTCCACAATCACTTTGGGTCCTACTACCGCTCCCGCTGCCGGGCTGATGATTTCCAGTTCTGGCGGCCGGTTCAAGTTGTACCATTGGACGCCAATATAAGAGAGCAGCGACAGAAAGACGGCACCAGCCATCAGTAACCCGACCGTCATCGGCGTCCACAACGTCCGCTTGCGCAAGGTAGGCCTGATAAAATCCCGCGGCACCAATTTGCCTTTGGCACTTTCTTTGAAATCACGCCGCAACAACGCTAACAGAGGTTTAGCATCAAAACCAAACACCCGAGCATAAGTGGTAATGTACCCTTTAACAAACGTCGAAGCTGGCAGTTTTTCAAACTGATTTTCTTCGAGCGCCCACAAATACTCCTTCCGAATTCTGGTTCGTTTAGCTAACTCTTCCAAACTAATCCGCCGAAGTTCGCGTTCTTCTCGAAGAATATCACCGATTTTCTTTGTATGCATGACTAAAGTTTGCTTCTCACCATCGCCGAGACGCGACCGCCGTCGGCTTGCCCAGCCACCCGTTTCATAACTTCCGCCATGACTGGACCCATTTGTGTGTGAGCAGCCTCTGTCAACACTTCATCCACGATTTTAGCTAACTCATCATCGCTCATTTGTTGTGGTAAATAGGTTTCTAGAATGGCCACCTTTTGACTTTCTTCCTCCACTAAATCACTTCGACCAGCTTTTTCAAACTCACTAATGGCGTCTTTCATTTGCTTAACTTGCTTTTGAATAATCTTCATCACTCCCGCATCGTCCTGTTCGCCGTTGTCAATTTCATAGTTTTTAATTTCCGACATTAAAAAGCGGACCACGCCTAGCTTGACCGTATCTCGATCGCGCATGGCTTGCTTCATATCTTCCATCAGTTGTTGTTTCATTGGCATACTTCCCTTTCTTTTTCCTGCGTCAATTGTACCATCCTTTCATGAGATAATTGGCCGATGACCAGACAACTTTCACCATATGAACAGACTCATCTCGCCCGCTTCGGAAAGGCGAACATCGACATCTCAGAATATGGTGAAATGCCGGTGGAGTACATTACCGGCAAAGTGGAGTTTTATGGCCGCGTTTTTAACGTCAACCAAGATGTGTTGATTCCGAGAATTGAAACTGAAGAGTTGATTAAGTTGGCGGTAGCAGAGTGTCAGAGGCGTCATGCTCAACTGGCGACTGGTGAGCAATTAATGATCGCCGACGTCGGTACGGGTTGTGGCGCCATTGGCATTACCTTGCATTTAGAGTTACAGAAGCTAGGGATTCCCAATCATATGTATGTGTCGGAAGTGTCTGAAGCAGCTTTAAAAGTGACTGCCCAAAATGTAAAGAACCTGGCAGATGATAATGAAGTGGCTGTTCTTCATTCTGATTTACTCGACGCTTTTCCTAAAGAGGTAACGTTTGATTTGATGGTGGCTAACTTGCCGTACATTCCTAATCAGCGGATAGAGTACCTAGACGATTCAGTCAAAAAATTTGAACCCCGGATCGCGCTCGATGGCGGACCAGAGGGCCTAACTTTAATCCAAAAATTTCTCCAGCAAGCACCTGCACACCTTAAACCGACGGGGAAAATTATTTTAGAAGTTGATCACACTCACACCGAAGAGGAGTTAGAAATTAAAAATTTGAAATTAGAAATTAAAACGAGTAGTGACAGTTTTGGTCAACAACGATTTGCCCTCATTGAGGTTGCTCATCTCTAAAGGCAACTTCGGCTTCGTCAATTTCTTGGGCTACATTTAATTCGTGGGGATTTTCTTCGTCGGCTTCGGTATAAAGGCCAGCATCTTGAGCAGAATCGAGCACGTTATCGTCAGACGTCGGCACTGGGGTGGTGCCACTCATGGTCCGCTCGCCGCTAATAACTCCCGTTGCTTCTTCGGTATCTTGTTCATCCTCCAGATAAACTTGGTCATCTGGGTCGTTGCCGGCATTACTTTTTTGGAGATAGTCACTGAGTTGTTGGGCCATATGCCTGTATGGTGACAGTGCGAGGTGACAGAAGTTCAAAGAAGAGGTAAGAGTTAGACAAGAAACATTAGTACGTCACAATCTTCAGCCGCGCTCCATCGAGGTTGGCTTTTTCACCGCTGCTGGATTTAAGTTCCACCACGTAGGTGGTACCGGTACTTGGCGGAGCAAACGAAGCCCACTTCCAAGTGCTGGTGCCAGTATTATGCATAACTTCAGTTTCGACAAGTGAATTCCCAGTAGTTTTATTTTTTAACCTGGCCCGAGCCTCTCCACCTTGAATCGATAACCCCGCTTCAAAGGTAATACTTTTGACTTTGGGATAATTGCTGGGTTCAAATGTAAAGGTGGTAGCACTGATTTCTGTCCAGTCTTTACTAAAGGTTGAGCCCGCGCCCAGATAGACGACAAATTCTTTGGTAGCTGATGTCGGGCTGGGAGAGATGTAGATAACAGTAGTTTTTTCGGTGGGAGTGGAGTTGATAGTGGTGGCGGCTTCCTCTAACGTTGTGACTCGCTCAATTACTTGCGCCAGTTGAGCTTGTAAGGCGGTGACTGTTTTATTAAGTTGTGACACTTCAGAGTTTGAAGTGCTGACCGGACTGGGTGTGGAGCTAGGAATGATTGAAGGCGCTGGCGAAGAAATTGTGACCGAAGTTGGCTCAGTCGACTCTCGGCGACCAGAAAGCTGAAAAAACCACAACCCCACGATATTAAGAGCTATAAAGAAAAAGAGAAACCAAATTAAAGACTGACGAAAAGCAGGCATTACTTCAGTATACCGGGAAAATTAGCAGGGCGCAAAGTTGGCTACATTGAAGAAAGTGAATGATACTTCATAGCTCAGGGTAGTATACTTTTTATACTACCCCTAGACGAATCCTCCACCAGTCCCCTGCAGATGATGTTGATATAATATTAAGTATGCTTCAATCTGAACGAAACTCACAGAAAATACGCTTTTATAATCCCGAAGAACACACTGGAGATCGTTATCCAAGGGTAAATGCTCATACTACTTTAGGTGAGACTATTATTGATGCATTTGAAGTCACTTTGGGTGAAAAAGTAGCAAGTACAGAGCTAAAGGCTCCCGCTCTTAAGGGACCATTCTTAGCTTTATTTGCTGGTGAGGCAGTAGCAGAAAAGGAGTTGCTCGAGTTGCTACCCCCAACAGAACAACAAATAACTGCAATTGACTACAATCCCAATCTCAAGTCTAACTCTCAGATTAATTATCTCCATGGTGATGTATTTAACATATTGCCTCGTCTAGAGTCATCATCTTTTGGGTTAATCACAGTTTTTGGAGCTGATGAGTCAATTGAACCTGAAGAATGGCCTATTTTATTGAGTGAGATTGATCGTATTACTAAACCAGAAGGGTATGTAGTTCTTACCTCTGCACCTAACTTAACAGAAATGCAAAAACATTTTCAAGCGATCTTCGAATCCACTGGCATATGGATAGGTTTTAAAAAGGGAGAGTCTAGGTAGTTTCCCACATCCTCCACCAGTCCCTGCAAAACAATTTTACTCGAGTGACAGTCTTTAAAACAGAGTAGAGCTAAGTAGAAGTTTGAACCTAAGCTATAATCTCTATATGACCCAAGAAATCACAGGTTTTAAAGCGGTCGGTTCCGACGATAAATACCCTGATCCCCATCAGTACCTAGAGGATGGTGTCCAGTTACCGGTATCTTATGAGGTAAGAGGAGTAAGCCACGACTATCTGACGCAAATAAAGGAGCAGCAGGGCTTACACAGTTGTTTGCCGACTTCAGTTCTGAATGGACTAATTCATCTTGGTTTGATTAATTTCCAACAAGCTAATGCTTTCCAAAGTACTTTTAATACTGAAAACGCTGACATGTTTACTACCAGACAATTTGGCCAAGACCAACTAACCGTCATGGCAGTGTCAACTTCTGTATTACTTGATAGGCTTAAGCAAAACCAACATGGACCAACAGGGCTAGAATTTAATTCCATGGTGATAGGAACACAAGGTTTATCAGTCGATGAACTGATAATGTTAATTAAGCAAGAAGTTAGCAAAGACAAGGTAGTAGTAGCTGATTATGATAAGCATGCATTACTGATCATTGGCTATGATGACCAATTAGGCGCATTTAAAGTAATTGATCCGTACTTCCCTCATCGTCAAGGTACCAGAAATACGGAGTCATTTGCTAACTATATATTGACAGGCGAACCTTGGATAACTGCGTTGAGTAAATAGATCTCCACATCCTCTATTAATCCTTACCCGCAACAAATCGATTTCTATAGAACCCAAAAGCCCCGCAGTTTCCCACGAGGCTTCATTTTTTTGTTCTAATGTCTGTCATCTAATGACTGACGACGAAAGACTAAGTGCAATTTACAAGTAATTCTGAATCATCGGCTGCACCTGAGCGAACGGTAAGGCCCCAGGAATTAATTCCTTAGCCTCCCCATCAACCACGATGAAGGTGCCAGGAGTCCCAGAGACACCAGCCGCCGCTCCCTTATCCATATGTTCTTGAACAATAGCCGCCATCCGGCCACTGTCCAAACATTCGGTAAAGGCTGCCTCGCTCACTCCAGCGCCAGTAGCTGCTGTTTTAATGGCTTCAGCTGATAATTGACCGGCAGTTTCTGTTGTTTTGACCACCGCATCGGTGTAGTTCCAAAATGCCTCTTCGCCACCCAGCTCGGCTACACACTCGCCCGCTTCAGCGGCTTTTTGAGCATTAGGATGGAACGGTAATGGATAGTGACGGTAAACCCAAGCCACTTCATCTCCAAACTCCTCCATCACTTGTTGCATGGTGGGGTGGAAGCGAGCACAGAACGGACATTCATAATCGGAATATTCCACTAAGATCACCTTGGCATTGGCGTTGCCGCGAATGTGATCATCACTACTGACTTCAGGTAAAGCCGCTAATTGGTCAGCGGTGGGGCCTTGAGGCTCGGTTGGAGCCGCTGGCACACCAGGAGCCGTGGGCGCAGCCGCCGTGGGACGAGTCCCACTTTTAAGTAATTGATTTTCGGTCCAGAGAGAACCAATAGCAAACCCACCTATAAAAAATAAGCCTGCCAGCAACAGCATCACAAAATTATTATTCACGAAATCAACGAAACTTTGAAATGAATACGGATTTCTTGCCTCCACCGGAGTGGGAGCAGTGGTTGATACGGTTTTTGTACGAGCCATTGTTCTCCTTCATTAAAAGTAATACGCATTACTTAGCTACTTAGTGACTTAGTCACTTAACTACTTCTCGCTTCATTATATCTACCATTTTGACTTCGGCAAGACAAGATTTATGATATCCTAAAACTATATGAAACGCGGCATGCTTCACCTACCTAAAGTCTCACTTTCTTGGCTTCAGACGTTTATTTCAGATTCGGAACTTACTGCCTTCCGAGAAAAAATGGCGGCCGCACAAACTGAGACTGCTGAAAACGTAGCCATTGAAGTCACTAGCGACGAGTTAGAGACCGTACTGGATCTTTTGCCCGAACCTACTGTTAATGAGGATACCCAATTGACTCACCTCCGGCAGTTAATCTTAAACTGCTATCAAAATCTCTAATATTAAACTCAGATACTACGAAGCGACTAAAGACTTCACCTTTTTCAAAAAAATTTCTATATCGAAGGGTTTAATTAAGTAGGCTTCGGCTCGAGTTTCTCTGACAATCTCCACAATTTCATGGTCCGAAGACATCATAATAATAGGTAAGGTTCCATCAAGGTGAGACTTCAATTCCCGCACCAGCTGTTCACCTTCTTTTTCTTCCCCGAACCAAAGGTCTACTAGCAACAGGTCTGGTTTCTGCGCCAAAATTTCTTGGGTGTCAGGATAATTGCTGGTAATGACGTGGTATCCTTCTTCTTCGAGGAGCATCTGGAGCATCAGTGACAGGTCGCCATCATCTTCAACAATAAAGACCTTTTTTGCCATAAGCGAGGAAATTGTAACAAATATTTTGTAAAAATTAGGTAATAGTTACTCCTTGACGAGGGGTAATTCTATTGTAAACTTTGACCCTCCTTCCGGATTATTTGTGGCATAAATCTTACCTCCATGCTTATCAATAATACTTCTGGCAATATACAGTCCCAAGCCCAATCCTTTCACATGTCGATTATCCTTGGAAATAACGCGTTGATACGGTTCAAAAATCCGCTTTAACTTTTTTTCATCGATGCCGGGCCCTTTGTCACTGACACTAATCAGCACCCGATTATTTTTAGCGCTGACGGTGACGTTAATCTCTTCCCCTTCGGGAGAATACTTAACCGCATTCGAAACTAAATTGGTAATTACCTGGCGCACGCGCATTTCATCAATTTCCGCCAGCAAGCCAGCTTCACTTTTACACTTGAGCGTGTGCGAACGGTGAACCGGTTTCAAATCGTTGACGGTAGTAACTACTAACTCGCTCACGTTTTTGACTTGTAAAGTAATGGCTAAGCGATTAGCAGAAATTTTGGAAATATCGAGCAAGTCGTTGATCATTTTGACCAAAATATTGACTTGTTGATCAGTTTTGTCCAGATACGAATGGATTCGTGCATTTCCCGGGGCAGACAGCTTCCGCAAAAAATGGATGTAGGCCTTAATGCTAGCCAAAGGATGTTTTAGTTCATGCCCCATGATCCGGGCAAAACGCACTTGATTTTCCTGGTTCTCTCTTCTCTTAGTCACATCTCTAAAAGAGACAATGACCACTTCCAGTTCATTATCTTCGTCAAAGACGGGCCGAATATTGGTGGCCAACACATATTCTTGGTGACGACCTTGGTACACAATATCTTGTTCAATCAGAGCCTTTCTTTGTTGGAGAATATGTTTTTCAAAAAAATGACCGAAGGGTTGCTTGTGAGCTGAAGGAGGAGCGGTCACACTATAGAGCTTCGTTTTAGGCACAAAGGCTTTCTTCAGCAACTCACTCATCGGCTGGTTAATGATGCTCTGCTCAGTCCGGTGCAGAATTTTAGGCGCTTTTTTATTACAAAAAATAACTACACCCTTAGGGTCGGTGACAATGATGCCTTCGGCCAGGAGATTAATGACATCAAACAGATACTCATTAGAATTGTCCGCAAATTGTTGAAACTGTAATCTTTTGAGAAAGTGGCTAAGTGGCATAAAACCTCAAGTAATACTATGTGTAATCGAGTATACACTACTAGCTTTGGGAAACAGGCTTTTCTTACTCGAGTCTTACATACCTGCGACCCCACCTGTGCGAATCTACTCCTACAATAAAAACATGATCGACCCAATGCAGAGTCAAAATATTGATGCGCCTCAACTGGTGCTGACTCAAAGAAAACCACCTAGCCTGCATGACATTAATAACGAAGCCAATACTATTTTGTGGCGAGCCAGTACCGTTTTTCCCTTTACCCTTTTTCCCGATGAAGTGGTAGTCTCTTTGAGTAGTGTTGACATCGTCTACCGGCCTTTCTTCTTTTCTAAGCAAGTGTTTCCTATTTTGATTAAAGATCTGGTAACGGTGACTGTTTCAACTAACCTATTATTTGGGAGTTTGTCGTTGGAGGTGCGATTTCAAGAACAAAACCCGCCTGATGTTAATTATTTATGGAAAGACGATGCGTTACGTTTACGACGAATCATTACCGGCTTACTTACGGCCTACAAAGAAGGAGTTGATTTGAGTAAGTACTCCCCTCATGAAATTTTAGAAGAAGTCGATATTATCGGCAGCTCGCACGTAGCCAGTATTCCGGCGTAAGCTACTATTTTGGTTTGAAGAGAAAATCTGTTACTATTTGAGTACGTTCGTCTATGAAACCTCACATCTTAGCCACCCTAGCCGCTCTCGTTTTTCTCGCTATCGGGTTGTACTTGCTGCTGCCTCGTAAAAATGAAGAACCGGGACCATTAGCGGAGCAGATAGAAATTGAAGGTCAGGTGGGTGGGGTAACCACCACCGCCGTCAATGAAACGGTCGATGAGTCTATGCTTAGTACCTTACGGCAGTTTTTGGATGAAGTGGTCCAGTTGCAAGATGGCAGCGACAGTAATCAGCTAAACGAAGCCTATGCCTACCTGGCTCCACCGCTCCAGGAATCCTTTGACGTCGACGGTATGACGCGGGACGATTTTGTGGTCTTGTTCGATCAAGAAACTAGAGCGTTTCCCCCTACGGGGTACGAAGTGCTGGATTCCGACGTCATCAACATCAATTCGCAGGAGGCCAACGTTCGGTTGGACTATGACGGAGAAGAAAGCAAGATTTATAACATTGAGCTGGAGCGAATTGGCAATGGGTGGAAGGTGATGACGGTTAATTCAGGGAGTTAAGAAAATAATTATTTCTCCTATGACATACATCCGCAGTTAGAGTAGATTCAAGACACATTCGACTTTGCGTTTACTCTTTATCAGTAGGGGATTTCCTTATGCTCTCTCATTCTCAGAGCCACCTATCCGAACTAGCAATTACTCAAGGCTAGTGGTGACGGTGGCTCTGACGGTCTCTCATCTACTCTAACTACTACATTAGTTTTGCCTCACAGTCTGAAATAATTATTTTCTTATAACTGCTGTAGATATATTAGGTGACAGACCGTCAAAAGCACCGTCACTAAAAAGGATGGATAAAATTAAAGGTTGAATAGGTGCTTTTGAGAGTGAGAACAAAGAAGACTATTAATTACACTGAATAGTTGAATGTAGAGTCGAACGTGTCTGGAAACTAATATATCTACAGCAGGAATTACAAAATCACACTTTGCTCTTCTAGAGGCGCATCATCTGCACCTGTCAGAATATACACATCTTGATTATAGCTATTGACCCCAATCTGCTTGGCTTGGCCACGGACAATTTTCTCAAGCGGCCGACACGTCCGACAGCCATTTTCACCTTCGGGACAGGCAAACTTGCCCAACTGCCGGGCTAGTTTTATTTTTTTGGCAATCTGTAACACTTGCTCTTCGGCTGCGTGTAAGTCGGGCAACTCTTTTTCTTGTAACTCATCGGATAACTCTAGATACCAGTAACTAGCGCCACTGACTTTATGGCGTTGTGTTCTAGAAACCAATAAATGATAAATCGGTAACTGGAGAGACTCGCCGGCCTCTTCTCGCTTGCTGGTTTTGAAATCAATAATGTGGACAGAATCCGAGTCGGGCAAGTATTCGAGCCAGTCAATCTTGCCACAGAGAATAATGTTGTCTGACTCAGACAGCCAGAACTGAGGCAACTCTTCTTTAATTTTGACCGCTAGCCGAGTAATCGGTCCCGGGTTATTCATGATCCGTCGGAGCATGGCTTCCCCTCGCTGTTTATACTGTTGCTCTTGGCTGTCGTTGCTGAAGCCACCCTTTTCTCCGGTGACTTTCTTCCAAACTTTATCGAACTTGCTGATCAGTGATTCTTTTAGCCGATCTGGAGCCGGCAAGACAGACAGTGACTCGACTACCTCGTGAACGGCTCCGCCGAGCGCCAGTGCCGGTGACATTAACTGGATTTTATGCTTTGTATTAGGATCCCGGTAGACGTTATTCAAGTAGTAGGCGCGAGGGCAACTTAAAAAATCTCTCATCGAAGAGTGGGACACCCACGTGGCGGCAAATTTATCAGGCGGCATAGCAGTAGTAATGCTAGCAGAGTCTGCTAGGTTGTCAATGAAGCGTCTGCCCGAGTCCCAATCTTAGACACATCCCAAGCGGTGACGATGCCCAGAATCGGTTCTTCCCGCCGGCCGTGGGCCGTGATAAAAATGGCTCCTAGCCGCTTCTTTTCTGACATGAACGATAAGAATTGTTGCTGCACATGATAGACATCAGCCGCCTGAGCTACAAAAGTATAGGCATTGGCTTTATCATCTGGTCCATCGAAGTACTCTTGCAGCTCGCCTACCGTAACGTCAGCCAAGCGCAGATTGGCACCGGGCGTGACGTCAGCCAGCCATTTAGTCAAGGTATTCTCCGAAAAAACTCCTACAAAGCGGCCATCGTGCATGACTGGCACATAGGCATAAAACTTTTGCTTCATCGTCCGCACCAGCTGGTCTACCATATCTTTGGTGTCGCAGGTATAGACCGGCGTGGCAGCAATACTCATCACCGAAGGTGGGTCAACCAGTTTGTCATAAATTGCTTGTAGATGGGTCACCGTTTCGGCATGAGGTTCGGCGATCACTTCGCCTGTAGATTTGTGGACAATGGCATTGCGCAACTCCGAGTACTCAATTAAATCTTGCTTGTGCAGCTCCACAATCCCGTTGCGTTTACTCAGCTGATTGACCAGGCGGCGAAAACCATAGTACTCGGTTGCACCAACTAACTGATTAAGGTGTTTTTCCAATTTATTGAACGTATCCAAAAACTGTTCGGCAGTGACTTCAGGCATACGGATGACCTTTACTCCGACGATAAGTGGCTTTGACTTGATATTTTCCCTGGAGAGCTTTAAACTCGGCTTGCATTTGATCCAGTTCCTCATCGGTAAAATCATCAACATCCACAATGTTAAGGCGCGCACCCCGCATAGCTCGTTGGATTTCATCGAGCTTTAAGTGAAGTGCTTTGTTATCACGATTTTGAGTATTTTGAATCAAGAAAACCATCAGAAAAGTGACGATAGTGGTCAAGGTATTGATGACGAGTTGCCAAGTAGTAGAAAAGTTGAAAACTGGGCCGGTAGCAATCCAGAGGAAAACCAGTGCTAAGGCGGTGGTAAAGGCCCAGACACTACCTGCCATTTTAGCCACGGTAGCGGAAAATTTGCGAAAGATTTCATGCATAGGATTCAGTATAAAAGACTTTAGAGTATTACTCAATCTTTACCTCTCTCCCACTGCCCTTTGACGTCACATGCTTACTATAGGGATACGTAACAATAACTAGAGAAAGGAGCAACTATGTTACTCGCTGTTATCATGTGGGCCATACTTGGTCTGGCTGCCGGTTGGGTGGCGTCCCTGATCATGAATACCAATGAATCCCAAGGTATGTTGGCCGATATTATGTTAGGGGTACTGGGTGCGGTAGTCGGTGGATTTTTAATCCAGCTGATGGGGGGCCAAGGCGTGAGTGGGTTGAATCTGTATAGTCTGGCGGTGGCGGTGCTAGGTGCGGTCTTACTGATCGGTGCCAGACGAGCACTTACCACCTAGCGCAGAGCTCATTCCATGAAGGTGAGGGTGTGAGTATGAAAGCGACCCCGTACCAAGATCGGTGCGGGGTTTTTTATGCTAAATGGTTTTGGTTCTTCTCAAAAATAAGAAAACCGCGCTGATACCTATACTGGCTAAAATCACTATTCCAGTTCCCAAGGAAAAATAAGCAAAGGTTCCCGCTTCTGCCATTCGGCCTGCCAACACTCCTAATGCTACATAAGGAACTTTAGTGATTAAGGCTACTGTTGAAAGGGTGGTTGCTCGGTATTTGGAAGGTATTTCTTTGTTCACCACAATAGATACCCACGGATATGCCAATTGCCCACTGACACCAATGATTAACATTGAGAAAAATCCCCAATTTCCTAGCGGGAAAAATGCACTCATGAACCCTAACCCCATCAGTAAACCAACCAAATACAAGCCTTTTTTATCACTAATAAATCGGCGAAAATAAGGAATAAAGTGGATGAAGATGGCTCCTATTAACGTAATCAGGGCTATATACAGCGCTTGTTCTTTGTCTAGGAAACCAAAACCTACAGCCATGACCGGTCTCATTAATCCATAGTTGTAGAGGTAATCAGCCCCCATAACCGAAAAAATAACAATCACATAAGCTCTGAGAGAAGGTTTAAAGAGTTCTTTGACTCCTTGGCCGAGTTGTAAAAGATACCCTTTAAGCGAAAAGTGCTCTGTATCCACCGATGGTTCACTTAATCTTAAGGAAGCAAGAATAGCTAAAAAGTAAGCCACTCCCCAGAAGAAGTGAGTAGAACGGAAGTGCCATGCGTACAGTAAACCACCTGTTAATATGGTAACCACCGTCACAATAGTGGCCAATGCCCCACTGGTGGAGATTACGTTTTCATACCGATCTTCTAAAGAATTCTCAATTAAAGTGTCGTAGGCTAAAGCCTCAGCCGATCCAGAGTATAAGGCCCACCCCAACTGCATGAGTAAAAAAGCACCCCATAACGTCATCAAAGAGTGAGCAGCGGACATGAATAGGGCTCCAACACAAGAGAGGACCATGGCGGTAGCAATAGTCTTTTTCTTGCCTAATAAATCGGAGACTGCCCCAGAAGGGACTTCCATTAGTAAGCCAAAAGCAAAAGCAGTAGCGTCAACAACTCCTAATTGGCCATAGGTCATAAATAATGTCCAGAAAAAAATCCAGTTGCCAGAGATAAACCAGCAATTATTTAAGACAGTTAAAATATAAAAAATTCTAATATTACGGAGATGAGAGAGAGGAAAAAGCCTGGTCATAGACTAGTTACTTTGGTCGAGACACTACCTTTACCTGCGTCAAGTCTTCAAAACCATACTTGCCATGTTCACGTCCATGGCCAGAGTCTTTGTACCCACCAAAAGGATTGCAAGGTCTGACGTAGCTGACATTATTTAAACTGACCATACCAGAATCGATCTTAGCAGCCATTCGCTCAAACAATTCCTTGTCCTCTGTAAAAATGTACGCCCCTAAACCATACGGCGTATCATTGGCTAACTCAATGGCTTCAGCTTCAGTTGAAAAAGTGACAACGGGTAGTACTGGTCCGAAGACTTCTTCTTGCCAGACTTTCATATCTTTAGAAACATTAGTCATTAACGTCGGTTGGTAGTAGGCCCCTTGTATACCTTCGGGTCGTTTGCCTCCCACCAGGATTTGGGCCCCTTTAGCAACCGCATCGGCTACTTGTTCTTCTAAAATTAATAATTGTTTTTCCGTCACTAAAGGTCCCACCTGAGTCGACTCATCAAGAGCATCACCTACTTTAATCTGTGGTATCTTTTGACTTAATTTTTGAATGACTTCGTCTTTTTTTGATTCGTGTACTATCAGGCGCTTCAACCCATCACACATCTGACCACAATTAAGAAAACGATTGATTAAAATTGTGTCCAAGATGTCATCAACGTTGGCATCTGCAAAGATGACTCCGGGAGCAGAACCACCTAGTTCAACTCTGACCCGAATAAATTTCTCCGCTGCTTGTTTATACAGTTTTTTACCAACAGCACTACTGCCAGTAAAACACAATAAATTGATATCCTGTTGAGCTAAGAAATCCCCTAGTTTGCCATCTCCTAAGACTACGTTAAAAACGCCCTTAGGCAAAGGTGAGTTATCAAAAATTTCTTTCAGTTTTTTGCTAAATAAAATTACTTCTTTAGAATGTTTGAGCACGGCCGTGTTACCTGCAACTAAATTCTGACCACACTGCCAAACAAAGTTGGACATAGGAAAGTTCCAGGCCAAAATCACCGCCACCACTCCCATTGGTTCCCGATACACTGTGTGAACCTCAGTCTCATCTTCAAACGTTACTTCAGGAGCTAACGATTCGTGAGCATGATCACAGTACCAGTGTAAAAATTCTAACCCCGCAGCCACATCCTCACGTGATTCTTTAATCGGCATGCCCATTTCGAGTGACCCTAATCGAGCCAATTCTTCTTTATTTTCTTCTAGAAGTGCAAATAATTGTTTCAGAAGCTCAATCCGTTTTTCCAGACCCATGGCTGCCCACTCAGGCTGTACCTTATGAGCTAAAGACACCATCTCTTTCACTTCTTGTTCAGCCGACACAGTAACTTCACCAATAACTTCAAAATTTCGGGAAGGATTTAGAGATTGAATGGTCATATTCTTATTCCACTAAACTAATTCCTATAATACCAACTATAGTAATAACTACGCCACTTAATTCTAACTTGGTTGGTTTCTCTTTCAACCAAAAAAGC
>DASVCZ010000061.1:0-10066 GCA_036381335.1 Patescibacteria group bacterium | reverse complement strand
ACACAGAGAATCGACAAGGCTATTTGCAGGTGCTTTTTTGTTTTCAGACTACTAAATAAAAAGAAAAAAACACTAAAGTACTCCAAGTATCTAAAGTAATGGAGGCCACTCTTGCTAATGTGTAAAAGTTCTACAGGAATAGTTTGTAGTATAAAAATAGCAAACGTTAATGATGCTAGTCCCACTAAAGCGTATCCTATAACTGCTATTAACATGAGTGATTTCCACCTGACTCTACCCAGCCAGACTTCTCTTAGCCATATCAAGCCAGTGAAGGCAATGAAGATGTCTTCTAAGCGCAACTTCACTTGGTACCCTGGAATAACTTCTCCTAACGGAATCTTGGGGTAGAGAGGAATAAATGCCAATAAAAAAAGCGATAGGATTAATAGGAAGTGATGATCAAAACGGCGGAGTAGGTCTTTCCAGTTCATAATGAAAGTTTATAAAGTGTACAAGCTCCAGCACAACCCGTAAAGACGGGTCGGCCATGGAAGCGTTCTAACAAAGTTTGTCGATACTCATCACCAGTCTGGTAAACGTGAAGCCCATAACTAAAGAGGTAGACGTCGGCTCCCTCCGTTAATAGCCTCTGATACGTGTCTGGTAAGGCTTCTATTTGGGGGATGCCCCAAACTTTTTCTTTGTGACCCTTAAAATCTTGTTCAGGCCATAAAGGTAAAGGTTGATATCGGTGGTTGCCAAAAAAGTCCAAATAATATGGTGAAATTAGGGTTGCTACATATGGCTGATGTGTAGCTGAGTTTTGTGAAAAGTAGTGATTTAATTCTTGGACTGATATGTACCACCAAGGTGTTTCGGCATACTTGAGATTAAGAGCTAGTTGGGTTCTGAGCGGTTTGACCTGAAATAAAAGGTAGGCTATACCCAATAAACAGACAAAAAGCAGCCAGCAAATACGCCATATTGAATCTTTTCGAACTTGGTAAAGCCATTCCAAACAAAGTGCCACTCCAAGTAACAGACTGGGCAAACTAGTAATAATGTAACGGGCATCGACGGTATAGAAAAGAGCCAACACTGCTACCTGACCAAGAGATAGTGTCATCAACAACCACGCCAAAGGGCTGAACTTTTTTTGTACACCGGCTATCAAGAGACCGAGCCAGCCAAGGCCACTGAGCCAACTAGGCAATAATGCTTGGTGATGCCATAAGAACTTAGTCGGGTGACCCGAGAGAGCTTTTAAATAAATACTGACATTTTCTGGCCAGTAGAGATATGAAAACCAACTGTCAGTGCTTCCTGCAGCCTCAGTGCTAGCGGTAGTTGTGGCAATGGTTTGCCACCCGCCGTAGAGCAGATAAAGCCCGCCTGTAATGAGACTGAACCAGAAAAAATTTTGGACGTTTTTCTTATTTAAAGAAAAAGTAATGTATTTCAAAACAAATGCCCACCAAAAAATGCCCATCAATGGTAAGGCTGCATACTTGGTTCCATACAAGCTTGGAACTATTATGGCTGCCAAGTACAAATGTTTTCTACTTTTAGGCAAAATAAATAGTAAAACAGCGGCTAGAAATAGCGGTAGTAAAGTATTCTCGGCCATAGCCAAGACAGGTAACCAATACACATAGTAAGTAGTGACGTAGATACCCAGAATAAAAAATTGAATTAAGGTATTCAATTTTAAGATAGTTAAAATTCGCCAGAGCAACCAAACACTTATGATAGCCAAGGTCACGTTGGCAAAGTAAAACATCCGTGGGTCGTTATAAATAAGGAAGAAGGGCATCATTGCCGCAGAATAAAGTGGGGGTACCGCTGGAGTTACACCTTGTACATCTGGTCGACACAGCAACCATCCTTGCCCCTGAAGAAAACAGCGAGAAGTAGTCACGTAGTGAAATGAATCTGGGTAGGGTTCAAAGTTGGGGATGAGTGTCCGCAGAGAAAAAGGGTTTCGAGCTAGTAACAGTGCCAAGATGCCCAACGCCATGAGTAATGGTCCATAGTGGTATACATTGGGCAAAAAACTAGCGACTATTTTTTTCATTGAGTAACTGTTCCAAGCGTTCCGTAAAAGCTGCGCGGCTAAAATATTTGCTTCTCTTGACCGCCTCTTTGCTCATACGCTTAAGTGTAGCAGGTGATTTAATCAATTGTAGAGTGGAATCAAGTAATTCCCGGCGCGTTTGCCAAATAAATCCAGATTCCGGTGTAACTATCTCTGGTTGGCCACCTTTATTAATGACAACTGGCACACATCCAGAGGCCATGGCTTCCACGGTAGTGATGCCAAAGTGTTCTAGTACAATAGGATTGCCTTTATCTTTTTCGTCAAGACCCGTTGCATGCCAGTATATCTTAGCCTTGCTAAGAAGTTCACGCAAAGTAGTAAAAGGAGCATCAAAGTGGAAAAAAACGGGGTACTCTTGAGCTTCATCTTTGATTTTTTGGACATACTGCTGATGAACGTGTCCTTCAGCTACTCCGCCTACAAAGTGAAGTTGCCAATCTGAGATGCCAGTATCACACAGTCGTTTGAAGATTCGTACCATTTCTAGTTGCTTTTTTGAATGGCCGCCTACAAAAAATCGCCCGACATGGATGATGATGTTTTCTTTTTTCTGACTTGGAGCAAACTTTGTAATAGCGACGGGTGGGTAGATGATGTCAGCTGACAGATGCCAATACTTCTGAATCCAGTATTGTGTGAACTTAGAAATAGCCACAATCCGATCATACGATTCAATATCAGAAAATTTTGTAGGCGAAGGCCCTCCATGGAGTCTCATCTCCCAGTGTGGGAATAGCCTTTTGAAAAGATTATAAAAAAAGTAACGATAATGCGGAATCGAAAATCTGATTAAGGAAATTTTCCGACTGTAGTGAGATTTGGGTAAAACTATACAGACTTTTTGAGTAGTGTTTGCTTGAGACAGAGAAAAATCGTAGGTGGCAGTATTATTTCTATGGTTGATTGATCGCTTTGGAACATAGACGTGATCATTCACCAGAAACTGAATTTGGTCTAAGCTGGACAGAGCTAGTTGAGGAAAATAAAGTTGCAATGAAAACTGCCGAATCTTTTGATTGATGGTAATGCATGACCTTTGCCCCAACCACTTATGCAGATAGCCATTTTCATAGGAATCATATTCAAAACCCTCAAATTCAGAGGGATAAATAAAAAATTTACGTAGAGAAGGAACAATGTGAGATCGTTTAAAGTATTCATACGGGTTAACTGCCACTCGTGATGGAAAAAAGACTGAAAGAATACCAAATTTACTTCGATTAGGAATGTAATCTAAGTAGGAATTACTGACAAAGATATCATACTTTTCAGTATAACTGCTCAATTGGTAATCGAGTAGATTGGGTAAGTATCGAATAGTAATACCATCAAAGTTAACGTCCATCTTGCGAATAGCTGCGTTCTGGTCAAATTGGCGATGGGTTAATAAATCAACTTGATATCCCAAGTCTCTCAATACTTCAGCGTAGGCAAAAGCCACTTGTTCTCCTCCACCCAACGTGTGGAGCCATCTATCATAAACTGCTGCTCGCTTTATTTTTGTCATTTCTGCTTTCTAATAAAAAGTTTCATACAATGACCGCCAAGTTTGTGGGTATTTGCTGGCTAATGCTCTTCTTCTGTCAATAAAGTAAGGTAACTGGCGAACGACCCACTGCAAAGCTTGTTTTCTTATACTATATTTTTCTTTCCAGTCTTCGTAAATAGACCAATGTTCGGTAATTCGCCATCGCCACATTTTAATAGCTGAAAGCGCCAACATAGCTGAGAAATGGCTAGCTTCCCTAATAATGTTGCTGAGAGAAGTATAGATGACACAGATAGCTAGATGATTTTTCTCGACGTGATAAATAAAAAACGGTGACCACTCCCCCGAGCTACCGGCATGGATGTGAGCTACTTGCGACTTGGGTTCAAAGATTAGTTTATATCCGGCCAAGCGTAATCGCAAACTTAGATCCACATCTTCGTAATACATAAAAAATGATTCGTCAAAGCCACCCATTTTAGTAAAGACACTTTTTCTCATCAAAGCACTGGCTCCACAAAAAGCCGAAATTTCTCGGACTTGGGCATAAAATGGGTTATCTAGTTCATAGAGTTGCTGGCTATTACCGACAACGGCACCTCTGTCTCGACTGTGCCCAGTTTTAAAGATGATGTTGCCAGCGTTCTGAACAGCATACTGCAACTCAGGCTGCAACTGCTGAGCGTCTAGCTTTAAAGTGTACTGCTCAACTTGATGGTCATCTAAGACTTGTTCATATTGGACTTGGTTACCTAGAGAAATTTTTACTTTCGTTCGTAAATGTGAATGTAGTTTCTGAGTCCTGATGGTGATAGAACACTCTTCAACTTTTTGCGGGTGGACTGGAATAAGGATAACCGCTTTGTTGGTAGTCCACCGCTGGAGCAAGAGGCCGTTTTTTCGTTCGGCAATAAAGCCATCGTAATAGTGAATCATGGATTGCAGAGAAAAATTTGAGTGAACTACTTCATCAATAACTACCCCCACTTCATGAAATTCCAAACTGTTCACAAAACTTGATTTGGCATGGACATCAGATTCAATAATCAAAGGGACAAAGGGGTAGTACAACAGGAGTTTGGAGTTAACGGCCCCTATCTGGGGATCAGATTGTGCCCTTTTGACCAGAGGGGCCAGCCAGTCTGGCCTCACCTGGGTATCTGTGTTAAGAAAAACAACGTATTTACCCCGGGCATGGTGGACTCCAACATTATTTCCCCGGGCAAAGCCCAAATTCTCTTGACTCTGAATTACTGTAACTTCAGGAAAGTTCTTTTTAATATATACCACCGAGTTGTCTTGAGAATTGTTATCTACCACAATCACTTCATACTTGGTTTTAGGAAAGGCGAGTTTCTCTAATGCTGATAAACAAGTGGGTAAGTATTCACGGCCATTGTAATTGATAATAATGACTGAAACTTCTGGTTTTGATGACATGCTTCAAACTCTAAGCAATAGTTACGGCGTCAGATGATAAATCTGAGTTGTTGGGTCGGCTATCATCATCCTAGCACTTGTTGTTGCTTCTAGCCAGTCACTGATGAGCGTAGCTGATTCAGAAGCTAGATGAGCGTCATTCAATTTGAAGTAGGTGACATCTTTTTGGTCCAGTAAAGTAAAAAAGCGTTGTCTTTCCGCATTGACCACCGCGGATGTGAGTGCCTGTTCATAAAGGCTATACTCTCTGGGTTCAAAGCCACTGTAGCCATTAACCAACAGACAGCCATGGCGTGTAGAGGCCAACATCAATTGGGTTCTATAACTCAAGTTGGAAACAACACTGGCTTCTGCGTGTGACTCGGTCAGAGGGTATTCTAGTAGTACTTGCGGTTGAGACGAACACTCGGTTGTCAGTACGTCATAACTTGCATGGTAATATGCCTGGGCCTGAGTTGCTTTGGTTAAGGGAACCATTTCTATCACATACAGACTACAGACGAATCCGAGAGTCAGCCACTTTTTGAAATGAGATAGGTTAAGCTTTTCAAAACCATGCCCCACAAAATAAAGTAATCCCAAATACATTAAAAATGACCAGCGGGCAGTAGCGCGAATTGGTTCTAAGAGTGGGATACTTTTTAACACCAGGTGATATGGGAGTGGGATTGTAGTGTATTGCCCATTAACTACTAGCCGAGGTCCGAGGGAAAAGATAAAGCCAGCGATGAGTAACAAAGAGAAAAATTGATGGGTTACTGTTGGTTTAAAGCTAAGAGACCACTCTTTGTGACTGCTTTTAAAAGCAAAAGCGCCTAAAAGACTGAGAAACGCTACCACTGTGCCCGGATAGCTGGCTAGCTCCCCCACTCCGTGGTGATTAAATTTTTGCCAGGCTGATGTGACTCGATGGCCGATGCTGTCAAATGGGATAAAAAGGTAATCAGTAAAATGAGCAGCGTAGACTACATACTCTCCGTACAAGCGGGTGATTTGGTATTCATTTTTGATAACCAGGTAGTGATAGATAAAGAAGCCGTTAGTGGCAAGGTAGCACACACCAAGGAGTAAATAAAACACAAATGAATTAAGTAACACTTTTCTCAATTGAGCCTGACTCCGGCGGGTCACAAGATACTTAGTAATTAGTTCTAAGCCAGCCCACAGTCCAATCACCACCAACAAGAAAATACCCAGGTAGACGCTGGCTGTAAATTGAAGAGTAGTGAGTAAACCCACCAGAATTGCTTTTTGCCAACCCCGGCTTTGATGTATGACTAATCCTAGCGCCAAGAAAAATGGCCAAAATGTGATCATTTGTAAATGACCTAACTGAAGAAATAAGAAAGGGGCGAAGGCAGAGAGGAAAGTCAATAAAAAGATAGTTGTCTGCTTTTGAAAAAGTTGATGCCAAAAAAAGTAAAAAGCCAGTACATTTCCTGCGAAGGTAAGAAAAAAAACTAGATTAACAATGGTAATTGGGTTGTCAGTAAAGATAGAAAAAGTCAGTCCCATCAGACTTTGTGGCAATAACAAATCTGAAAATAGAAGTGTGCCTTGGTGAGGATAGTAAATATTGGTAGAAAAAAAATTTTCCAGTGTGCCGTTACGAAAATGCTGAATATTCTGATTGAGAGTCCAGGCATAATAGGGAAAGTCAAACCAATCAAGCAAGTGGGTATGAATATTAAGTAGCAATGACCTAAAAATAAAGCCATAGAGGAATAAAGGCAGGCCGATGGTAAGCACTTTAAGATAGTGGGCGTTTGCGTTACGCATGTCCTCATTGTAGCTAATTGACTGCTATAATCAATCCCGATGAAACGATTTATATTGGCCTACTTCTTTTTTTGTTTCTTCTTCTTTGTTTTTTTTGCCTCAGGCTTCATTGATTCTCAAGATGGATTTCAGTATGTGGCCATTGCCCGAAGAATTTATTACGATCAAACATTTGAAATGCCCCCTGGTCATTATCCAGAGACAAACTTGCATTTAAGTATCACCAAAAATGCTAGAGGTCAGGCATTTAGCCCTACTGGTTTGGGTTACTCGTTAGCCCTCTTACCAGCTGTAGCTTTGGAAGATGCTTTTTTACATTTGAGCCAGACTGAACCGATAGCTTTTTTCCCTTTAGAAAATGATTGGCCTGTCCTCCTTTTTGCGAGTATGACAAATGCTGCTTTTGGAGCGTTATTAGCAGTGGTCCTGTATCTATATATGAGAGATATCGGTTTGACTCACTTGCAGGCCATTTTGCTGAGCTTAGTAGGATTGGTTAGTTCAAATCTCTGGGTTTACACCAAGCATGTGTTTCCTCAGCTAATGTTTGTCAGCTTTTTGATGCTCAGTTTTTATTGGTTACGGAAAGCAGTTAAAACTCGTCAGTGGCTGCTAATGATCGGAGCAGGCATGGCCTATGGCGTAGTGGTCATTAGTTATAACCCGACCTATTTGTTCCCGTTACCAGCGATTGGTATTTATTACCTTTTCTTATCTTCAGCTCGTTTTTCTCTGGCTTATATCAAAAAAATAGTAAGTGATGTGCTACTAGCCGGCATTGGTATCCTCCCTTTCTTAGTTTTGTATACTTGGTTTAACTGGGTTCGATTTGGAGGTTTAACAGCTACTGGCTATGGCACGGGTGGGATTCCTCTGCCCACTATTCCACCAGCGTACGTTTTGCTGGAAGGCACTTGGGGCCTTCTTTTTAGCCCGGGAAAAAGTATTTTTATCTATACACCACTTTTGCTAGTGTTGATTATTTTTTGGTTTAAGATCAAAAAAAAGGTTTTACCAGAAGTGGTGGCCGGAATCATTTTATTTGTCACGTATGTGTACTTCACTGCTACCCTCTTGGGTGATGTGGATTATTTAGTATGGCATGGCGACTCCAGTTGGGGACCTCGTTACTTGTTGCCAGTGTTACCTTTGGCGTTGGTAGTGATAGGTCATATTTTTACTCAATTAAGTCGTTGGCAAAAAATACTTATTTTTTGGCCCTTGTGTGTTATTGGTATCTGGATCGAGTTGGTCAGTATTCTCCTGCCGTATCAAATTCGATTTGCAGGGTTACAAACAGATGTTTTTTTTAACCAGCGTAATTTTAACGTCTATGAGTATGGCAACGAGATTCCTCGCTATGCACCTTGGTTCAAAATGAGCAAAACCTTGATCAAGCGGTTGAGAGAACTACCTCAAGCTTGGAAGTATGGACCATATCAACTACGTTTAATAGATGGTTTTGCCTATCCTTTTGATTTAGGCTGGACAAAGTGGCGAGAAGTGATGCCACAAGCCTTGATCACATTTGATCACACAAGCAGGAATCCGGTTCAGCAACTCACGTTTCAGGTTCGTAATCACTCATTGGTACCAGAGAGTAGTTACTCAGCTCAATTGAGCTTTGTCTTCAATGATCAACCTTTGCCAGCAGCGACGATTACGATTCCGATTGATCAGGAAAGTGAAGCAGTGGTTGTCCCGCCGGCTAATCTCTTATCAGAACACAATAGGCTTGTTGTGGCTACCGAGTTTATTGGTACTTCATCTGCACGTCTTGAAAAACGGCAAGTCCCCTTTTTACAAATCATTCGAATCAATGGGGTGCCTCAAAACATCAGTACTCTCACCTACCCGTATGTATCTTCAGTTTCGCAAGGACTAGGAGAGCAAGAGTACTACTATTGGGGGCAACTGGAACAGGATCCTTGGCAGATATGGCACATGCATTCAGGCGTCTATGAACAAACGTTTGATCTTTGGTGGCTGAGGCCCTTCCACTACTGGGATCTGCCAAAGGACTTCTACTTTAGTTTGTTGGCACTCAATTTGGTGGGGTTGATAGTATCTGGTTACTACGTCCGAGCTTACTCAGCATCAAGTACCTGAAGTTTGCGGAGTACTTTGAAAAGCAACTTTTTTAAGTATCGTTTACCTACTGTACGCGGATGTTTATAAAGTTCAAACAGCTTCCATACCTTTGAAGCTCGGACTCTTTCTAACTCGGCTACAGTTTGAGCGTAGTGAGTCCGATAAAAGTGCAACTCGGCTCGGGAGTGCATGTGAGTGTTAACCTGCTCAAGTGAATGTTGTCTATACTCTAGGACAGGCTCCGGAACGCGTTTGGCGGTCCAGCCTCGATCAATCATGCGTGAAAATAAGTGTTGATCTTCAGCCATAGTGGCTTTTTGCTGGTAGCCTCCAACTTCTAACCAAGCATCTTTCCGAAAGAGAGAGGAGCCATGAATGAAGTTAGCTTTTTTAAGAGTAGCTTTAGTTTTGTCCGTGAACTCCGGAAACTGAACTACAAAGTAATGATTATGGATGATGGGACCCTGGCGATCAGGAGGAACATAGCTAAACATTTCAGCCGCCTTAGGGCCGAACCAGGCAAAATCAGTATAGGCTACTCCTCGGTGAGCATCTTGATCAAGCAGGAGGCTGGTTTTTTCAATGTAATCACTCCGGAATCGATTGTCAGCGCCTAACAAACAGATATAGTCGGTGTTGAGAAGTTTGACTGCTTTATTAAAATGAGCCACTACGCCCAGGTTTTTGGAGTTGCGATTGTACTTAATAAGATTTGGATAGGCTTTGACGTACTCCAGCGCGATTTCTTGGGTGTTATCGGTGGAAGCGTCGTCAGAAATTAAAATTTCGTCCACAGGCCGGGTTTGACGGAGGACAGACTCAATGGCTTCCACCAAAAAGGTGCCGTAGTTATACGAAGGAATAATAACTCCGATACTCGCCTTTTTAAAACTTGATTCATTGGTCACTGTCACTCGGTTAAGTTGAAAGTGATCAGTATCATTACCATGAATGACCGATACAGCGCCTTTAAAGTGTTTTTTAGTTTCTGTCAGTGTCGCTTCGTCAAATAGACTGTGGGGATACGCGCACCATTTGAATCCTTTCGGGTCAAGCTTTTTGAGGCTGGCTGGCACAGTTAATTCTTTGTGAAGTAGTCGAGGCTGGTGGCTAATTTCTGGCAACTTGGGGTGAGAATAAGTGTGCCATTGGAGTCGGCCACCCATTTTAACCAACTGTTTGAGTTCGGTCATGGAGGCAAAGTTGGCAGATTGGGTTTCTCCTTC
>DASVCZ010000060.1:0-9115 GCA_036381335.1 Patescibacteria group bacterium | reverse complement strand
GGAAAACGTCGTTAGCTTTTCCAATGCTTCTTTTACCATGAATAGTGAAGAAGTCAGGAGTCATATCGGCTTTGTGGAAGCGGGGATGAAGGTATTGCTGGTGGATGACGTGATTGCCCACGGCACGACCGCAGTTACCGCCATCAACGCGCTTCAAGCAGCGGGGATAGAGGTGGTAGGGCTGGCGGTACTCTTCGATAAAGCTTGGCAGGGTGGGCGAGAGAGAATTAAAAAAGAAACGGGTATTGAACCATTCTCTTTGATCAGTATCCAAGAAATCACTCCAGAAGGGGAGATTAGGTTATGAGTCAGAAGTTGGCTATTCTTGATGCTGGTGCTCAATACGGAAAAGTAATTGACCGCCGAGTGCGTGAGCTAAAAGTTGAGTCTGATATTTTGCCGCTGACTACTCCCACTCATGAACTAAAGAAATACCGAGCCTTCATTATTTCTGGCGGGCCAGAAAGTGTCTATGGTGAGCAAGCTCCTAAGTATAATCCGGAAATTTTTTCTTTGGGCAAGCCCATTTTAGGTATCTGTTATGGACTTCAACTAATGAATTATGTCCATGGGGGTACAGTCCTTAAAAAGAACAAGCGCGAAGATGGTCCTTGCCGCATTACCATCAACGCTGATTCACCTTTATTTCAAAACCTAGCACCTACCCAAGATGTGCTGATGACTCATGGTGATAGTGCTGACCAAGTAGCAACCAGTTTTAAGGTCACTGGTGACTCAGATGGGCTAGTGGCTGCCATTGAAAATCCAAAAAAGAAAATGTATGGCGTCCAGTTTCACCCGGAAGTTGATTTGACGCTTCATGGTAAAGATATTTTAAGTAATTTCCTCTTTAGCATTGCAGGTTTCAAAGGTGACTTCACCATGGCCGATAGAGAGCAACTGGCGGTTGAGTATATTCAAAAAACGGTAGGAGAGCAGCAGGTTCTCTTGCTCATCAGTGGCGGAGTTGATTCTACAGTTTGTGCTGCTTTACTAGGAAAGGCCCTCAAGCCTCAGCAGTTACATTTAGTTCACATTGATCATGGTTTTATGCGAAAAAACGAAAGCGCTGAAGTCAAAAAAGCCTTGAGCACATTTGGTCTCCACGTAAAAGTGATCGATGCCTCTGACACCTTTTTTAATGCCACCACGATAATGAATGGGAGTATTTCGGAAAAATTATCTGAGGCCACCAACGCCGAAGTGAAACGTCATATTATTGGCAACACGTTTATCGAAGTGGCTAAAAAAGCGATTGCGGATTTGGACCTCGACCCTGACACTACGTTTCTGGCTCAGGGGACACTGCGCCCAGATCTGATTGAAAGTGCTTCTGACAAAGCGAGTTCCAATGCTCAAAAAATAAAAACTCACCATAACGACAGTCCTTTAGTCCGGGAATTAAGAGACAAGGGCAGAGTGGTTGAGCCACTCCAAGAGTATCACAAAGATGAAGTGCGAATATTAGGCAAACAATTAGGACTGCCGGATGAAATTGTCTGGCGACAGCCATTCCCCGGACCAGGTTTAGCGATTCGCACCCTGTGTGCTACTAAACCATATTTAGAAAAGTACGATCGAACATATAAAAAGCTGCAAGCTTTCACGACCGATCAGATAGCTGTTACTTTGCTGCCAGTACAGACAGTAGGCGTTCAAGGAGATGGTCGCACGTACAGTTATGCTGTCGGTTTATCGGGTCAAAGTGAATGGAGTACATTAAGAGAGTTGGCGCTAGAGATTCCTAAAACTATTCATGACGTTAATAGAGTGGTCTATATTTTTGGCGAAAAAATAAGTTCACCGGTTAAGGAAATCACTCCCACCACACTGTCTGAATCGGTAGTCGATCAATTGCGCGCGGCTGATAGTATCGTCAATCAAATTCTCCTTAAATACGATTTGATGCGCTCGCTTAGCCAAGTGCCGGTTATTTTACTGCCACTTCACTTTGGTCATGAGGGGGCTCGATCCATTGCTATTCGGACGTTTATCACCAATGACTTTATGACGGGAGTACCTGCCTTGCCAGGAAAAGAAATGCCTTTAGAGGCTGTGAACGAAATGGTAACAAGGATTCTGGAAGAAGTTCCGGGAATCGCCAGAGTTATGTACGATTTAACGTCCAAACCACCTGGTACTACGGAATGGGAGTAATCTACTATGGCTCAGCTTGAACAGATAAAAGGAGTAGTCGCACTTTCCTGGAAAAAAGACTTAATCGATGTGCTTAGCAGCTTCTTTGATCAGCAAGTTCAGATTGCAGGTCACAGCGCAGAGTTTGCTGCGGATGGGCAGTATGTGCCTGAGCTTAGATCGAAGGATCCAAAAGAGGTAGTTATTCACAAACTTGAGCAAGCAAGGCGGTTTCACCAAGGAATAAGCGAAGTTTTAACAGGCGAAGTCCACTCTGAGTCTAAAAGTAATTTGCTCGGATGGGTGCATAAAAGGATTACCCAAGCCCTGGCAGCAATTGATAAGAAGGTATATGTGCAGGTAGAGAAATTAGTTGCAGATATCTTTGAACATACTCTCTTTTATACAGCTGATGTGGTGGCCTTGCTCAATGGAGAGCAATTAGAACGAGTCTATGGCAACGATAAGGCATGGGAGTTCTTAAATGACGAAGAAAAGGTAGCAGTCACCAAGAGATTGAAACATCTCTACGGCCGGAAGGGGTACGTCTCTTGGCAAGTGTCTCTGGGAATTTATGATCCCAACGCAGAGGATAGCGATATTAAAGCATCATTGCCCTTAGTTTTTGAAGCGGACTTAGTAGAGCCACTCTATGAGTACTTAATTCAGAATCCTGAGTTTATTGAACCGCGAGCCAATACCATGTGTATGTTGGTAGAACTCCTTGATCATTTATCGATTCCGTTGTTTTTAACCATAGGAGATTCGACCAGAATCAGCGTCAGCCACGAGGTTGTGTATCGGCTGATTGTCCAGAAAGCTCCCTTATCATTAGAAATGCTCCAAGCGCTGGTAGAAGCCGAGGGAAGTACGGTTAATTTAGTCCCATTTGTCCAAGCATTCTTGTAAAAATTTACTGCTTGCTTTTAAGTGCTTATTTACATATCATATACATAGTAGGGCTTGAAATAGGCCCTTTTTTTATTGGTAAAAACAGGGTTGATAATCAGTATTTTTTAAAGGAGCAACATGGAGAGATTGAGAAGTGAACACGATATACAAATTACTAGAGGACTTGAACAATCAAAGAGGGATTTCCTGAGGGGTTTGATAGACTTAGACATTATTTCACATCTTACTATAGAAGATGAAGAGGGTTCAGTGTTACTGTTAGTAAATACCGTGAACGGGTACTTGGTCAGAGCTTCTATTACTACTGGTGAGTTGGCAGAAGGGCAAACCGGTTTTGAAAGCCTTCTCAAGCTGATTGAGGAAAGAGACACTGCTCATTCCTTTGATAAAGCTACCCTTGTACAATAAGCCTCTATGGCTGAGTTGAACCAAGCAAAACAATTTCTCAAAGCAGAGTTCCTCCGCGAAGCCCACATTGTCGATCTAGAAAAAGGCTACGTCTCGGCAGCTTCTTTTAACTTGCGGATGAAACCGAGCGTCCTGAAAGCCGGGGCCACTCTCATTGTCGAAGAATTTCAAAGTGATGGTATCGAAGTTATTCATGGCATTCCTCATTCTGGGGTCTACTTAGCCACTGCGGTTTCGTTAACTATGCCGGGTGATGTCCGCCTGCACAGCTCCCGCAAAGATCAACATATTCCGGCGGTTTGGAAAGATGTGTGTCGCCAGGAAATCCGCTCTTATACCTCTAGTAAAGGCGGCATTGATGTTTTCTCCGGCATTACGCTCTCATTTGTCAAAAAAGGCGATCGAGTTTTGCTGATCGATGACGTCTGTGCCACTGGGCAGACTGCTTATCAAATTATTCAGGGATTGCAGGAAAAAGGGGTAGAAGTGGTTGGTTTCGCCGTTATGTTTGACAAGCTTTTTCAAGGTGGACTAGAGTATGTCAGGTCACTAGGTGTAAAAACGTTTTCTTGTGTTACTATTAAAGTGCTTAATGATAATGACCGAGTTATTTTACAGCCATGATCAAAACCTCCTTTTCCTTCCAGCTCGCATTTTCTACCATATAGTTCGTTTCTCCGTTGGCCGCCGGCCACCAACCGTGGTAAGTTACAGTAACTGACCATATCTATTTTTAGCATCCAGCAGAAGGGAATTCATGAAAGATCACATTTTTGAATTAATTGAAAAAGAAGAGCAGCGCCAACAGGAGATGATTGGGTTAATTCCATCTGAAAACCATATTTCACCAGAGGTTTCCCAAGTCCTATCGTCTGTGCTCAATAGTAAGTACTCGGAAGGGTATGCGCGCCGCCGTTACTACGAAGGCAACCAGATTATCGATGAGATTGAGCGAGAAGCTCAGGATCGGATAAAAAAAGTATTTGACGTGCCGTATGTGAATGTGCAACCATACTCTGGTTCGCCGGCCAACAGTGCCATTCAGTTTGCGCTGATGGAACCTGGAGATACCATTCTCGGTTTAGCTTTGGCCAGTGGGGGGCATTTAACCCATGGGCATCCTCAGGTGACGTTTAGTGGTAAGTACTTCAGATCAGTTCAATACGGAGTCGATAAAAATGCTCGCATTGATTTTGACGAAGTAGAAAAATTAGCGAAAGAACACCAGCCTAAAGTTATCTACTGTGGGACTACGGCCTATCCTTTTATTTTAGATTTTGAAAAATTCAGAAAAATTGCCGATATGGTAGGTGCTTGGTTGGTGGCTGATATTTCTCACATTACTGGATTGGTGGTGGCGGGGGAGCATCCTTCACCGGTGCCGCATGTAGATGTGATTATGTCGACAACGCACAAAACCTTCAGAGGGCCCCGAGGGGCTATGATTTTAGTGACAGAGCGAGGATTAAAGCGAGACGCCGAGTTGGGCAAGAAAATAGATGCGGCTATCATTCCTGGGTTGCAGGGTGGTCCCCATAACGCGACTACGGCTGGGATCGCCATTGCCGCCGCCGAAGCGATGAAGCCAGAATTTAAGAAGTACGCTCAACAAGTGCGCAAAAACGCTGAGGTGTTGGCCCAGTCATTAATGGACCAGGGCATTAAGCTGGTAGGGCAGGGGACTGAGAATCATTTAATGGTTCTAGATTTGACCGACAAAGGCTATGGACTGGGGACTCAAGTGGCGTTTGCGCTGGATGTAGCAGGAATCTATGCCAATCGCAACTCGATTCCGCATGAACCATGCTCACCGTTTTATCCCTCTGGAGTGAGAATAGGGACGCCGCTCGTGACCACTCGCGGCCTAAAGGAAAACGACATGCGCCAAGTTGCTGACTGGATAGTGCAGGTGGTAGATCTGGTTAAAGACCACGAGCTGCCTCAGGAAAAAGCCAAGCGGTCGGCCTTCATCAAGCAGTTCCGCCAGCAAGCCATTAAAGACAAACGCCTGTTAGCCATCCGAAAAGACGTGACGGCCTTTGCCACCAAGTTCCCTCTGTTCACTTGGGAGTGATAGCCATGAATTGTGTGGAACGGAATGCCCGCTTTTTGGTGGATACTCTCCAGGATGTTCCCTATAAAAAAGCGCATGGCCCACTCTCAGAAGTTAATGTAGATGACCTGTGGACTGATGGTCTCAATTGTCAACTTTTTTTTCACTTGGTATGGGAAGAACTTTTTGGATGGGTCTTGCCTCGGTGGATGAGATCAAGCGAGCTTTATGCAGACACAAACTTTCTTCAAGAAGTGAAAAGAGGAGAAGAGAGACCCGGAGACGTGCTTTTCTTAGGTAGGGCAGAGTGGATTCCTTCTAAGCGGCCAGATTGTCGGCAAGCTCAACAACTGCATTTGGCAACTATTGTAGTGGCCGATCAAAATCCACTGCTTATCCATATGAGGTGGCAGAAAGGAGAGAGGGGAGGAGTGATGTTAGAGTCCCTATCTCAAGTTCAGCAATGTTCACGATATGAAAGACTATTTGCTATCAAAAGAAGAAAATAAGCTAACTAAACAGCTCTTACACCCTCAATTATGACTAAGCCCGTGGCTTCAGCCTGGCGCACGGGTTTACCTTTTTTGCTAAAAGTGAGCCTAAAGCCAGCATTTTCTAGTAAGCTGACCACTTTTTCCAACGATTGTTCAGGGTGGGGATGGAACTCCACGAAGAGGTGATTGATCATTGGCAACTGATCTTTGGCAGCACTGAGCACCTCTTGTTCTGCGCCTTCGATATCCATTTTTAAGACATCAACTGGCTCCGTCAAGAACTGACTCAGTTCGTAGCTCTTAACGCGCAATTTTTGGGTCTGTTGGTCTCCGGTCCAGGCACCTTTATGGACGCTGGTGGTGCTCAACCATTCATGGCCAATATCACCGTGCAGGACCACTTGATTGCCGTCCGCTTCCTTGGTTCCGACCAGTGCGCCTGCCACAATCGTCACCTCTTCCAGTCGGTTTTCAAAGACATTTAGGTCCAACACCTTAAGGTTAGCCGGGTGGGGCTCAATGGCTATAACTCTGGCTCCGGGAAACATTTTTTTAAAGTAGAGCGTAGCTAAGCCAATGTGGGCCCCGGCATCAATGATCACTGGCTGAGGATTTTCTATTTCCACGTAATAGGTATGCTGGGTAAAAATTTCGTTCTTTAAGGAATGGAATTCGCGTTGGTCTTCGTAGAAAACGGCCAAACCATGGAGGTTGGATTTCTGCATGACCATAGTATACTTCATCTATGAAACGATTAATTGGAGCCCACGTATCAGCAGCCGGCGGAGTAGAAAACGCCGTCACCAAAGCCGCCGCTATGGGCGCGAACTGTGTCCAAGTTTTTTCGGGAAGTCCACGGGTTTGGCAACGGAAGCCTTTAGATCAAATCAATGTAGATAAAGTGTTCTCAAAACAACGAGAATTATCTGTTTCATCAATTTTTACACACGCATTATACTTGGTTAATTTGGCCTCAGAAAAACCCGAATTGAGGGAAAAATCAGTTCGGGTTTTAAAACATGATTTGAGCTTTGATTCTTTGTTGAAAGGCAGTGGGGTAGTAGTACATGTGGGCAGTCACCAAGGGCGAGGATGGGAAGCGGTGCGCGAACAAGTAGCGACATCGATTAAAGAAATTTTAGATGATTCTCCAGCTGACTCTACTTTCCTGATTGAAAATGCAGCCAGCCATAACGGAAAAGTAGGCAACAGGTTGGAGGAGATTAGGTGGTTATTAGATGCGGTCAAATCACCTCGGTTGGGGTGGTGTGCCGATACCTGTCACTTACATGCAGCCGGGTACGCCTTGGGGGAAGTGAAAAGTTCAGATCAGGTCGCCTCAGCTACCAGTAAAGAAAAAACCGCCATTGAGGAGATTACGGATTTAGATCTCTGGTCCACACTTAAGTGTCTCCATGTCAACGACAGTAAGGATCCTTTTGCTTCAGGACGCGATCGACACCAGAATATTGGCGCAGGGGTGATTCCCACTGCCGATTTAAAGTATTTCCTGACGTATAACAAAGCTAAAGATATTCCTATCATTACAGAAGTGCCGGGCTTAGACGGAACGGGTCCTGATGAGGAAAATATTAATAGAATCAAAGCCCTAGTGCTACCATAGCAGTCACATTAGATTCCAGACACATTCGACTCTACATTCAATTTCTCAACGTAATAGATAGTTTTCTTTGATCTCATTCTCAGATCCACCTAATCTATTCTTTACTATTAATTAACGAAAGTGGTGACGGTGTCTCTGACGGGCTGTCATCTAATCATGACTGCTATAATACCCTGATATGATTATTTTCGACGGTAACAAGCGAGCAGAAGAAAAGTTAAGTGCTTTAAAAACAGATGTAGACAAACTTGTTGCACAGGGTAAAAAGCTTAAAATTGCTGCTATTTTGTATACAGAAGATATTGGCAGCGCTTTGTACACTCGCTTAAAGAAAGAAGCTGCTGAGCGAATAGGTATTGAGTACGAGGTGCATCAATTTTCGATGCGAAATGGGGTGGAACCGGTGCTTGTCAAAATCCAAGAATTGAACGCCGACCCTAGTATCACTGGCATCATCATCCAAAAGCCATGGCGCAAAACTTGGGTTGAACTTAACCGCTTAGAAGGTGACGCCAAATCTATCAGTCAAGCTTTTAACGTGTGGTGGCAGTTACAAACCAGCCAGTTGGAAATCAGCAAAGACGTAGACGGGCTCCACCCTGAGACGTTGGCGGCTATTAAAAACGGAGCTTGGCAAACTGAAGGTAAAGTCATGCCGGCTACCGCCAAAGCGGTGCTGGAAATAATGGGGGAGAGCAGTCCAACTTTTGAGGGTCAACGAGTCATCATTGTGGGAAAGTCTGATATCTTAGGTCAACCTCTCTACTATGAGCTCAAAAATAGAGGAGTGGATGTAGAAATGATCGGCAGCGCCGACTTACGACAGAGAGTAGTAGATGGGAGGAAATTACTGGACGCTGATATTATTATTTCCGCCACTGGCCAGCCGAATTTAATCACTGGTGACTTAGTTAAAGAGGGGGGAGTAGTCATCGATGTGGGAGAACCGAAAGGCGATGTCGACTTTGCCAGCGTTTCTCAAAAAGCCTCGTTTATTACTCCTGTACCAGGAGGGGTAGGTCCAATGACCGTGGTGTGTTTGCTGGAGAACTGTGTCGATTTGTCGTTCTAGAATTGTCGTTAGCTTTACGTTAACTCTAAGATAAAGGAGTGAGGATTTCCTAGGATATAACTAATCAAATCATCTAACTCTTCAATAGATGCATCAAGGGGTACTTCAACTGAACTTCTTTTTTCCAAACTTTTCACGACTAAGGAAGTTTTCTGATTAGTTTCGTCAGTTCCAACTACTCTGGAAAGCTCAGGAGCATAGGTTTGCATCAAGAGGAGAAGGCCAACTCTCTTCTTTTTATCATCAATAGTGTCATTTTCCAAAAAGGTGGTGATTGTCTTGACCAGCTCCCTTAACACCTGTCCTTGGCTTAGGCCTTCAATTTCGGTTGCTGATCCAGGCCGAGGGATTAATCTCTTGTTTTCATTTTCAGATTTTGAGCTATTTGTCATAAGTACGCCTTATGGTACAATACC
>DASVCZ010000059.1:0-5019 GCA_036381335.1 Patescibacteria group bacterium | reverse complement strand
GGCTAAAGTACTACTGAGGTCAACTCGGGAGTAAGGTTCACCAAAAGCCCGCACTTCCGATTGGGAGGCATACAGTTTTTGCTGCACCTCTTTGCTACTCAAATAGTCGAGCAACTTCCAGCCCGCATCGCGATTTCGACTCTTGCTGTTGACGCCTTCTGCCCAATACGAACCCCAGGCAATCTTTTCGGTACCCAATTTGGGCACGGGGGCAATGCCAAAATCTAACTCTGGGTTAAGGGCTTTGACTTCTAAAGCTCGCCAGCTAGGAGCAAACATCATCGAGGCTTCACCCCGGGCGAAAGCTACCGTTGAACTCGGCAAGTTTTCGTCCCAAACTTTATCTTTGGTATAAAAATTGGTGTAGAACGTCAGCGCTTCGGTGGCGGCTTTGCCGGTTGGTTGGCTGGGATCGGCGCCATTTTGGAGCATCAGCAAGCCAATGATATCGGTAAAGTGTTCCACGTTAGCAGCGTTGCCGATAGCCAGGCCACCACGAGTCATGCCGTCGGTGGAGCGGATAGTTAGCTGGCTGGCCAGTGTTTTGAGCTCGGCCCAGGTTTCTGGAGGCTGGGCGTTGGCCGCTTGCAGGTGAGCTTTGTTGTAATACAGAGCTAGCCCATCGTACATCAAAGGAATTCCCACAATTTGGCCATTATTTTGAAGTTGTTGGAAGGCAATGGGATAAAATGTCTGTTGATACTCTGAAGAGCTCATCACGCTACTGGGCATAGTTGCCAGTTCTGCCTTCAGCATCGGCACCCACGAAGCATGAAAGCGGAAAACGTCGGGCCCATTTTGAGAAGCAATGGCCGTTTGCAGCCGCTCGCGATAATCCAGGTGAGACTGCTTGACGTACTGAACTTTGACACCCGGATTTTGTTGTTCAAAATCTCTTAAGGTTTGATCCAACACATCGTTTGGCTCCCATAACCCCCAATAGGTAAGGGTGGTTTGGGTGGCTGGCACTGTTTGGCGGTTGCTGCCAGGAGTAGTGTGGTCGGTGACGCTTTGTGAACCACCCCGGCCTAAGAAATAGTACATCAAAAAGCCTACTACCCCCACCAACACCAATGCACCTAAGGCAAACGGTAAAAATCGTTTCGGGTTGCTGGTCAAGGTGGCAAAGATAGGTTGCTTAGCCGGTTTGGCAGGCGTCGGGGTCGGCTTTTCGGCAATGGATGGCTGGGGAACGGTGCTACGAGCCGGCATGGGAGGTGGAACGGGAGCACCGGGCACAGGAGCACCTGGCTTGGGGGTTGTTGACGGCGGTGGCGTTGGCATGGCAACGCGAGCCGATGGCGGCGGAGCCGCTTCCGGAGCGGCAGCTGTTGGCGCAGGAGGGGCACTCGGCCGAGATGGCGGAGGAACTGACGGAGGCGTCACTGGTTGCGGAGGAGTCGACGTGGGAGTAGACGCAGGAGCAGCTGGCGGCACAGGAGTAGTTGGTTTGGGCAGCGGAACGTCGGGCATTCGTTAATTCTTAATTTCTAATTCTTAAAGTATACTATTATGACCAAAATAGACCTGTTACACAATACGATAATGGCAGGCCAACGAAAGCATAATGGTACAAAAAATTGAATCTTGGTTGATTGGCTTAACCTTAGGTTTATTGGTCGTGGGTGCCGGGGCCAGCCTGTGGTTTTTTACTAGTTACCAAGGCCGCTTTTATCAGGGAATATACTTAGATGGCGTTGACCTTTCCGGCCTGACCAAAGATGAAGCCTTAATTCGCCTGACTCAAGCCGCCCCAGCCCCGCCAGCTCATAGCATCACTTTACAGGTAGATGACATCCAGCTCAGTTCATCTTCTGCCGAGCTGGCAGCTACCTATTCGTACTTGGAATCACTGGATGAAGCCTACGCTATTGGCCGCACTGGCTTTCTTTTAACCCGCCTGGTCACCATTATTCAAACGCGAATCAATCCCGTGACCGTTCAGTCTTGGGTCAAGTACGACCAAGAAAAACTGCATCAATTTATTGCAGAGTACTCGAAAAAAGTAAATATTGAAGGAGAGGCTCCTCAGGCTGAACTTCTCTATTCAAATACTCCGGATTCGCTGACTATTCATCCTGGCAAGCCTGGCCGCAAAGTAAAAAGCGACGAAGTTTTTCAAGAGCTACAGATGCAACCTGTAGCCCAAAACTTGATCTTGACCACGCCCATTGCCTCCACTGCCGGCGAGTTAAGTGAGGAGCAAGTGGTACAAGCAGGTGAGCGCGCTAAAAAATTAATTGGTGAATCAATAACTTTCACCGCTAAAGAAGAAAACATCACTCGGACGTTACACGATCAAATTCTCATTTCTCTTCTCGCCTTTCCCGATCTCTATCAAGAAGAAATGTTACAACGCCAACTCGATGAGCTTGCGGCCGCAGTCAATAGACCAACCCAGGACGCCCAGTTTGAATACAACCCTGAAACATTGGCCGTCACTACTTTTAAGCCCCACCGCAATGGCTTGGAGCTGGATCGAGAAGAGACGTACAGACAGTTGGTGACACGATTAATTGCCTTAGAAGCTGAAGCGCAAAAGCTGAGCGAAAGTGAAGATACAGCCCAACCGACCGAAGAATCAGCCACCACCAAAGAACCCATCGCTCTCAAACTGACCATTACTGAACCCACTCTGACTCTAGAAGAAACCAACAATCTAGGGATTAAAGAACTGATCGGCTTCGGTGACAGTGAGTACGATCACTCGATCCCAACTCGGATTCATAACGTGGCTCACACGGCTAAAAAAATTAATCTGATGATTATCCCTCCCGATCAAGAGTTCTCGTTTAATAAAGCCTTGGGCGAAGTCTCACGGGCGACTGGTTTTCAACCGGCCTACGTCATTAAAAACGGCCGGACCGAGCTGGGCGATGGTGGTGGTGTCTGCCAAGTCAGTACCACTCTTTTTAGGGCGGTCTTGAACGCGGGCTTGCCGGTGACAAAGCGCAAGGCGCACAGTTATCGCGTCAGCTACTACGAGTTAAACGCTAAGCCAGGGATTGATGCCACTGTCTATGCCGGTGATGTCGACTTGCGCTTTATTAACGACACCGGCCATCACGTGCTGGTGTACATGGAAACTGATAGCGAAGACTTATACATGAAGGTGGAACTTTACGGCACGAGTGATGGCCGGACTACCGAGATCGTGGACCACGAGGTCTGGGATGCGCGTCCCGCGCCCGCTCCTGTCTTTATTCCTGATCCATCTCTCCCCCCTGGGGTTCGCCGCCAAATCGACTGGTCTGTCGGGGGTGTTAAGGCCCGCTTTAAAAACATTGTCAAAGATAAAGATGGCAACGTCATCCGCGAAGAAGAATATTACTCCAACTACGTTCCCTGGAGTGCTAAGTACTTGGTGGGGGTGTAAAGACTAAGCCGCCGATTGACTACTCTTAGCTACTGAATAAAAGTGATTTATCCAGTCAATTCTACCTTTGTCATTCTGAGCTGTCAGAGCCACATTATCGGCTTTCAGAACTTCCTCCCCATAGATTTTGAGCGCCTTTTCTCCCAAGCTTAAGTCGTCGAATTTTCTTTCGGTCAAAGAGTCGAGATACAATTGCCACATCTCAACCGACCATCGCCACCAATTAGCATTGTGAAACATATCCACAATCTCTTCTGTGGTCAGGTACTCTCCTCCGCCCTCACTCTCGTTGACTTCAAAAACGTCTAAATTAGGCTGCAGATTCTCAGGAGTTTTGTTCATATCGGCGAGTATACCATCTTTTATTTTTGTAAGAACTGCTTCTTTACATACTTATTTATTACACATAAAATGTCCTCTTCTTACACGTACTAACTAAAATGTAGAGATCATTTTATGCCTAAGCAATTACTTAAAGAAATTACTCCCGACGATGCTGTCAATCGGCTGGCCAATGGATTTATCACTCAAGTAGGATTAGATGTCAAGAAAGAGACAATCAATCTGAATGAAGAACGAATGGGAAGGACCAACCTAGTTATCGAAATTTTAGCTGTCTTATCCAGCCATTCTTCAGAGCTTATCAGTGATATCAACATGGCCTTTATCTTGGCAGCGGATCCAGAGAACTTTGCGAAGTTTTACATTGCTTATATGGACCGCCTCCGTAGCAATATCAGCGAAGCCATTCAAGCTGTCACTGATCAAAACAAATTACCAGAATATTTAAGTAAATTTCCCCTGATTTTTTTGGGATCAATTGTCATGAGCTTCATTGGGTATAGAATTGATGATTTTACTAAAAAAAAGATTTTATGGCAGATTGATAAATTCAGTATTTCCGACAAAACAACCACAATGAGTGCAGATGTGACCCACCAACCAAAGTTAAGCGAAACCGCTGCCGATTAATTTACTTCCCCAGCTTCTTAGCTAATCCTTCCACCGCTCTTAACATCTCCATCGGCACGGCAAAGACAATGGTGTTGGATTGATCGGTAGAAATATCGTTGATCGAATTGAGCGTTCTTAAGTGCAAAGCCCCAGGGGTACCAGCCATCATCTTAGCCGCTTTCATTAAGTTCTCAGCTGCCAACACTTCACCTTCAGAACTAATAATGGTGGCGCGCTTCTCTCGTTCAGCCTCCGCCTGCTTGGCCATGGTTCTGACCATGCTTTCAGGCAACTCGATGTCTTTGAGTTCCACCGCTTCCACATCGATACCCCAGGCGTCAGTGGTAATGTCCACCGCTTTTAAGATTTCTTTAGCAATTTTTTCGCGATTGGAGAGCAGTTCATCTAAAGTCGCCTCACCCGCAATCCGGCGCATAGTAGTTTGAGCTAACTGTGACACCGCCCAAAACACGTTTTCAACTTCATTTATAGCTTTTTCCGAGTCGCTGACTTTGTAGTAAATAACTGCGTTCATTTTGCACGAGACGTTGTCGCGAGTAATGGTCTCTTGCTTGGGCACGTCCACGGCTTTAGTCCGGATGTCGACCTTCCGAAAGGTTTGAAAGATAGGAATGATAAAGCGCCAACCTGGTCCCACCACCTTATCCATTCGCCCCATGGTGTAAACC
>DASVCZ010000058.1:0-11989 GCA_036381335.1 Patescibacteria group bacterium | reverse complement strand
AAGCGGATGACGGTCAACCGTGATTCTAAGTACCGGCCAGCTTTAACGTAAGCCATGGTTCAGAGATTTTCCTCTTAACCTACTAGCCCTAAGTAGTGTATGGTAGTGCTATGGTTGACCCTTCCGTTCCATCTTCCACGCCTTCAACTGATCCAGGCCAGCAAAAGAGCCCGCTAGATGTTTTGGAAGAAATTTTAAATGAGAGTAAAAACTTAGGCGGCGGTGGGGGACCAGGAAATGCAGCCGCACCGAGTGGTCCTTCGCCCGCAGAGCTAGCCTTGCAAGAGCAACAGGCTCAGCAAGCCCAACAGCAAGCGTTGGCAGCTCAAGAAGCGGCGGCGCGGCAGCGAGATCAAGAACAAATCCAACAGCAGTTGAGCCAGTTACAGCAGGCATATCAGACACCTCAGTATCAAGAAACTGTCCGCCAAAAAACGGAAAAACAACATCAAGAAGAGCAACATCAATCAGACAATCAAGGCTATGAAATCCGCCAAGTCGAGCATACTAAGATTTAAGTAACTATGCCACAAGCTGCCCCAACTTCTAGACCCCGGATGGGAGGAGGTTTTAACCAAGGCCTTGGTGATTTTGGCGAGCATCTGGACGAGCAGGCCATGATGCAAGCAGCTCAGCAGAAAAGTTTGGCTCAGCAGGGAACGAATCAGCAGCAGTCGGTGCAACAGGGTCAAGGTGGGCAGAAGGCTCAGCAGGATTTAACGGCCGCCCAAGCTCCGGAGGCGGTTGGACAAACTCAGGCTCAGCCAGTCAAACCTCGCGCTTTAGGGACAGTACCCGAGGAGTTGGTAGTTCGACCTGCTACAGATATTCTCAAAGGACTAGCCAGCATTTTTGATATCAATGCCTTGCTTGGTATCAACACTCAGGAAGATCCTCAAACTCAAGCCAAAAAGAAACAACTCCATCAACGATGGCAACAACTGACTCAAGAGGAACAACAAGTAGCCCAACGAAAATACCAGGCAGAGATGCAGAAGAAAAAAGCCGAAGAGGAAGAAAAAGAACGACGTAGACAAGAGGAGGAAAAGCAAAAAGCAGAAAGTATTGCTCCGCCGTCGTCGCCCAAAAAAGGGCCGGTGGGTCCTGGTGGCAGTGGTAAACAACGAGCAGTGGCTAAGTTGGAACAGGATCGGAAGAAGCTGGGTGGTCCTTCGTCGGCCAATTAATGTGGTACACTACCAAACAGATGAAACGTCTAGTAATTACCGCCATTTTTTGTTGTTCCACTCCTAGTTTAAAAAGAGGAGTCCGTGATGCGTGTTAAAAATTTTTCTAGTCAATAAATAATCGATACCACAAAACGCCACCTCCTCACCAGGAGGTTTTTTTATACCAGAATCGTGCTAATGCAGTACAATAGCAGGTAACCACGGAAAGAAAAAATATGAAACTCTATAACACCATGTCGCGACAAGTAGAAGAGTTTGTGCCTTTGCAGGATAAAAAAGTAGGGTTATATGCGTGTGGTTTCACCGTCTACGACTTTACTCACTTGGGACACTTGCGTAAGTACACCATGGATGACGTGCTGATCAGAACCCTGCGACATGCGGGGTATGAAGTCACGTTTGTCCAAAATGTAACTGATGTCGGGCATCTGGCTTCTGATGCCGATACTGGGGAAGACAAGCTAGAAAAAGGTGCCAAAAAGTACCATAAAAGTGTCTGGGATGTGGCGCGCGAGTTCGAGGAATATTTCTGGCGGAGTATGGACCTGATGGGCAATCTACGGCCAGACCACAGTACGCGCGCCACTGAGTATATTGCGGAGCAAATCGAGCTGGTTAAAACCCTGGAAGCCAAAGGCTACACCTATATCATTGACGGTGACGGGGTCTACTTCGATACTAGTAAACTCGACGATTACGGCGCGCTCGCGCGCCTAGATATTGAGCATCTCAAGGAAGGGGCCCGGGTGGAAACAGTACCCGGCAAACGCAACCCCACTGACTTTGCGCTCTGGAAGTTTGAACGACCCGGCGAGGATCGTGCCATGTCGTGGCCCAGTCCCTGGTCAGAACGTGGTTTTCCTGGCTGGCACATTGAGTGTTCTGCCATGGCCATGGCCAAGATCGGCCCCCAGCTCGATGTCCACACCGGCGGCATCGACCACATTCCCGTCCACCATGCCAATGAAATTGCTCAGTCAGAGGCGGCTACGGGCAAAAAACCGTTCGTTAAGTATTGGGTTCACCATAACTTTTTGCAAATCGAAGGTGAGAAAATGAGCAAATCTCTGGGTAACTTTTACACCATTGATGACATTTTACAAAGAAATTTTGACCCCATGGCCTTACGATTACTTTTCTTGACAGGTCATTACCGATCGGAGATGAACTTTACTTGGGCCGCTTTAGAAGGCTCACAAAAAACTTGGAATCGTTTGAAAACCAAAGTCATGGAACTGCACGCAGCTGGAGGGCCAGAGACAGAGGCATCGGCTCAATCGACTTCACCTTCAACTGGTGAACAAGACTACCTGACCCGCTTCTTTGAAGCTATGGAAAATGATCTGCACACGTCGGAGGCACTGGCTGTCATGTGGCAGGTGTTGAAGGACGAAACCTTGAGTAACCAAGAAAAACTCAGGCTTCTCTACCAGTTTGACCAAGTCTTGGGCTTAGGGTTAGAGAAGTTAGAAGCAGATGAGGCCGGATCCATAGAAACCAAAACTTTGCCCGCAGCGGTTCAAAAATTAATTGCTGACCGTCAACGCGCCCGAGACGACAAGAACTGGCAGCGCGCCGATGAATTACGTGATGAACTGTACTCTTTAGGCTACAAAGTCGAAGATACGGAGTCGGGACAAAAAGTCACACATTAATCTATGGCAAACCCTGAACGAATTCAGCCAGACCCAGCTGATCCCACAGGCGCTCCTGAAACCGAAGTGGTGACAGTAGAAAAACGCCAACAAGAAGACCGGCGGCGGGTGGTCCATGACGTGTTGACGTACTACAAAGAAACAACTTTCCTGTCTCGGGTCAGGGACTTACTGCTGTCTCTCGAGCAGCGCCCTGCTCATCATCAACAAACAGCCCAAGCACTGTTGTCACTGCTTCAGCAAGAAGGGTTAGGGAACTTGGAAAAGAACTTCGGGGATTTGATCTGGGTCTGGTTGGCTGTGGGCCTGCTCCAACTGGAGCCTGCCAAGCAAGAGTGGACAGAAGTGGTGAGTTACCAGCAAAAATCTCCCAATCAGCAGATCAAAATTTTGCACCACCACGATCAATACTCCGTGTGGGCGCGAGTTCACCAAGATGGGGACACGTTTCATGATTATCACTTTGAACTTGACCTGGAGAAAATCCGCCAGCGACTTGATCAAGTTCACGCACAGCTAACAGATTTAATTGAAAGCAACGTTGAATTGTTACATCAATCTGAAGCCCTAACGTACTTCGCTGCAGAGTTAGCCGTTGAGCGAGAACTCAAGATTTTAAAAAAATTACAGCAAGTAATTACTTTCTTTGTTTCTCATTATCAGCGTACTGAAAGAAAGTTTGACAGCAGCCTGCTCCAGTATTTTAAGAATTTTAGAATGAAGGTGGGATCAGAGAATGAAGCAGGCAGTCACACTACGCGAGCGCTGCAATTATTAAAAGACAGTGGTATTTTTACGTACACCGAGTTACCACAAGATCAGAATCTGCCTGCTATGCCTTTAGAAAGAGCAATCTGGGAGGATGATGAACAGGGAGGACGGTACTTAGAAGAGGTGGCGTTTATTTTTCCGGTGGGGGACCAGTGGTATGTGTTTAGATTCAACGTTGATGGAGTGGACTACGACGAACTAATGGATGACCTTCATCACCGCTGGTCAGCGGCAGAAGCTAGAGTTGAAAAAGAGCTTTTTCTCCAAAATAATTTACTGCTGAATTATAGGCAGCTGATAGACAACCGTGATTGATATACGCTATGCTGAGAGTATGAAACAGCGATTTGTTCTTATTTCTTTAGTTGGTCTTTCTTTTTTATTAATGGGGCTTTACTTTGTGTTAGAGACGCTTTCCCAAAGGCAAGATATTCGTCCCCAAGCTGCCAGCTGTAATCAAGCTCCGGTTAATACTCAGTTCCGGAAGTATACCGGGCAAGATACGCCTTGGGTTGATGGTGGCTCACTGCAAGTCAAAGTCGGGGAAGCCATTGATATCAATTGTTTTGCCAAAAATGGTTCGGCCTTGCTGTCTGGAGGACGATTAACAGGCAAAGTGGTCCTGAATGGTAGAACGACGGCCCTTCAGTTACCGGCGGCACCGGAAATGAGAAATTTTAGAATCACTCAGGGTGGCACTTACACTATTACGTGTAGTAATTCTAACTCCTGCAGTAACACCGACAGTTTTACCGTGACGGCGGTGATGACACCTAGTCCTTCACCTACGGTTTCACCTAGCCCCACCCCTTGTACTTCCTATAAAATTTCTGACTTAAATAAAGACTGTCAGACTACAATCGAGGACTACAACATCTTTTTACAAGATTTCCGTACCCAAAATGGTATATAAGTGGCAACAATTTTTAGCGGCTTTTTTTATCTTCCTGGGATTAGGCATCGTGGGCTGGGGAATAGTGGCTCAAAATCGCCGGTTATCTCAATCTCAAGATCCTCGCTCCGAAGCTGCTCCACTGCCTAACCAAGTCAATGTTGGTATGACTGAGATTCCAGGTGGGGTAGAAAAAGGGAAGTCTTTGAAAGTGGATCTGACTCTGAATTCGAATGGGCTGCAGTTGAGTGGTTTTGAACTGTGGGGGACGATCGAAGGCATTCCTTTAGCTGAAGTCAAGTTGGAGACAGTGAGCCATTCTGGTTTGGTGCCCATTACTCAATCTTTAAAAACGGTTGATAACCAAGTTGTTTTTCACTTTGTCTGGTTTTCTGATATTGGGGTCTCACAACTATTTTCTACTAAAGATGCACGACTGCCTTTAGGCAGAATTGTCCTGGCGCCGACGCAATTTAGAGATGTAGTGATCAAGTATGACCAAAGTAAGAGCGATATCGCTAGTTACACCCGGCCAGATATTGCGTTGCATTTTGAAGGTCAGGGATTGGGCTTATTTCCCATTGAGGTGGTAGAGCCGTCACCGCCGGCCAGCTCGGGCTCCGAAGATGACGGCAAAAAAGAGTGCAATCTGAACTGTGCTACCGACACTGAGTGTAAATCCCAGTATATTTGTTTTCAGGGTCGCTGTCGCGACCCTCAAGATGAAGAAGATGAAAAATGCGGTTCCAAACCGGACTTGGGTTTGCAGCGTCAGTGTAATCAGTACTGTGCGGATACGCGCGAGTGTGCCGCTGGTTTTACCTGCTACTACAATTTTTGTCGTAATCCCCAGAATCTAGAAAACACTGAGTGTCGCAATCCGGCTTCACCTACACCTCGGCCAACAACAACCGTGGGTACCGGAGGGGTCCGGCCATCACCATCGCCGTCACCGTCGCCCAGAGTGACTGCCAACGTAATTATCGATCCTCAAGCAAGTACGGTCGCGGCTCAAGTCCAGATAGATCCCTCTCCGGCTACTCGGTCTTCGATTGTGAGTAGCCCGCGGCCGCCAGCGTCACCTACTTCAGCGCCCAGGCCCTCAATCGTGCCTTTGCCAGCAGAGTTACAACCAGGCGCGGAGCGACCCTCAATCCGGAGCACACTCGGGAAAGTGGGCCTGGCACTCTTACTGCTGTTGGCCGTGGGCTTTGCCGTCTGGCGTTGGCGCCAGCACCGAACTCCAACTGACTCCCGTGACTATTAAGTGATCGATGACCCGAATGCCCAGCAGTTCACCCGCTTTCTGGATATCCGAGGTCATTTTTTTATCGTCATCACTGGGAGTAGGGTCACCTGAAGGATGATTATGGGCCAGAATCACCCCCATGCACGGGTGTTTAAAAGCCGGCACAAATACATCTCTGATTTCCAAATTATTGAAATTGAGACCACCGATGGTCAAAATTTCTTTGTGAACGACTTCGTTGCGGGCATTTAAATACAAGGCCACCAAGTGTTCCCGCTGGGTGTGACGAATGTGATGAACCTCCCGCAGTACATCTTGGGCTTGGAGAATTTGAGGGTGGCGCCGATCAGTCACTAAACGTTTCCCCAATTCTAAAGCAGCCAATACCTTGCCAGCTTGCACCTGACCCAGGCCAGGAATTTGAGTCAAATGTTCCATCTGCACCGACTGTAATCGGTGATGATCAAAGGTTTTTAAAATCTGGTCTGCCAACTGCAAAACCGGGTATCGCTGGGTGCCAGAGCCCAATAAGAGCGCCATTAACTCCACATCAGTTAGGTTGGTCGGTCCCAATTCTGCTAGTTTTTCGCGCGGTCTTTGATACCTGGGAAGAGAATGAATATTTTTCATATCGTCGAGTGTAACAACCTTTGGTGGCAAGAAGGTGGCAAAATGCGAGCAGTTTTAAGCCGGAGTTAAGACTCGCTGCAGCGTAGCATAGACTTCAGGTGGGGAAGAGAGGCTAGTGATGACCCCAATTTGTTTGCCCCAAGTGGTGCCGGGAATAAAGCTTAACGGGTTTTCCAGATCAATGACGAAGATAATAGGAATTAATTCGGCTGCTTCCACCGATTCGTTTTTGACTTTTTCTAAAAAGGTTATAATATGAGTAGGAGAGAAACTCGCACTTAACATTACCAGTTGAGGTTGAACCGTTAAAAATGACTCGCTGGCAAACTCTAAGTTGGGATATCGATTCACCTGGTAGGTGAAAGGCAGGCAAGAATACGGTTCCATCAATAAAATGTTAGGTTCGATGATGAGGGTGGGGATAGAATCAAGTAGTTTCATATATATCTAATAGTAATAGAATTAGTCTAACAATCAATATGTCACAGAAGCGTATTTTGACCAGTTTGGGTCACAAAATTAAGTCATCACGAGTTGCAGCTGGCTACTCACAGAAAGAGTTGGCCAAAGCGCTTAAAATTTCGGATAAATCGATCAGTGCCTATGAAGTTAACAGGGCGCAGCCGAGCTTAAGTACGTTACGCAAAATTGCTAAAGTTGTGAACCAACCTCTCTCGCTTTTTACCGAAGAAGAAATGAATGATCTAGCCAGCAAAGTTGCAAAAATTGAACAAGAATTGGCAGAAATCAAAAAACTTCTTACGGATTCTCCACAGTCCTCTCATTAAGTTGTTGCAGGCAGCAGTTAGAGTGAACTCATGCTGCTCATTTCACTGCTGACGTCACTGCAAACTGCCTTAGGTAATCCCACTGTCGATGCTCAACCAGCGGTAACTCCCGCCGCAGAAGTAGTAGAGGAGGCGACCATTCTTGATACCAGTCCGCGGTCTTTTCGAGCTGGCGTACCTTTAGGGGATGTCGAATCGTACACCTTAAGCTTTATAGACGAGGTGTCGGATGTGGTGGTGGGCCAGGCTACTCTAGTAGATGCTGACAATGAAGCCACTCGTTTATACATTGAAATGGACGAAGGCTACACGGAAGCCAGGCTGGCATTGGGGACCTGCACCGATGCCGACCGAGCTATGGAAGCGTTCACTTTTGAGCCACCCACAGAGGAGAAAGAACCATTGGAGGTTGACCTGAGTCTCGAAGAAGTATTACACCCTCGGCTGGACTATATGCTAGAAGTAGACACGGTCAGTACTTCATATTGTCAGGAGTTATAGCAGGAACAGGAGGATGAATATGAAACATCTTTTTTTGGCTTTGGTTGTGCTCCTTTCAGGAGTGGTATTAGCGGCCTGTACTCATCAGGATACCACTACCGACGTTCAAGAAACCACTCAGACGATTGTCAATGAAGCTGAATCTGAACTCGATCAAATCAACGATGAAGACATTGAGTTGGAATCTGTCAATAACTCTGGTCAGATGGGGGAGGCGACCATTCGGGGGACCGAAGCTGGCCAAACCGAAGTGGTGCTGACGCTCCAGGGTGGCACTTTTACCCAACCCCAGCCGGCGCACATCCATGAGGGTGACTGCCCGGGAGTGGGTAAGATTGCCTACACTTTAAACCCCGTCCAGAATGGCTTTTCAAACACTATTCTTGATATTGATCCCGATGAGTTAGAAGACAAGCAACTGGCCATTAATATCCACGAATCGACTGCCAACATCGACAACTATACGGCCTGTGGTGAGCTGGATGATTGAGGTACAATAGCTGATATGCGTCAGTTAATTTTTGGCTTCTTAGTTTTTTTGATCTCCTTGGTGGGCGTGAGTTTCTTTCCCTTGGAAGTGTCGGCCCAATCTTTGGGGCAGTATTCATTGGCGACAGTGACAGAAGTGGTGGAGCAGAGCCAAGTTGAGATAGAGGGGACGTCTTTTTTTACCCAAACGGTGGCTGTGACCTTAAAAGACAGCGGCAAGACGGTAGAGATCACGGCAGGTTCTGAGTTCCAACCCCTTAGAGAAAGTCAGTTGTTAAAAGTGGGTACGCAAGTTATCGTCAGCCCCCAACAGATGGCCGAAGGCCAAGTCGAGTACATCATCCTGGATGTCTACCGGCTGCCAACCTTACTCTTTTTATTTGCAGGTTTTATCATCTTAGTCTTACTGGTAGCCCATGTCCGGGGTTTATTTTCGTTAGCGGGGATGGTTATAAGTGGAGCAATTTTGTTTGGTTTTATGTTGCCTCAGATTTTAAATGGCGCTGACCCCGCTCTCATTAGTTTGCTGGGGGCGGTGGCCATCGGCGCCGTCACCGTCTATCTGTCGCATGGAGTTAACATCAAGTCGCACTTAGCCTTAGGCGCCATTGTCCTGACCCTGCTGGCTGTGACCTTGTTATCGTCAATCAGCGTCCGGTTCTCACAGTTAGTCGGCTTAGGCAGTGAAGAGGCGTTTTTCCTGCAGTATGGGCCCACCGCCAGCATTAATTTGCAGGGGTTGTTGCTAGGAGGCATTATCATCGGGGCTCTTGGTGTACTGGACGATATCGTAGTCTCGCAGATTTCGGTGGTCGAGCAGCTAAAGCTAGCCAACAAAAAGCTTGGATTTGACGAGCTTTACAGTCGTTCGTTAGAAGTTGGTAAGGATCACGTGGCTTCTTTGGTCAATACGTTGGTCCTGGCGTATGCTGGTGCTAACCTGCCGTTATTTTTGTTATTTTACTTGAGTCAGGATATTCCGCTGTGGGTGACGATCAATAATCAGCTGATTGCGGAAGAGATTGTGCGGACGTTAGTGGGGTCGATTGGGCTAGTGTTGGCGGTGCCGTTTGCGACGTTGCTGGGTGCGTATTTTAGTCCAAGGTTTAGTGAAGCTACTCGACAAAGTAGCCATGGGCATAGGCATTGATATGACAAACTTTACTCAAGAAATCACTTTTCGTTACCCTAAACCGGAAGACCTGGACCAAATGACAGAGTACATCAACCGTTTATCCCAGGAAAACACCTACATTCGTTTTTCGGGAGAGGAAATTACCAAAGAGGAAGAGGCTAGCTTTTTGGAAGATGTGTTGAAAAAGATAGAGTCACACAATGATGTGATGCTCTTGGCGCTAGCAGGAGAAAATCTGATAGGCATCGCTGGAGTCCATCGCAATACTGTCAATAAAAAGCGCAGTTACCATGCGGCCGAGTTGGGCATTAGTTTAGCGGCCGAGTATCGCGGGCGAGGGATTGGGGAGCGACTAGCCAGAGAAGTGTTGGCAGAAGCTGAACGATCTATCACTGGATTGCGAATGATTTACCTGACTGTCTTTGCTATTAACAAAGGAGCCTTTGAGCTTTATAAAAAGTTGGGTTTTAGAGAAGTGGGCAGGATTCCCGAATTTATTTTGCACAACGGGGAGTATGTCGACGAAATCGTGATGGTGAGGAAGTGTCTGTGATATAATACCTGTACAAGTTAACTAAATCCATTGGAGTAGGAGTCGCGCCCTACGAAGGAGCCTCGCAAAATCGGGGACGACCATAGCTCGTCATCGCTATTAGCTTTTGTCAGTTTAAGAAGATACTTAAACCGGAGAAAGTAACAGAGATCACACAGGTGACTGTGTGAAGAAAAGGGTGGTACCGCGCTCATTTTGAGACGCCCCTTTATTCACTAATTAATAAAAATTGGTGGGTAAAGGGGCGTTTTTTTTGTTACCTCAACCACCAGAAAGAAAAAATGAAAAAAAGTAATTACATAAAAATTTCGAGCTACGAAGCCAAGCCGCACGAAATTGATAAAGTCTTGCTCCTGTATTCGGGAGGCTTGGATACCAGTGTCATGGTTAAATGGCTGCAAGAAGAATACAAAGTCGATGTCGTTACATTGACCGCTGACATTGGGCAACAGCACGACGATTTGGAAGCAGTCAAGCAAAAAGCTCTGAAGTTAGGTGCTAAAAAAGCGATAGTCTACGACGCTAAAGATCTTTTTGCCGAGGAGTTTGCAGCTAAAGGTATTAAAGCCAATGCCGCCTATCAAGGTGATTATCACTTGTCGACGCCTATCGGGCGGGCCGTCTTAGCCAAAGTTGCTACTGAAGTCGCCAAAAAAGAAGGGATTACCTGCATTGCTCACGGCTGTACGGGCAAAGGTAATGACCAAGTCAGAATTGATGGGTACTTAATGGCCCTGAATCCGGCGGTCAAAGTCATTGCACCAGTGCGGGAATGGAACATGGATCGAAATGAAGAAATAAAGTATGCCGAAAAACATGGCATTCCAGTGCCAGCCAATATAGATTTTCCGTATAGCGTTGATGACAACATGTTAGGAATGACCTGGGAGGGTGGTGAAATTGAAGAACCTCATTTAATTCCGCCTATCGACAAATTTCTAACGACGTACACGTTGCCTGCCCAGGCACCTGATGAACCAGAGTTAGTTGAACTTCAGTTCGAGAAAGGAATACCAACTCATCTCAATGGCCAAGCAATGAAATTGAGCGAATTGATCATTGCCATAAATAAGATCGCTGGCGGCCATGGAGTTGGGATTGTCCACTTAGTAGAAGATCGATTGGTGGGTGTTAAAAACCGGGGAGTCTATGAAATGCCAGCTATGCATGTCATTGTCTCTGCTCATAAAGCCTTGGAACAGTATGTCTCCACTCGGGAGTTAAACGAGCTCAAATCCCAATTAGACATTAAATGGGCTTATCTCTGTTACGGAGCCAAGTGGCATGATCCTGCCATGTGGGCGCTGAACGCCTTTAACGATCAAGTTAATGCCAAAGTGACGGGAGAAGTGATTGTGTCGCTGTTTAAAGGTAAAGCCACGGTGGTAGCCATGCAATCACCATATGCCTTGGCGCACAGCTCATTTAATAACACAGAGGGCTATGCCTTCAATGTCAATGCTAGTGCCGGTTTTGTGGAGCTTTACACCTTACAAATGAAATTAGCTAATCAGATAGGAAAATAATTATGACACCGCATTGCCTTTCCATCTCTCATTTTACTAAAGACGAAATAGTGAACATCTTAATCTTGGCTCAAAAAATGAAAGCTGAGTTAAAAGCTACTGGTCAGAATCAACCAGTGTTGCACTCTAAAACCTTAGCCATGATTTTTGAAAAACCGAGTTTAAGAACCAGAGTTTCGTTTGAAGTTGGAATGACCCAACTGGGAGGTCATGCGATCTATTTGGGACCGTCAGAAATTGGGTTGGGTCAACGGGAGGCAATTTCTGACGTCTCAAAAGTGTTGTCATCGATGGCAGATATCATCATGGCACGGGTGTTTGATCACCAGGTGTTAGTGGAGCTGAGTACGCATTCACAAGTGCCTGTCATTAATGCCTTATCAGATCTAGAACACCCGTGTCAGACGTTAGCAGATTTACTAACAATACAAGAAGTAAAGGGATCACTGACCGATTTAAAAATCACCTTTGTCGGTGATGGGGATAATAACGTAGCTCATTCGTTAGCGTTAGCAGCAGCTAACTTAGGTCTTCATTTTTCGGTAGCAGCTCCTGATGGGTACTTACTACATAGTGACATCGCTGCTCAATGTCATCTAATTAATGAAAC
>DASVCZ010000057.1:0-3674 GCA_036381335.1 Patescibacteria group bacterium | reverse complement strand
CCGGAGCCGGTGATGGAAACGATTAAAAATGCCATTATCGTGACCAGCGAAGCTAGCTTTAAAGGCTGGGAGGATTTGCAAGCCGTGCCGGAGTTGTATTACTTTGACGATCAAAGTAGCCGAGCCCGCTTTTACACCGATCAAGAAGAATACGAAGGCCAGATGAGTTTGATCCAGTTGTGGTCGTCAGTAGGATGTCGGCGGATCATGAGGGAGTACGCGTTTATTAAGGACACGGAGTGATTGGTAATCAAGAGTTGGGGACATATGTTACACTACCCCCATGGCCTTTCCTCGCTTCTTCCGCAACGCTAACGAAGAATTGATCGAGTACGATGGATCTCCGATCAGCTGGCGCGTCTCAGTCTACGCCCTGGTAATTAAAAACGACCAACTCTTAATCATCAAAGATAAAACAGAAAAACTCCACGATATTCCTGGTGGTGGCGTCGAATTGACGGAAAACCTTGAAGAAGCTTTAAAGCGGGAAGCGCTGGAAGAAGCGGGTGCTCATATTACCATGGGTGCGCTCGTACATCTGGCCGAAGGTTACTTTTATCACTCAAAAGAAAAAAAGTTTTTTAAAACCCTACAGTTATTTTATGAGGCCGAGTTGGCAGGTGAACTGGAAAAACCCCATCATCAAACCAGCGAATGGGTAAAGTTTGTGCCGCTTAGAGAAGTGAATAAATATCCTCTGCCGGCAGCGGTTAAAGACGCGCTAAAGAAAATTCAGTCCTAAGGTCCAGCTGGTCATGATTTCAACTTGATCCGATAGCCCACACCACGTCCCACTTCAATTTCGCAGTCACTTCCGTATTCATTTAGAGTTATTCGTAAGAAGTTTACGAGGGCCTTAATTGCTGGGCGCCTGTCCGCAGGGTAACCATAGATTTCCACAGCCAAACCTCTATAACTAACATATGAAGTAGGTGTCCTGAGTAACGTTTTGAGCAAAATGGCTCTGTTGGGAGCAAGCTCTACTTCTTGCCCATTAATAGTCACTACTTCAATATTTTTTTTGCGATCAAAGTAGACCGCGGTGTTTCCCAATTGAACCCTTTGCTCTACCTGAGGAATTTCGCTATGTGCTTCGGCTAGGAGTGACGTAATATTCACTATAACTTTCAAAATAAATTCCTGACTGGGGACACCAATTAGAAAATTAGTGTCATTTTCCATATCCCGATGAACTTGACTCCGTTCATTTTTTTCTCCAATGCCTACATATAAGTCAGCATCCTTGGTGGAGTACTCCATTTCGGCCAACGTTTTAATAAGCACGGAAATGATGAAGGGAAAGGAACCAAGACGAGAGTGTTCACCATCCTCGACCAAAGTCACCGGTGTGTTTTTAGGCAAAAATTCCTTGGTAGCAGAGAACTTGTTTCTGACTCCGACCAAAAGCCAATCTTTTAAGCTGTTCGCAATTTGCGAAGCAACTGTTTCTGTTTCACTGGTATAACGTATGACTATAGATTTCTCGACGGGCATAGAGCACTTTTTAATACGTATTCGATGAGCAATTATACATAACTTTGATGTCAAAAGTATGATTAAATGTAGCCATGAAAGAAAAAATTATCCGCACCACCATCGATGTAACACTTTTCACTACTCTGGCTGTCGGTTGGCTAATGGAAACCACCGGCATTACTTCTGCTAAAGCCAAAGAAGATTCTTCAGAAAGAAGACTGCGACAAGGCGTGACCGTTTTTTCTCTCATAGGTGGTGTGCTTTATCTGCTAAACCAGTGATATGACCGCTAGCCTGTCCTTTACCGAATATGATATGGTGGTCTATTAATGTCAGAAGCTTACGATTTTTCCACCCCCATGATGCAGCAGTACCTGAAACTTAAAGCTGAGTATGCCGACTGCATTTTGCTGTTTAGATTGGGCGACTTTTACGAAATGTTTTTAGACGATGCTAAGGTAGGAGCCGATGTCCTGGAAATTACCTTAACCAGTCGCAGCCGGGGTAAAGATGGACGGATCCCGATGGCAGGTGTGCCATATCACGCCGTCGACAGTTACATTAGTAAGTTGGTTAAAGCTGGATATAAAGTCGCTCTCTGTGATCAAATGAGCGAACCCGGCAAAGGCTTGGTGGAACGCCAAGTGACACGCATTATTACTCCTGGAACCGTTTTGGATCAGCAATCACTCGATAGTCGGTCTCACAATTACTTACTTCTCTTGTGTCAGCGAAAAAATCATCTCCAGGCAGCAGCGGCCGACATCGGTACCGGTGATGTTCGGCTGCAAGAATTTAACTTGGCCCACCATACACGCCACCACCTCTTGCACCGCATAGTGGCCACTTTACAACCCAGCGAAGTCTTACTAGATCCAAGGTTATATCAAGACAAGGAACTCTATCAGCTCCTGGCTAATTACCCCTTAACCGTCTATCCATTGCCTATCCCTCTTCAGGCCGCTGCTGCTGGCTCGCCCACTGTGGTTGATACTTTGCGTAAGTACTTAGCTGAAACACAAAAACAAACCATTACCCATTTGTCTCCTCCGCAACCGATTCTGACCGATGAGTATCTGCAACTTGATCCAGCTACCATTGCCAATTTGGAGTTGGTCGATCCCAATCACTTTCGTAATCAAAAGCATACCTTATTATCGGTCTTGGACCGGACGCATACGGCAATGGGCGGGCGGTTACTACGTCAGTGGTTATTACAACCATTAACCAACCAGGAAAAAATTGAAACTCGACTGACCAGTGTTGAGTGGTTGTTGAAGCACCAACCAATTACAGAAAAAATTCACCGCCTACTGCCGCAGATGGGAGACGTGGAACGATTACTGTCTCGCTTGAGTGTGGGTATCGGGACGCCGCGCGACGCGCGGCTATTACTCAATTCCCTTAAAATCGCTCAGAAAATTAGAGACGTTGTTATCGCCACCAACTCACCCGAACTAAGGACACTCTTTCCCACTCAAGAAAAAAAACTTTCTCAAATGCTGCCAGCTTTAGACCAACTGCTGGTAGAGGAACCACCCGTTGACGCTACTCAAGGTAAATTGATTGCTGAAAACCAGCATGCCGAGCTCGATCGGCTCCGGTCTTTAATTCGAGTGACTAAAGATAAGTTGATGGCGTTAGAACAGCAAGAGCGAACCTCCACAGGCATTACTACCCTCAAAGTTCGTTTCAATAAGGTTTTTGGTTTTTATATCGAGATCAGTAATACGCATTTACATAAAGTACCTGATCACTACATTCGCAAACAAACACTGGTCAATGGGGAGCGTTTCATCACCCCCGAGTTAAAAGTCTACGAAGAGGAGATTTTGACGGCGGAAGATAAAAGTAATCAGCTGGAGTACCAGCTTTTTAAAGAAGCCATCGAAAAAATTAAGTCCTGTACCTTAGAAATTCAAGCCCTAGCCCAAGCCATTGCACACCTTGATTGTGTCACAAATTTCGCGGCTGTCAGTCAACAGAGACGGTACACTCGTCCGCACTTGACTACTACAGGCGACCTGACCATCGAACAAGGACGCCACCCAGTGGTGGAGGAGGTGTTGACGAGAGAATTTGTGCCTAATGACCTGACGTTGAGCACCGATAACCAACAATTGATTTTGCTGACCGGGCCCAACATGGCTGGTAAATCTGTCCTCATGCGGCAGACGGCTTTGATTGTGCTGATGGCG
>DASVCZ010000056.1:0-19589 GCA_036381335.1 Patescibacteria group bacterium | reverse complement strand
GGGCAACTGTTCATTGGCTCGAATTATCTTCTCGGAATTTTCCTCTGCTCGGCGGTGTGTGGCTTTTTCTTGATAACTGGCTACTAATTTGTCTATTTTAACCTTATCATTTAAGTAATCAGTCAGCGCTTCCGCCATTTTCTTGGTCAAAGTAGTGACCAATACTCGTTGATTTTTTTGCTTCCGTTGAATAATTTCAATAATTAAGTCTTCAATTTGACCTTTGCTGGGTCGTAGTTCCACCTCTGGATCCACCAAGCCGGTAGGCCGAATTAACTGCTCCACCACTTCCCCACCCGCTTGGGAAATTTCCCACTCATTGGGTGTGGCAGAGACATGTAAAAATTGATTGTTGTTAGCTAAGAATTCGTGAAACTGCAATGGGCGGTTATCCATGGCGCTGGGCAAGCGGAAACCATAATCAACCAGCGTGGTTTTGCGAGCTTGATCACCGTTGTACATGCCGCGAATTTGCGACAAAGTAATGTGACTTTCATCGACTACTGTTAAGAACCCACCGGTATCAAACATTTTAGAATTTTCATGGAAGTAATCTAACAAGGTGAATGGAGCATCTCCAGGCTTGCGACCGTCGAAGTAACGAGAGTAGTTTTCAATACCGTTGGTGAAGCCTAAGTTGGAAATCATTTCCAAGTCGTAGTTAACTTTTTGTTCTAAGCGGTAGGCTTCGATGACTTTGCCTTGGTCTTTAAATTCTTGTAATCGAAGTTGGAGATCCCGACGGATGTTGGCAATGGCATCCTCTTTAGTCACCGGATTGACTACGTAGTGCTTAGCGGGATAAATGACAAACATTTTGGATTCGTGCTTTTCTTCGGCGGGAGCATACTTGAGATCAGGATTAGGCTCAGTCGGCAAAACCAGACCACTAACTGGGTCGATCCAATTCAGCGACACAATTTTGTTTTCTAAAGTGTCGATTTTAAGCGCTCGATCCTCGTATGCCGGCCAGACTTGGATGGTGTCACCACGCAACCGGAAGGTACCTCGCATTAAATCAACGTTCGACCGTTCGTACTGTAAGTTGGCTAACTGTAAGAGCAAAGTTTCCCGAGAAATAATTTCCCCTTCTATCAGTCGCAACATGTAACGACCGTACTCCACTGGCGAACCTAAGTTATAAATACACGAGACCGAAGCTACGATAATCACGTCCCGGCGGGTCATTAAGTTGGTGGTGGCTGCTAGGCGCAACTTATCAATGTCATCGTTGATGCTGGAGTCTTTTTCAATGTAGGTGTCGGTAGTGGGAATATAGGCTTCAGGCTGGTAGTAGTCGTAGTAGGAGACGAAGTAGCTGACGGCGTTATGAGGAAAAAAATCCCGGAATTCTTGATAAAGTTGAGCGGCTAGGGTTTTATTATGGGCAATGACCAATGTGGGCTTTTGGGTTTTTTGAATGACGTTAGCCACCGTAAAGGTTTTTCCAGAACCTGTGACTCCCAATAACACCTGATGGTTACGCCCGCGCTCCACTCCCTGGACGAGCTTTTCAATGGCCGCCGGCTGGTCTCCGGTCGGCTGGAATTTTGATTCTAATTGGAAATTCATGAGCCTTTATTATACCCTACTTTCCCCTGATATAATGCTTGTATGAAGATTACTCCCATCAAAACTCCCATTGTGCACGCTGGCGATGATATGCTGCAGTTAATTAAGCAAGCAGTCCCTTCATTACCAGAAAAATCGATTTTGGTTATTACTTCTAAAGTGGTGGCGCTCTGGGAAAATAACGTGAGACCCACCGACATCGATAAGCATGATTTGGTGCGTCAGGAGGCCGAGTACTACACCGAGCCCTCCCAATCAGCCTATGACATTATGCTCACGGTGAAGCACGGCATTTTAGCCGTCAATGCTGGTATTGATAAATCTAATGCTGGTGGCCAGTATGTGTTGCTGCCTGATAAGCCCTATGTATCAGCGGAAAAGATATGGAAGTTTCTAAAGCAAGAATATGGCCTTAACCAAGTGGGTGTCTTAATTACCGATAGCAAGACTTTCCCTTTAAAGTGGGGTACCATGGGTACTTCTCTGGCCCACTGTGGTTTTAAGGCATTGTTGGACAAGCGTGGTGATACAGATTTGTTTGGCTATGAGATGCAGATGACGCAGGTTAACGTGGCTGAGGGCTTAGCTGCGGCCGCGGTGGTGGAAATGGGTGAAGTCGACGAAGCCATGCCACTGTGTGTAATAGAAGATGCGCGACAGGTTGAGTTCGTTGATCATCCGCCCACTGTCGAAGAGCAAGCCATGCTGAAAATAGAGCTGGAAGCAGATGCCTACGCGCCGATATTAACTAAAGCGGAGTGGCAGCAAAGATAGTATACTCAGGCTATATATGCTCTTAGTTTCCACCAAAACCGGTGATAAAGGCACATCAGGCTTGGCTAACGGCCAACGAGTCGGCAAAGAAGAGTTTATCTTTGAAGTCCTTGGTAGCCAAGATGAAGTCAATTCTTGGATCGGTCTTTCCCTGGCTAAACTTTCTGACCACTTTCAACCACAAAAAAAGTTTCTCTTAGAAATCCAAGACACACTCTTTTACATTGGCGCTGAAATTGCCCAATCACCTAAAGCTAAACTGAGTGAAGCTAAACTCCAAAAGTTAGAAAAAGAGTCGGAGGAGTTGCAAGCAGCTATGGGTCAAGACTGGACGACAAAATTTCTTTATCCTGGTGGCAATGAAGCAGCAGCGACTTTGGATGTAACCCGGACGGTAGTCCGTCGTCTTGAACGGTTAGTTGTTCGCTATGCTCAGACTACCGATGTTTCCCCCCTAATCTTAAAGTATGTCAATCGCTTGTCGGACTATATTTTTGTCTTAAGATGTTATGTTAATCATCAAGAAAAGTACCAAGAAAAAAAATTTGATTCGCACAAATGATTTAGTAACTAAACTTCCGAATCAATCCCACTACTCTTCCTTGAATTTGGACATTAGTTGCGTAGATCGGACTCATGGTTGAGTTAGCAGGTTCTAAGCGAACGCGAGTTAGCTCTTTGTAGTAGCGTTTCAAGGTTGCCAGACCATTGTCTAATAGAGCCACCACGATATCACCATTGTTGACATCATTGGTCTCCTCAATGACCACGTAATCACCGTCATCAATGTGATCTTCGATCATCGACTGACCTTTGACCTGCAGCACGTAGGCGCGTTTCTTGCCCGTGACTAAATGAGGTGAAACTTTAAAGGTAGCGTTGGGATCGGAGTGAGGCTCAATCGGGGAACCGGCAGCGATGTAGCCCATTAAAGGCAAATCAACGCTATCAGTCATTCGTAGGAAGGTGCGGTCAATCAACTCAATTCCTCTGACGGCACCCTCGAATTTCTTGATCACTTTTTTACGCTCCAAAGCTTGCAAGTGCTCGTGAACGGTCGCTAACGACGACACATTAATGGCATCTGCAATCTCTTGTAAGGTGGGAGCGTACCCATGCTTCTGGACGTATTGAGCGATGAAATCTACAATTTGACGTTGGCGCTTGTATAAAGTGATGGGCATTAGACTCCTTTGCTTATTATTTGGGCGTAATAATCCCGAATTAAAGTAAGGATAACCGAAGACAGGCCGAAGAGACAAGCTGATCTTAATAGATCATAAGTAATCAAATGATTGAGATTTGTTTTTTTAGCGATAGCTACCAATTACTCTACTCTCTAAATATGTTACGATAAGCTTCTTATGTCATTTTTAAGCCCCCTCATCCACTGGTTAGAAAACTTAGCTCAGCAGATTCCATTGCCTTGGTTTGCTTTCATAGGATCCTTCATTGAAGAACTGATCGCGCCTATCCCTTCGCCTTTAGTCATGACCACGAGTGGTTCAATTGCTTCTTCTCAATCATGGACTTTGCTTGGTTTGGGGGCGGTGGCTGTGATTGGTGCCTTTGGTAAAATGATCGCCAGTTATTTCATTTATGTCGTTTCAGATAAAGGTGAAGACTTTGTGATTAAAAATTTTGGTCGATTTATTGGAGTCTCACATAAAGAAATTGAAAGCTTAGGTTCATATTTAAATAAGGGCTGGCGGGACGACATCGTCCTCTTTTTATTGCGAGCGATCCCGATTGTGCCGACTGCGCCGATCTCGGTTATTTGTGGGGTGATTAAACTTAACTTACGCACCTACTTGGTTTCTAGCTTTTTAGGTAATATTGTCCGTAATTGTTTTTATCTCTATCTGGGCTATGTAAGTTTAGATGCGGTACACTCATTAGAAGAAGGTTTGGATAGCATTGAGAAGGTGATGCAACTGCTGATGGCGGTGGTGTTGGGGGTCGCTGTCTTATGGTTTTATAAAAAGCGCCAGAGTGAAGGTGGTGTGGATGGGTTTCTTCAGAAAATCCAAAAAATGGTCAAGTAATCTTAAAGTAAGGCTCGGCCAGTCATCGATTCTGGCTTTGGAATCCCCATCACTTTAAGCATGGTTGGCGCCACGTCAGCCAGAATACCGGTCGGTAACATGTTGGGCTGATTCATGAATTGTTTGCCAATGATTAGAAACGGAACGGGATAAATAGAGTGCTCAGTATCGACTTCGCCCGTAGTGTTATTGATCAGTTCTTCCGCGTTGCCGTGATCGGCAGTGATAAACACCACGCCCCCTTTATTCACAATTTCTTTAACGACCTTACCTATCACTTCATCCAAGATTTCACAGGCTTTAATGGTAGCCTGAAGATTGCCCGTGTGCCCAACCATATCGGCGTTGGCGAAGTTGGCAATGATGACATCATACTCTTGCTCGTTCAGTCGTTGGATCATGTGATCTCCAATTTCGCGAGCACTCATCTCAGGGACTTGATCGTATGATTTAGCACCTTTCGAAGGCAGAATAATCCGGTCTTCTCCTGGGTAAATAGCTTCTTGCTGACCATTCATATAATAGGTGACGAAACGTTCTTTTTCACTTTCGGCCATCCGCAGTTGTTTGAGACCATGGTCGGCAAAGACCTTACAAATAGGATTTTTGACTGATTGAGGTGGGAAAGCGACGTCGACTGGCAGTCCTTCTTCGTAACGAGTCATGGTCACAAAGTAAAGGTTTTGGACTACTTTTTGACGTTTAAAAGTGGCTCCCCCAACGGCTTTCTTTAAGTGAGATTTTTCGTATTTAATAGCATAGGGGTCAAAGCCCTCTTGTTTGATACCGGTCTCAAAGTCAGGCATCATAAAAGCTTTGGTGAGTTCACGAGGTCGGTCAATCCGGTAGTTAAAGAAAATAACCGCGTCGTTATCCTGCACCACTCGGTGGCTGCCGTCGCCATTGCAAATGTTAATTGGTTCGATAAATTCATCGGTGATACCTTGATCATATTGAGCGCGCATGGCGCCGATAGGGTCTGTGGTGCAGTTATCGCTCCCCACTGTCAGGGCGTCATATGCTTTTTGAATACGTTCCCAGCGCTTGTCGCGATCCATGGCGTAGTATCGCCCCATAAGGGTGGCAAATTTACCCAGGCCCAAGCGCGTACAGGCGTCCACAATTTGCTGAACATAATTAATGCCAGAGGTAGGAGGTGAGTCTCGGCCGTCGGTGAAGCCGTGAATGTAGACACTGGTAATGCCTTGGAGCTTACACAGGTTGAGCAAGGCGTATAAATGTTCAATATTAGAGTGGACGCCTCCCGCCCCAATTAACCCCATCAGGTGGAGTGTAGATGAATGCTGGCGGACGTGGTTGAACGCATTCATGAAGGCCGGGTTAAGGTTATATGAACCATCGGCAATTGACATATTAATCCGAGGTAGATCTTGATAGACGATACTGCCGGCTCCGATGTTGAGGTGGCCGGTTTCGGTATTGCCGTCCTCACCGTGAGGCAAACCAACTGCTTCGCCGCTGGCTGCGAGCTGAGTATGAGGAAAAGACAACCAGTAGCGATCCATATTGGGAGTGTGAGCTAACGCAATGGCATTGCCCGCGTTATTCGGTCCAATGCCCCAGCCATCCAGAATAAAAAGGGCGGCTGGTTTGGGTCCCCGGTATGGTTGACGTGGATGAGTTTGATCAAATGATTGGCCGGAAAGAATAGGTTGCAAGGTGGTAGTGGGAGGCGGGGCAACTGATGGTTGCCCAACGGTCGGGGTTTTGGGAGCAGTGACTGGCGGAACGACAGGGGCTGGGGCGGCTGGAGGGGTTGCCGCTTGAGGTGGAGCTGGTTGCACTCCAGGGGCCGAAACGGGAGCCGGCGGCGGCGTGATCGGCGTTGGTTGCAAAGGCGGAGTGGTGGGCTGTGAAAAGGGATCTGTCATCAGGAAACTTACGTAGCAGCAGGAGCAGGCTGCTCCATTTGAGACAACTCGGCGGCAATTTGTAATAAGCGGTTATATTTAGTGATACGCTCTCCCCGCTGCGGTGGCCCAAACTTCATATAGTTGGCCCCAATGCCGACGCCGAAGTCAGCTATAAAATCGTCGGCGGTTTCGCCACTGCGGTGAGAAATAATCACATTCCAGCCAGCTTCCCTAGCCTTCTGCACCACTTGAATAGTTTCACTAATGGTGCCAATTTGATTAGGCTTGACTAAGACCGCGTTGCAGGCGGCTTCTTTGATGGCTTTGTCAACTCGTTCCAGATTAGTAGCTAATAGACTATCACCAACGATAATCGACGTCGGCCCCAATTCTTGGGTTAGTTTCTTCCAACTATCCCAGTCGTCGGCGTCAAAAGGGTCCTCCAAATAGAACACATGGTACGAGTTACGCAAGGTCTTGTAGTAATTATGCAGTTCCTGACTGGTATACGGCTGAGATTTATCTTTCAACCGATACTTACTGCCCTCTTTAATGCTATCGGCCGAAATATCACACCCGAAGAACAAATCTTGAGCATAGGTATAAGGGGTGGCTTTAATTGTTTCTACTAAAATTTCAAAGGCGTCGGTGTTATTAAACAAATTGGGTGTAAAACCGCCCACCAGACCAACTGAGTGAATAGCTCCTTTAGTAATCAAGACTTCTTCTAACTTGTGATACAAAGTAACTGCCATATTCAAAGACGTAACGAAATCGACATGGCTAGCCGGAATAATTTCAAACTCTTGGATGTCGAGATTATCAGCCCCGTGCTCACCGCCGTTGATCATGGTATAGATGGCGCTGGGAATGTTAAGGGTGGGCACAAGCTGATATTTTTGCTGGACGTAGTAGTAAAGGGGCATGTTGACTGAAGCGGCGCCCGCCTTTAAGACCGCCTGAGAGACAGCGATGATGGCATTGGCTCCCAGTTTTTGTTTGTTGGGAGTGCCGTCTAGATTAATTAAAATCTGATCGAGTTTTGTTTGCTGAGTCGGATCCTGGCCAATTAATTGGGGACCGATAACTTGATTAACATTTTGGACAGCTTGCAGCACTCCTTGTCCTGCCATGTGGTTGGCGTCTTTATCACGTAACTCCAAGGCTTCGTATTTACCTTTAGAAGTACCGGCGGCCGCCGCCGAAGTCACCATATGGCCGGTGTCCAACCAAATAGAACACTCGACCGTAGGGAGGCCGCGGGAGTCCAGGATTTCTCTGGCGTAAACGGTTTTAATGGTCGCCATGGACGATCAGCCTTTCTTCTAAACGATGCAGTTGCTCTTTACTATTTTTCAAATGATTTTGCTTGGTGGCCAATAACGTAATTCCTCGGGCTACTACTTTTTCTAAGAGAGAGGAATGAGGTCGATTTAGTTCTACCATCACCTGTTTGGTGTGAGGCATGACCAGCGCCAACAGTTGGGTTATAAACTCACCGTTCAGGGGGTAATGCTTCAAGAGGGCGGGATTTTCGGGATCCAATCCATACCATAGCGCGTGCAGATGAGTGACTGGTAAAATCACACCTTTCACTTGTAAAGAAAGATACTGGGGCAAGTTAATGATACTTTCTGGATTAACCAGTTCCAACCAAATTTCTACCCGCGACATTAATTCCCCCAGTGCCGCCTGCAACTGATAGATGAGTAATTCTCGTTCGGCGGGTGTTCTGACGAAAGGTAACACTACTCTTAGTGGCTGGCTTCTGTTGACCAATATTTTTTTCAATACCTCAATTTCAAAATGTAAGACACCAGGTTCAGCTAAATGGAAGAGGGCTCCTCGGCGGCCAAAGTAAGGATTAGGTTCACTTTCTTCTGGTGATTTAGCTTTGAGTGATAGTTGGCCTTGATGAATGCAACTTACACGATACCAGAGAGGTTGGTCGGTCAGGCTGGACAGTCGTTTGGCTAAAACTACTTTTAGAGCTTGGCCTTGGCTGCTGATGACCACTTCTTGCGGGCTGAGGGCGTCGGTTAAAAAGGAGAAATCACTTTTGAAGTAGTAGCCATCGGCATAGGCACCCAGGCTGGTATAAGGATTATTAATCACCGAAATCACCTTGGTGGCCGTTCGTAAGTTGGGCGTAGAGGTGCTGTGTTTGATAACCTTGCCCCCACTGGCATCGACAATCACTTCTTGGTTAGTCGTTAGACGGCGAGTGGCATGGGTAGCGTTGATGACAGTCGGAATGTGATAATAATTGATGAGCTGAGTTAAAAGTGAATCAGTAATTGGGTGCTCAGTCACGATAGCAGCAGCTTGGCGAATGAGACCTTGATGAGCTTTAGTTAATCTATTTACGACTAAAATATTGCCCGCCGAAAAAGTACTTTGCTGCGTAGGCTCAATGCAACAGGTGCCTTGAATATATCCCCCAATGAAGCTATCCCCGATAACCAAGATTTCTTGTCGTTGGGTGTGTGCGGTGGCGGTTAAGGTGAAGGGCGTAATACTGGTAATCTGGAGTTTATCATTGATTAGTTGCCATTCAATTTTTAATTGTGATAAAAAGTGGGTCTTTAACTTGGTGGTCCATTCGCCTAGTTGGCGCAACTGAGGCATAGTTAAAGAAGGTTGGCCGTGTTCGGCTTTGGTCAGCCTTCGTTCTACCATGTCATCGAGTGTCCGTTCTAGATAAGAGTCTTGAATGCCGGTTTCAGATTTGACCACGTTATGAGTGTGTGTATCAATTTCGTAGATATCTTTTTGCCGATCTAAGCGCTCGTCAAAGACGCCGTGCAAGCTTTCCACAAGATACCGTGTTTTATTGCCGGTGGCAGGATGGGCGGTGTACACAAATCCTGAAGCTTGTGGTTGAGGCTGAGCCTGAATCACAAAAGCCGCTGGGAATACGTCGATAGCCTGATGTTTGATCGTAATCGCCTCAGCCCATAAAGATAAAAGTGACTCAAAGAGGTTGACGTCACCTTTGACGTTAGTATGGACTAAAGATTCTGTTCGGTTGGGATCAAAAAAACTGGCGGTAATCTGGACCCATTCTTGGCCTAGTTGTTGGTCGTAGACGTTAGTTAAGTGCTTTCGTAAGTGCTCGGGAATGTGTTGTTGGCGAGTGGCTCGTTTAATGGTTCCCAGCGCCGCCTCTATCTGGTGTTGATCATCAAAATGTAAGTGAGCGCTGGTGCGAGCTACTTTATCTGGTAGTTGGTTGTACTCGGCAATTTCCTGAAGCGTGGACAGTGGGATAATAGCCGTAGGCGCCACTGGTACAGCTTGATCGATGGCTTGAGTTAGCCGCAAGGCCACCTGACCAATTTCATGGCCAGGTAACACTGAGGTGTGGAGTGAGCTGAGCAGGCTTTGTGTCACACTATAATACTAGCGTATCTAGAGGACAAACGCCAGAAGTTAACTAGACAGTGGTCTTGAGAATAGTGGCAGATTTTTGACTTACCAAGGTATATTTCTGGGTAGCTGCTGGCACCAGAAGTGACCAACCTTTACTTAAAGGATACTTTCTGTCACTTGTTTCCACTACTACTTCTCCTTCTTTAACAAATAAATGATGGAAACCTTCTCTCATCTCTGTCTCATCTGATTGATACTTTCCCTGAAAGTTAAATTCAGCTAATCTATAAAACTCTGTATCAAAAATATGAAGTAACTCTTTTTTTTCTGTAATTGGTCGAACAAAGTTAGCCGGGTTATTAGCGGCCGCTGTAGTATCAATAGCTTGGAAGTACTCTTCAATTGTTAATGTTCTGACTTCTCCGTTTTCTTTCATTTTTCCTTGATCAAATGATCGAAGAGTTGAAACGTCATCTTTTACATCTTGCTGAACTTCATAGACAATATTTCCTTCTGGAATTTCTGGGCCAGCTTCCCAGGAGTGATGAATGCCTCCGGCACTAATGTCCACTACGCTATTTTTGGGGATATTGATGGTATTGATAAACTCGCGAGGGTGCTTTTTATCTATTTCAGCTTTTAACTCTGCTTGTGCTGTTTCGACTGTTTTAGTGCCAGCCGTGACTTCTTGACTTAGCTTTCGGGAAAAATCATATATTTCTTGAGAGCGCTGTTTATATTCCGCTATCTTACCACTTGGTGACAAACCCAACGTCGCTTTCCCCTCTTCAAAGAAGTACCACGATTCTGGTTTGGCTTGCCAACTCTCAAACTCTCCACCTTTTTTTACATGTAGCTGATATGAATTTTCCTGAGCTTGAGTGAATTTAATCAGCAAGGGCATTTTGGCACCGTATACTTTTACGACGGCCTGTCCTAGAAAATGCTCGGGGTCTTCTTGAATTAAATCAGCTAACTTAATCAATGGTTCATTTTTTTGGTCAAAGTGAATGCTTTTAAGTGAGTTATCAGTCAGTCCAAAGTTGCTCGTTTGAGTGGTAGTGAGCAGTGATTCTTGAGCTAGTTCGTACGACTGACCAATTTTTTTATGACTCAACAAAGGTGAAGTAATACCTTTAAATTTGGCAATATACGTTCCACCCCAGGTGGGCTGCTCAATACATAAAGGCACAATATAATAAGCGGAGTGCATATTAACCTTTCTTTAGTTGATCTTTAAACCAATCTACCCAAGGATTGGGAGCGGGGTTTTGGTTGTTAAGCATAGCTAAGTAGAAACTGACGTATGCGCCGAAGGTCAGTAATTCAAATGCTTGTTCAAGTTTTGAAGCACTTTTTAAATCAAAGGTTCTGAACTCGATATCATTCTGTTCTAATACTTGCTGAGTTAAGTCCATTCTCACCTGATTACTTTTAAGATATAGATTTGAATGAATGGTAACAAAAAGCAAGTTGCTATCATTTGTTTTAGGGAACTGAAGCCCTTCCATCAAGTGATGATTGAGCTCTGGTACTACTCTATATTCTGAAAATTGTTTGGAGTTTTCGTTAATCTGATTCGCAAACACATGAGTGATGCCTTCCAAATGTTGGGCTGCGGTGAGAACGGGAATGTGATCAATCATTTCAAAAGCTAGAAGCTTAGCGGGATTAGCTTCGGTTTTTACATTCACACCCGAAAGTAAATGGGCTTGAGCCACAGCTTCTAGCACTGAAGTGTAATCGTCCTGAGTAATTTTAAGCAAGCCAGCTTGAGAAAAAAGGGCTATCTGTCCAAAAACCGAATAGCCTAAAGCCATCCGAGGGGAATTAGAAGGGTTATAGGTAGGCTCAAAGACGAGTACTGGCAAGTTTTTTTCTGTCAGTAGTTTAGCAAGTTTCCCCCCAGAGGTGATGCCCACTACTTTAGCTTTTTTATTAATAGCGTCTTGGGTAGCAGCTAGCGTTTCTTCGGTATTGCCTGAGTAGCTCGAAGCAATAACTAATGTTTTTTCATCGACAAAGCTAGGTACATCATAGTCAGGAGAAATCAAAACAGGCACTTTGATTTCATCTTTAAATACAGTCTGAATAACGTGGGTGCCTAAAGCTGACCCACCCATTCCTGCGACGACGACACAGTTGACATTTTTATAGCTTTCATCAAGGGGAACTTGTTGTGCCAACTCCCAAATATGTTGCACTTGACTTCCTAGTTGTTCAATTGAGCCGAGAACATTAGCAACATCTACTTTCTCTATTAATTCTCGCGAATCTAAAATTTGTTTTGCCATACAGGTCCTTTGACACGAGTCCTAAAATTTTCCTAGGATGAGTGTCATCCCGATGCAGTCGGGATCTACTTAATATATAGTTATAATTCTCCGGTACTTAATACTTCATTTAAATATGTGGCTAGGCCATTGTCGTCCGTGTGGCCGATAACTCGGTCCGCGACGTCTTTAATGTCATCGATGGCATTCCCCAGCGCCACCGCAAAGCCAACTTCCTGTAAAAATTCTAAATCATTGGCGCTGTCACCGAAGCCGATCACTTCTTTTAAAGGCACGCCAGTAATTTCGCTCCAGTGATGGAGCCCTGTGCCTTTTGTTACTCCTTTAGCAGTTACGTCAATCAGGGTAGTTTCATAGTGTTGCATTTTGGTAACAGTAATATCATTAAAAGTTGAGAGAAACGCTTCAAAGTCAGCCGTTGGTTCGACGATGACTAACGAACACGATGAGACAGTGGGCATCGAAGTGTCAAAGGGACGGATGTACGGCCGGAGATTATTGCCATCGGGATAATTAAGGAGAGCCGCTTCATTGGCCCAAAAACCCTGATCGTGCTTGATCATTAAACTGACTTTTTCCTCAACTGAACGGTTAAAAATCTTTTTGATGGTCTCGGAGGGGATTGTTTTTTGCCACAGGATTTGACCATTGTTTCGAACCACTTGCGCCCCGCCAGTCAGGACATGAATACTATTAGCGGGCAAGACATCCAGTAACTGTTCTTGAACCAATTTTATGTAATGTTTGCCGGTGCAGAAGCCCAGTAAGTAGCCACGGTTAACAAAACGATTAATGACATCTCGTGTTTCTTGAGTAATCACTCGTTGAGAATTAGTCAATGTTTTATCTATATCAAAAAGCAGAGCTTGATAGTGAGGTAACGTTGGCATTATTCTGTGATATCTTTATCGACTATTTGGCCGGGTTTGGTTGTGACATTAGGCCAGAGTTTGCGGCCTGGATAAATGCTAGTGTTAATGCCGAGTCTGACACCGTCACCAATAACACAGCCGAATTTGCGTCTGAATGTATCAACCATTTTTCCTTTAACCGGGGTTTGGATGGTAGTATCATCATGTCGCCAGTTGGCTACCATACAACCGCCGGCAACATTGACATCATCTCCAAGTATTGAGTCACCGATAGAGCTTAAATGAGGAATCCGACACTGTTCACCCACCACCGAATTTTTTAGTTCAACGCTAAAACCAATATAACTGTTATCACCAATTGTCACATTGCCGCGAAGACGGGCCCCTGGTCCAATAATCACATTCTCACCGACCATAATATTGCCTTCAATAAAGCTGCCTTCTAAAATGCGACTCGATTCTGGCAAAATCAATTTCCCTTTAATAACTACGTCGTCCTCTACTCTGCCTTCAATTTTCGACTCAATTAAAGGCAAGAAGTACTCAGTTGCATCCAAGATATGCCAAGGATAGCCAATGGGAATCCAGTAATCGACTGTCGGTAAAACTTTAATCGTTGTTTGCTTGGCTAACAATAGCAAACTATCAGTTAGTTCGTACTCACCGCGGATAGAAACGCTCAGCTGATCAAAAAGATCAAAGACCCGACTGTCCAGCTTCATGCAACCGATGTTGGCTAAGTTACCCACAAAGGTGGTTGGTTTTTCTACGACATTGACTAAATTATTATCTTTGTCTGCTTCAAAAATGCCCCACTTTTCTGGATCTGTCACTTTCATGCCCACCACCGCTAATTCTTTGGTTGATAACGTTTGGCGAATAGTTTCTGGCCCGTAGAGGTCATCGCCGTACATAAATAAGAACTGTTCGCCGTCATCAAAAAATTCATGGGCGGCTTGGACGACGTGGGCGGTGCCTAGCTGTTGTTCTTGTACCGCAAAATGGATACTCAATTTGTATTTTTTGGGTTTAATAATATGTTCTTCAATATACTCGCGGATTTTTTGGCCAAAGGTGCCGGCACTGATGACGATAACAACCTCATCAATTTTATTGTCTTCTAAAGCTTCCAAAGACCATTCAATGATGGGTTTGTTAAGGATCTTGATCAAACACTTGGGAGTGGTCACACCCAGAGGGTACATGCGGGTGCCGCTGCCAGCGACGGGGAGAATTGCTTTCATAGGGTTATTGTATCTTATTGACTGTGCTTTTTCTTAAATAACTCGATTGACCACCTAACGCCATCAAAAGCTAGGTTTAAAGGTAAATTATCGATAGCAAACCACTTAACTGAAGCTGCGTCGTCATGTGGATGCAACTCGGTTGACTTATTTAGTTCGTGGGCGAAAACTGACCATACACACTGAGTCCCCTTTTCGGCATAGATGTCTTGAAAACTGCCTAGGTATTCAATCTCGGTGGGCGATAAAGCTAAGCCTAGCTCTTCCTTGATTTCTCGGCACATTGCTTCCTCGGCCGACTCGTTCACATCCACGAAACCACCGGGTACATCCCACTTACCTTTGGCTGGTTCGTGGCCCCGCTCGACCAACAAAATGTGGTTGTCGTTATAGAACACCATGCCGGTAGTGGGCACTGGATTGTCATACTGATCAAAACCGCACTTGGCACAGACCACTTTATTGCCTTGATGATCCAATCGGTGCTGGCAGTTCGGACAAAAGGTAAATTGGTCGAGCATGGTCTAAATTACTGCCCTCTAATGATGGCTAAGACTTCGTCGCGCTTCTCTTCCATCAGAGCTTGAGCATTGGCTTCCAGATTTAAACGTACCAACGGTTCGGTATTGGAGCCACGGACGTTGAAGTGAAAGTCATCAAAGACAAAGGAAACACCATCCACCCGCAAGACCTCTTTGGCAGTAGAACTATATTTTTCTTCGAGCTTTTGAGTCACTTCTTTGATGTCTACCCCTTTGGTATTAATTTCGCCCGAAATGAAGTATTTTTGACCCAATTCATCGAGCATTTGATCGAGGGTTTTCTCCGATTTGGAAAGTAGGTCCATCAAAAACAACATGGGGGCAATTCCAGAATCGCTGTAGTAAAAATCGGCAAAATAGTAATGGCCAGTCACTTCTCCGCCAAAGACGGCATCTTCATCCATCATCCGTTTTTTAATGAAAGCGTGGCCGACCCGGTTATATAACGGAGTTCCACCTGCAGCTTTGATCAAATCAGGAACAGCATGTGAAGCTCGAATGTCATAAACGATGTTGGCCCCGGGCTTGCGGAGCAGGAAGTACTTAGAAAGCAAAGCGGTCATGAAATCGCCAGAGACAAAACGACCCTTTTTATCGACACAGAAGAATCGATCGCCATCGGGGTCAAAGGCAAAACCAAGGTCAGCACCTTCGCTGACTACCCGTTGTTCCAGTTCAGCTCGGTTGGCAGGATCGAGAGGATCACCGCCGTGGTTAGGGAAGGTACCATCAGGCTCAAAGTACATAGGAGTCAGTTGGACCTGGGGAATATGTTTAAATAACTCAGTTAAAGAAGGTCCCACCATGCCATTGGCGGTATCGGCCAGCACCTTCATGGGTTTGAGTTGGGTGACGTCGACTAGACTCAACATCTTTTGAATAAAGCCGTCCATGACGTTCCACTCTTCCACCGTCCCCTTTTGAGTAGCGTCAGGCAAGAAATCATCGGCTTCAATCAGTTTGCGAATATCTTGGATACCCTCATCTCCAGAAAGCAGGTAAGGAACTTGACGGACCATTTTAAACCCATTGTATTCTTTAGGATTATGGCTGGCGGTGATCATAATGCCAGGTAATTTTTTAGTGGCACAGGCGTAATAGTACATGTCGGTGGATACCATCCCGATGTCAATCACATTGACGCCCACATTTGTCAGACTTTCAACTAAGGCATCTCGCAGAGCGGGACTAGAAACGCGGCCATCGCGGCCGACAATAATTGTAGTGGCGGGAACAATCTTGGTGAACGTTTTTCCGAGAGCGCGAGCAGTCTCTTCAAATAGACTTTGGCCATAAATACCGCGGATGTCATAGGCCTTAAAAGTGGATGGATCGACTTGCATGATGCGCTCCTTCAAAAAAAAGTATGATTTTGTATGATAACTGCTTTCTTACTCTACAAGTTAACCAGCAAAAGGTCAAGTTCCTGCGCCAAATCCAGAGAAGATTGTGAAGTCTTTTGGCGGTAATCAATTTCCAATAATTGCTGGTGAAGCGATAAAAGTTGGGTTTGGGAAAAGCTTTGAGCTTGGTTTTTTAATTTTGAAATCATAAACGGTGGACCTTTAATGACTCCGCCATCCATGGCTTGCAACATCATTCTTAATTGGCGGATGAGCATCAAAAAACAGAGATACTCCCCTTCTTGTTTCAAAGCGTCGTGGAATAATTTTAATTGTTGAGAGACGTTTCGTTTTTGACCATTAAGGCTATCGAGCCAGGAAAAGAGAGCTTTACTGAGTTTAAATTCTTTACTCTCAGCCGGGCCGAGCTTTTTAAGCATGGTGGCTGTCAGTGAGCGTTTTTCCCATAAAATAAGGCTGGATGAGTGATCGCCGTCGGCAGCCGCTAAGGCTTCAATTAATTCTTTCTTGCGGTTACTAGTGGGCAGTGAGTGCAGCTCTTCGATAACGATTACTTTTTCATCGCCAAAGAGTGACTCTGAGTGCAATGCTTCTTGGAGATCGGCTAGTGTCAACCGCTTAGCTTCCAAACGCACTACAGTTTTATTAGCTTGGCGGGCTTGATCTAAGAGTTTGCCTAGTTCGGCTCGTGATTGGACTGTATTTTCGCCGTGAAGAATAATCATCTACTCATTATATCTCTCAATTACTTAGTTGCTTGATCGCTTTTGAAATAATGCTTGATATGGTATTCTTACTATTAGTAAGTGAGTAATTAAGTACTAAAGTAATCGAGGAGGAAATATGGCCAGGAAAAAAGCAAAAAGTAGAAGTCAAAAAACAAGCAAAAGTAGTTTAGCCCAAGCTATGGGTTCATCCACTTCATCTTCGAGCATGGCCACCACACAAATGAGCGCCCAACAGTTAACCATGGTCACTGTCCTCTGGTTCCTCGCTCATAGCGCCATTATTTATTTGGCCAACATGTGGTTCCCTAACTCGGTGGTCTTGGGCACCAACGTTATTAGCCCGATGATGGGAATCTTATATAGTATGGTAGTTTTCACTCTCCTGACCGTTGGTTCCATTCCCGTCATTGAGTTAGTATCGACTCAAATGAGAATTAAAATGATGAGCTTGCATTGGTTTGGGACTTTCGCAGTTATCAACACCGTAGGCTTATGGATTGTGGCCCGCTTCGCCGAGCAGTTAGGTATGGGGCTCAGTTCCTGGATGGTGGCTGTGGCTCTAGCGGTGGTCATGGACATCGCTCAAGGTATGTTGGTCCAAGTGGCTAGTCGCAAATAAGTGACGCCCGCTTACCCGACGCTCATGCCGTGGGAACTGAGCCAACGGCGATGTTGTGTATACTCCGGATCGAATTTAGCTACTAGCGCCCAGAAGCGGGCGGAGTGGTTCATGTGTGTTCGGTGCGCCAGCTCGTGGATAATCACGTAATCAATGACGGCTGGTGGAGCGTGAACCAACCGCCAGTTGAAGTTTAAATTCCCCCGGCTAGAACAGCTGCCCCATCTGGTTTTTTGTTGCCGCAAGGAAATATTTTTAAAGCTAATGTCCATTTTTTCGGCTAACTGGTACGTGCGGGGGACAATGTATTCTTCGGCGGTATTTTTGAAGAAACGTTCAATGAGGGCAGGAACCTGTTTTTCGGTTAGGGCGTTAATACTTACCCTCTCCCCTTTGATCCAGACTCCATATTGGTCTTGGGTGCCCACAACTACGTTTTTAGTATATTTTTTACCGAATATGTGCAATGTGGTCGCTGTCTCTCCATATTCATTGGCTTTTTTGTGGAGCAGCTTTTCCCGGGTGCGAACGATCCAGTCTTGGTTTTGGGTCACAAAAGCCACCATTTGCGATGCTGAGTAGCGCTTAGGTGTGACCACTACCACTTCCCCGGAGGGTTCCACTTTAATGGTTATCCGGCGAGCCCGGTCGCTGATTCGATGAGTATACGGCAGCAAGGAAGACATGGGACTCTAGTTGTAACCCATTTATGGTGAGAGATCAATCAGCGAGAAGACACCCCGAGTCAGGGGGGCAATAAAGTCGTATTGAGCGAGATAACCCGACATCAACATAGCGTTTAAGATAAAAAAGACTGTCCCGAGTACGATATGGAGGATGTGGAAAGCTCGAGTCCGAAATAAGGTTAACTTAGCCGCAAACAGTAAGCCCACTATGGTCGAAACTAGCTCGATAATGGCGTGTCCAGCAATTTGATTGACTTCTTCTAAACTAATTAGGTGGTTGGCAAGGTTTCTTTCCAGCATGGGATAGGTAACAAATAAGAACTGAAGTGACCGATAAATACCATACATACCCTCAAAGGACAGCAGAACACCCAAAAATTTAGTGGCTTTATGAAACAGCGGGTGGTCCCGGAAGTCGGTTTTGACTTCTTGTTCCGGGTGGTCAATGGCGGTGGTACCGACCAGGTTTTGAAAATGGACGGGAGTTTGAGCTGCTGGCGGGTGAGGTAAAGGCTGAATCGGGCCTGTGGGCACGGCTTGGGGATTCAAGACTCCACTAGTTTGCAGTTGCACCAGCATTTGTTGGATATCGGGCCAGTTAGGAGCGGGCGAAGCCATGCATTAATCTTAGCGGTTTCGGCGCTCTCTGACTAGATGGTTTAGGTGCGTAGTGATAAAATAACGTACTTTAAGAGAAGAGCCGAGATGCTGGAATTGGTAGACAGGCTGGACTTAGAATCCAGTGCCCTTTAAAGGCGTGCAGGTTCGAGCCCTGTTCTCGGCACTTATTTTATCTTTAGCTCCTTTTTCAGGCAATAAAAAATCCTCCGGTTCGCCGCTCTAAAAGCGACTCTGGGAGGACTCTTTAGTCTTAGAACGTAGTGCACGATCCCGGTGAGGGTGTGAAAAACCTTCTAAGGTATACTAACTATATCAAAATAGGGCAGAAATGTCAAGGTTCAGGCTTAGTGAACTCGAGGACGTCGGCGTCTTGCTTGAGGGCTTTTCCGGAGGCGCGGTCGTCGTAACGCATCTCGGCCATCCACTGATTAACCGAGGCGGCCCAGCTGCCGTTACTGCTAGGGGTGTACTTCGTCATAATTTCCTCTGGAGTGGTCAAGCCAATATCGACGTAATACGCTTTCAGCTCTCGGGCAGCTCGCTCAAATGCCGCTTCGTAACTATCAAAACCTAGTGTCCCTCGTTCGTGAATCCCAAAGCCCAAGCAGTTATGGGTACCCTCAGGAGCTTTTTTGCAGAGATTACTCTCTTGCATGGCGATGGCGGGTAGCAAACGGAAGTCGAGGTTATAGCGGTCGGCAATCTCAACTAACTTGTGGCCAAAGTAGTCATAAGGCTGTAAAGGCGAATCGTATCGCTCTAAGAAGTTGGCTACGATCTCGGCTCGGGCGTCAGCGGTCTCAACCAGGGTGGTAACGCCTTGCACGTCGCCTTCAGCTGCGGTTGGGGTTTGAGCTTGCGGTGCTAGTAAAGTCGCCTCGGTGTGGGTTGGAGTCGATTCAGTTTTCTGACGCAGGAACCAGTAGTGGTAGCCGGCAATGGAGGTTAAAATCAGGCCAACACTGGTAAACATCCACGAAAA
>DASVCZ010000055.1:0-11263 GCA_036381335.1 Patescibacteria group bacterium | reverse complement strand
CCTGGTCAACGCTACTACTTCAAGTTGATCCCCGTCAAAAACGGTCAACCAGTCGGGAGTAGTTGGGAAGTGTCGGACGTCGCTCGCTAAAGAGTAACAGAGTAATTAAGTAAAAATACTTCAACCCTCGTTGAGTAAAACCAACGGGGGTTGTTTGTTATAATGAACCCATGTCAAATGCTCCCTATAAAACCATTGTCTGTCTAGGCGACTCTATTACTTGTGATTGGAAAACTCCCAGCTACGTTAATTTTTGGCAAGAACTCTGTGATCAAGAGTACGGTGCAAACCAGGTATCGCTGATTAACGCTGGCATAAATGGAGAAACCGCTCAAGATGGGTACTATCGGACTCATCGTGATATAGTCGAAAGGAAACCTGATCTAGTCACAATCATGTTTGGCCATAATGACGCGGAACCTAATAGAAATGTGTCCCCGGTCTTGTTTGCAAATTACATTCGGAAGATTGTTAATTATATCCAACACCACTCTCCTCAGACCACTATTTGGATTTTATCTCCGAATGGCATTGGTGATGCTCAGTTTGAGAAGAAGTATCAACCTTATCTCGATCAACTTCAACAGGTGGCTAACGATAAAAATGTAATGTATGTTTCCTTATAGGATGTGTTTAGAGCAGAGGATTTAGATAGCATCTTTACCTGCATTTTTCAGTCCACTTATGTTCGCCCTGCAGGCAAAGACTGGCTCCATCCCAATCAAAAAGGACATCGACTGATGGCTCAAAAATTAATGACAGAGTTAAAAACACAGTGAAAACCTACAACTCAACTAACGTTTTCTTCTCCTTATAAACCTTAATCGCCGCGGCGTGGCCTTCAAGAATCGGGGAGGGCAGAGCTTTCAGATCGTACCACTGCCACCCCTCACATTTTTCAGGTTCAACGGTAGTAACTTCACCAGTCCACTGATGACAGACGAACACAAAATGGATAAAATCCCATTCATCTTGATGTTCTTTGACCACTCCCACGTATTTCAGATCAACCGCGGTCAAATTAGTCTCCTCCAATAACTCTCGCTTGGCTGTTTCGGCTAACAGCTCTCCCACCTCAACTCGACCTCCGGGGATACCATAGTAGCCAGCTTTATAAGAGTTCTTCCGTTTGCCGAGAAGAACTTGATTTTGATCGTTGATAACCAGAATACAGGCGCCAATTGGCTGCATAGCTTTATGTTATACTATTTTACATTATGCTCGATATCCAATTTATTCGCGATTATCCCGATGCCGTTCGCCAAGCTTGCCTAGATAAGCAACTTGATCCCACTATCGTCGACCAAGTCCTGGCTGCTGATGAAAAACGTCGCCTACTCCAACAGCAAGTAGACACTTTACGTAGGGAAAGTAACGCCAATGCAGATGCCATTAAACAAGGTGTATCGGAAGGGCGCAAGCCCTCACCAGAGTTGATTGAGAGAGGCAAACAAATTAAAGATGCTCTCAAAGAGCTTGAACCTCAATTTAGCGAAGCCATAGACCAGTGGCAACAACTAATGATGTACGTACCCAATGTACCCGCCGCGGATGTGCCTGTTGGCCCCGACGAAAGCGGCAACCAGGTAGTTCGCCAAATCGGTGAAATCAGACAATTAGATTTCCAACCTCGAGCTCACCACGACTTAATGTTACTGCACGACATGGTTGATTTAGAGAGAGCCGTTAAAATTGGTGGCTTCCGCTCCTACTTTTTGAAAAATGATGGTTTACTCCTGGAGCAGGCGCTACTGAAATATGCCATGGACTTACTGCGCGAGGATGGCTTCACTCCCATGTCAGCTCCGATTTTGGTTAACAAAGAAGCCATGTGGGGCACTGGTTATTTTCCTTGGGGACAAGAAGATCACTACCAAACTCAAGATGGACAAGTCCTAGCCGGGACTTCTGAAGTCGCCCTCACCGCCTATCATCAAGGAGAAGTTTTTTCGGAAAAAGATTTACCCATTAAAATGGCCGGTATCTCGCCTTGCTTCCGTCGCGAAGTCGGCTCCTACGGCAAAGATACTCAAGGCATTATCCGGGTACATCAATTTAACAAGGTTGAACAGGTTGTCTATACGGTGGCTGATGAGGACGAAACCCACCGCTGGCACGAGCAGATGACAGCTCTGGCGGAACGCTTGCTCCAAGACCTTCAGTTACCTTACCAAGTCCTAGTCATGTGTACCGGCGATATGGGCGCGGGGCAACGCAAAAAATACGATATCGAAACCTGGTTTCCTTTCCAACAAAAGTATCGCGAAACTCACTCCGCCAGTTACTTTAATGACTTCCAATCTCGACGACTCAATATTCGCTACCAGGCCAAAGATGGCTCACTTAAGTACGTCTACACCCTCAACAACACGATGGCTGCCTCACCTCGATTGTTAGCGGCCATTGTTGAGAACTATCAGCAAGCTGACGGTAGCATTCGAGTACCTCACATTTTGCAAGACTACCTTGGTAAAGAAGCGATCGGCTAGCCACCCCTTTTGTAATTTTAATTTCTTGACAATTCACCATCTGAGATAGTATGGTTCCTTTGAACACTGATTAACCGGTTGGAGGAAGGTATCTATGAAGAAATCTGAATTGCTCCATAAGTCTCCTCAGGACCTTTCAATTACTCATTTAAATCTAGACGAGCATGAATTTTCTGATGGGCTTGATTCTGTTCGTATTCATACCCTAGGTGATCCTACCACAGAAGAAAGAGGAATATACCTCCTCTCTTTTTCGACCGAGAAAGAGATTTTGGCCGCCATGATTCCTCAATATGCTCAATTAATTAATGACCGTCTGGAAGCTGGCTTTGAGACTTTTTATGTTGTTCAAAGTCCGCATGGAGCAGTCACACTTTCCTCCTTAATTTCTATGTACTTGAAAGCTAGCGAACAGCTTCCTTATATCAGAAGCATCAGCGCTGTTGATATCAGTGGAATAGAAGGGCAGTTAGCGATGCCAGCAATCTTAACTTCTATCCGCGTCTTAACTGAATTGATGGATACAGACGTCCAGCTCTTTAATTCTCGAGAAGAAGCAGTGCAGTGGGTTAGAAGCCAACAAAAGGAGAATATATGAAGGAAAAAATCATTTTTGATTCAGAAGAAACTCTGCAGGAATTTATAAACACTCATCCTGAAGAAAAACTCCAATGGGAGCGTGAAGAGATCTTCTTTTACGTTATTAGATTAGTTAGTGACATTGATCAGCTAAGTAGTACATTACGAAATATTTACGCGTCTAATCAAGATAAACAACTACCCTCAATTGATCTCGATCAAGTATGGAGTGATGTACGTACACTCAAAAAACAGATTATTGATTTATTTATTCTGATTGACCCTGAAACCTTGATGAGCTCACCAGCTTATAACAGAGAGGTAATGAATATTCGTCGAGTTAAACCAGATCATGTGGATCTAATAGCAAGAATGAACAAAAAACTCCAACAACGTAACCGTACTAATTTACCGGGATTTGATTCCTCCCAGTCTGATTAGCAGTTTCCCTGTTCACCTGTTAACGGGTTGGCCGTATAATGGGGCCTCGTAATGAAAGGTGATCATGAAACTGGCTCTTAAGTTCCTTTCCAACCTCTTTGATGAAAATAAGCGGACTCTTGATAAGTACCGTAAAATTGTCGATGAAATTAACGCCTTAGAACCTCAGTTAAAAAAGTTGTCAGACGCCAAGTTAGCTGCTCAAACCAAGAAGTTTAAAAAAGAAATTGAAGAGCAGCGGGCCAACGGAGTAGAAGACCAAGCAATTTTGAACCAACTCCTGCCTGAAGCCTTTGCTACCGTCCGGGAAACCGCTCGTCGAGTCTTAGGCATGCGCCATTACGACGTTCAGCTGTTGGCTGGAATTGCCCTCCATCATGGGACCATTACTGAGCAAAAAACTGGTGAGGGAAAAACCCTGACCGTCAGCGCTCCCTTGTACCTCAATGCTCTGCTCGGCAAAGGCGCCCACCTCGTCACCGTCAACGACTACCTAGCTGAAGTCGGCGTCGGCTGGATGGGTCCCATTTATCACTTTTTAGGCATGACCTCTGCCGTCGTCATCCATGATCAAGCTAAAATCTACAATCCCGATATTGATAGCGAAGAACGCGGCGACGAACGCTTAGAGCACTTTGAAGTCGTTCCCCGTCAACAAGCCTACGCCGCTGACATTACCTACGGCACCAACAACGAGTTTGGCTTTGACTACTTGCGTGACAACATGGTCCAAAACTTGGATCAAATGGTCCAACGTGTTGATGACGCCCACTACTTTGCCATCGTCGACGAAGCCGACTCAATTTTAATTGACGAAGCCCGGACGCCTTTAATTATTTCTGCTCCCGACTCTGAGCCAACCCAAAAATATTTCGAGTACGCCCGGATGGTGCAAGGTTTGGCTCAAAATGTCGACTATAAAATTGATGAAAAAGCTAAGTCGGTGACCTTGACTGATCTCGGTGTCAAAAGGATGGAGCAAAAGCTGGGTGTATCAAATCTATACGAAGAAAGTTTCGATACCATTCATCATGTGGAAGCAGCTCTGAAAGCTAAAACCCTTTACCACCGTGATAAAGAGTACATCGTTCGTGATAACCAAGTCATTATTGTCGATGAACATACAGGTCGCTTAATGCACGGTCGCCGTTACTCTGACGGTCTGCACCAAGCTATTGAAGCCAAAGAAGGGGTGCCTATTCAGCAAGAATCGCGAACACTGGCTACCATCTCCATTCAAAACTACTTCCGCATGTACGAAAAACTCTCAGGTATGACTGGGACCGCCGTTACCGAAGCCGAAGAATTTAACAAGATTTACGATACCTTGGTTTTAGCTATTCCCACTCACCGTGATGTGATTCGGGAAGATAAACCGGATGTGGTCTATAAAACTACGGCCGCTAAGTACTCAGCTATCGTCAAAAAAGTAGAGGAAATCCACGCTACTGGCCAACCTGTTTTAATTGGTACTCGATCGATCGAGCATAATCAAATCATTTCTAACTTCCTAAAACGAAAAAACATCCCTCATCAGGTTCTAAACGCTAAAAATAACGAAAAAGAAGCGTTCATTATCGCTGACGCCGGTAAAAAAGATGCCATTACCGTAGCTACCAACATTGCCGGCCGAGGTGTGGACATTGTCTTGGGCGGAGCGCAGCCGGAGTTAAAAGACTTTAGAAAAGCTAAAGTCAGCACCACCAAGAAATCTAGTACTACTTCATTACCGTCTAACATCAGTTTGCCGCCGTCAATTAATCCCGACAACTATAAGATCAAAGAGTACAGCAAAGCCTTAGCCGACTGGCAAAAAGCTCACCATAACGTAGTTGAGTTGGGTGGTCTCTATATCCTCGGTACCGAACGCCATGAGTCTCGTCGAATTGATAATCAGTTGCGCGGTCGGGCTGGTCGCCAAGGTGATCCGGGAGCTTCACAATTCTTCCTGTCGCTTGAAGACGAAATTATGCGCATCTTTGGTGGTGAACAAATTGCCAAAGTCATGGACTTCCTCAAGATTGAAGAAGATCAACCCATTGAACACGGCATGGTCAGCAAATCAATTGAATCGGCCCAAGTTAAAGTTGAAGGCTTCTTCTTTGATCAACGTAAGCGTTTAGTTGAGTTCGATGATGTCATGAATAAGCATCGGGAAATTATTTATAAGCGTCGCCGTCGCCTGCTGGAGCAGGGGAGTCAATTGAATGAAGAAGGCGAAGAGGAAACGCTCCGCGATCAAATTTTAGATTATATTGAGGACGAACTTCATTCTGTGATTAGCTTACGCGCGCCCGAAAACTTTACCGATGACGAGTACGATGCCATTGTTAAAGAATTCACCAAAGTCATTCCTTTTGACGATGCTTCCCAACGTGAACTGCGTAAAACTATCACCGGCCTGACTAATACCAACGAATTAACTGAAAAATTCATGGAAATCGTTGAAAAAACCTATGACACTCGCGAAAAAGTAGTCGGTGAAAAAGACATGCGGCTGCTGGAGCGAATGGTAGTTCTCTCTACGCTGGATGAGAAGTGGATGGATCACATCGATCAAATTGATAACTTGCGCCAAGGTATTTGGTTACGTGGTGATAAGAATACTGTGCTTTCGGAGTACAAAAAAGAAGCTTTCGGCATGTTTGAAAGTTTAATTGCCCAAATTGAGTCAACCATTGCCAATCGCATTTTCCGCGTCCACCTTAATCAGCAACCAGTCCAAATGAAAGTTGATTTAAACAAGCTGCAAGAGAAGAAAGAAGACATTAATGAGTCGTTGACTAAAGAAGTGGCTGATGCCACACCCCCAACTTCTGCTCAAATGCCAACCAGTACTCAAGGTAAAATTAGCGACTTAGCGGCCGCGCTCCAAACTGCTAAAGGTGGCAAAAAAGCCACCCCTGGTGTAGCTCATGGTAAAATTGGCCGCAATGATCCTTGTCCGTGTGGGTCGGGCCTTAAATATAAAAAGTGTGGCCTCATTAACGCACCAGAGCATAGAGGGTAAATGGAAACTATTTCCGCTAAAGTCATCCACGGTGAAAAAGTCGGTCGCACAATTGGGTTTCCCACGGCCAACCTCGACATCCAACTGACAGAAGAAGATTTAAAACCCGGCGTCTACTTAGCTAAAGTCACTTCCGATCAAGATCGATCAACTATCTACAACGGCTTAGCTTACTTTGGTCCTCGCTATATTTTTGGCGAACAAGTCAACAGTTTTGAAGTCTATCTTTACGACTTTGAAGGCGATCTCTACAACCAAACTCTGGAAATAGCTTTAACCGACTACCTCCGCGAACCCATGAATCTCGACTCCATCGACAAGCTCCGCGCCCAACTGGAACTCGATAAAGCCGAAGGTTTGAAGCTACTCCAGAGTCATTAACTCGCTTTATTGGTTGCTATTGGTTATAATTCGTTCTATATGAAACTCATCTCCGGCAGTTCCAACTCCATCTTAGCCAAAAAATTGGCAGAAACTCTCAAAATTGAACAATTAAATGTAGAAATCTCCCGTTTTTCCAACGGCGAAAAGCGTGTCTGGATTAACGCTGACCAATCCAAAGTAAAAGGTCAAAATATCATCTTGGTCCAGTCATTTACCCAGCCGGTGGATGAACATGTCATGGAATTTCTGCTCTTAGTCGACGCCCTAGAGCGCTTGGGCGCTCGTCATATTAATGCCATTATTCCTTGGCTCGGTTATTCCATCCAAGACAAAGTTTTTCGTGAAGGTGAGCCCCTAAGCGCCAAAGTAGTAGCTAACTTAATTTCTAACAGTTACATCAAGCGCACTTTCCTTTTAGATTTGCACAACAGTAGTATTCCGGGTTTTTTCTCTCGGCCCACCCATCACTTGTCGGCAATTAATTTATTCGCGGAGTACTCTAAGCAAAAATTTGATACCGGTGAAGTAGTTGTCACCAGTCCAGACTTTGGCGGGCTGAAACGTGCTCGCCAATTTGCTCAGCTGCTAGACGTACCTTTAAGCAATATTGATAAAAATCGTGATTTAAAAACTGGAGAAGTAACTGCCATTGGCTTACACGGCGACGTCAAAGACAAAAAAGTTTTAGTCTTCGACGACTTTATTAACTCCGGCAGTACAGTTATTGAAACCGATCGGATCTTGAAGGAACACGGCGCTAAGTCCGTTCACTTCTTTGCCACTCACGGATTGTTTGTAAATAACGCTTTTGAGACTTTGAATAAAGCTGATCTCGATGAAATTATCATTACTGACTCGGTCTACCATCAAGATTTACCGAACTATATTACTCCACTTTCGACTGCTAAATTGTTTGCTGATGAGCTGAGCGATTGGATGTAAAGTGGCTAAAAATTGACAGTCTTGTTATAATGCATCTAACAAGTTAACTAAATGTTCCTCACAAGAAGTGGGGGAGTCAGCTCCTAACTGACTTTTCTTTCAAGAAAACAGGTGAAGACCTCAGTACTAATTCACCCGGCTGATTCCCGTTAACAAATCTGGCTGATGTTAATCTTAAAGATCAAAGTCAGTCACTAAGTCCCGATACGCAATTGTTGGGAAAAGCAAAGTGGTACCGCGTTTAGAGACCTCGGTTGATACACGCCTTTGCATATAGATCAAACAAGTGTTTGGTGTATATGTAAGGGCGTTTTTTTGTTATAAACTACTAGTAAGGAATCATATGAAATATTCAAAACTTTTCGGGAAAACCAGCTACGGCGAACAAGGTGGTTCAGATATGACCAGCCATCAGCTGCTGCTCAAAGGTGGCTTCATTCGTGAATCAGTGGCTGGTCGTTACTTCTTTCTACCTTTAGGTTGGCGTGTACATGAAAAGATTAAAGCAGTCATCAAAGAAGAAATGGATAAGGCCGGCGCTCAGGAGATGATCTCACCGGTGCTTCATCCTTTAGAACTCTGGCAAGAAACTAACCGAACCAGTACCACCGGCTTTGAGTTAATGAAAGTGACTGACCGACGAGATGCAGAGTTTGCTTTAGGGGGTACTGCTGAAGAAATGTTCGTGGATGTGGTTCGCAAACTCAACCTGACCTATAAAGATCTGCCTTTTAACATCTATCAGTTTTCCACCAAGTTTAGAGATGAGATGCGTGCCCGAGGAGGACTGCTGCGAGTCCGAGAGTTTGTGATGAAAGATGCCTACTCCTTCCATAAAGATGCAAAGGATTTTAAACAAGAGTATGACCAAATGGCTGAAACCTATACTACTATTTTTAAACGTTTAGGTTTGGGAACCCACATGGTGGAAGCCGATAACGGTTACATCGGCGGAGAGTACTGTCATGAGTTTCAAGTTGAGCATGAACTGGGTGAGGGTCGGTTCTTTATTTCCGAAGATAGTCAATATGTGGCTCATGAAGATGTAGCGAAGTTTGAGCATGAGAATAAGAATGTTGATGAAGAGCTGAAAGAATATCAAGAAATTGAGGCCGTCCGTGGTAACACCATGGAAGATGGCGTCAAACTACATGGTTTACCTTTGTGGCAACAAATGAAAGACGTGATGTTTGCCGATAGAGAAGGCCAGCTGTACTTGGCTGTCATCCGCGGTGACCTTGATGTAAATAAAACCAAGTTAGAGCAAGTACTCAATAAAGTTGGCCAGTTAGAATCAGCTACAGAAGAGCAAATTAGAGCTATTGGCTCCGAGCCTGGTTTCATTTCTCCGGTGGGGTTAGCTGATAAAGTGACGATTATTGGCGATTTGTCATTAAGAACGGTCAAAAACTTCTACGGTGGTGCCAATCAAAAACATCGGGATGCGATGAATATGAATATTGACCGTGACTTCACTGTCCAGATTGAAGCCGACATTGCCATGGCTCAAGCCGGGTTTCAAGCACCCGATAATCATGGAGCCTTAATTGAAAAACGCGGCATTGAAGTGGGAAATATTTTCCAACTGGGCTATCACTACACCACCTTAATGAAAGATGCTCATTTTGTTGATGCGGATGGTAAAACAAAACCATTTTACATGGGTTGCTATGGCATCGGCTTAGGCAGAACCCTGGCTACCATTGTGGAAAAACATCATGACGATAAAGGCATTATCTGGCCAGAAATTATTGCTCCGTTCCAAGTCCACCTCGTTTCTTTAAGTGGGGCAGAGGAACAAGCGGAAGAAGTCTATCAGACTTTGACTAAAGCTGGTATTGATGTGCTCTGGGATGATCGCAATGAATCTGCTGGTAAAAAGTTTGCAGACGCCGATTTAATCGGCATTCCAGTTCGCTTAGTCGTCTCACCTCGAACTGGCGACCAAGTAGAGTGGAAACGACGTGATGGGGTAGAAACTGAATTGATATCCTTAAATGAGATTGTTGTTCGGTTAGCTAAATAAAAATGCGGTACAAAAACCTGGTTTTCACTAAACACGCGTTGGAGCGGCTTAATGATCGAACCATTACTGCAGAAGCAGTCCAACGAGTCATTCAAGCTCCAGATAAAAAATTTGACAATGGTGGTAGCACCAAATTTATTCGGACATTAGACGATCGAAAGTATCATGTGGTAGCGAGCTATCTTAAGCAGGAACATACGTGGTTAATCATTTCTGTGTGGGTCAGGGGAGAAGATGATCAACAACCACTGATCTGGCAACTCATCACTCTGCCTTTTCGTTTCGGCTGGTGGCTGGTTAAAAAACTTTTCTGAACTTACCCGCAAATACTACAGGAATTATTTTATCCTATAGAAAAAAAATGTGGGGGCTGGTAAAAATATTATACTTGGCACGATCAATCTTTTTTGTATCTGGGTTTTTTCCGGATCGAACAGTATAGTAACACTACATCCCGGTGAGGAGCCCGCGGCTAATGCCAATTATTGAAAGATAATTGTCAGAGGCTGCGGGTTATTTTTTAGCAGCATCTGAGGTGGAATTATAGTATACTTCGTTCATGATCCGCCGCTTAATTGTCACTCATCATGCTCCTGATTTAGATGCTATCGCTGCTACTTGGTTGCTCAAACGCTTTGACGCTCAACATTACGCGACTGCTAAAGTGGTTTTTGTAAACCCAGGTGATTCTTTTCCCGCTGAAGAAGCGGAGGCCATGGGTATTCAATCCGATTTAATCACCTATGTAGACACAGGGTTAGGTCAATTTGACCATCATCAAGCGGATCGGGGCCAACAGTTCATTTCTGCTACTTCTCTGGTCTATGACCACCTATGCCAGCTCCACCCGGAGCTCAAAGATGACTTGGCGCTCCAAGATATCGCTCAGCATTGTACTGAAATCGACCATTTCGGTGAAATTTACTGGCCAGAAGCCGATCACGTCCGGTATGAATTTATGTTGCACGAGTTAATTCGCGGTCTGGAATTTCAAGATCCTCATAATGATGACCAGCAACTCCAATTTGGCTTCACCTGCTTAGACAGCGTCTACGCCAGCATTACCTTGCGCCATAAAGCTCAAGAAATTTTGGCCCAAGATGGCAAATCTTTTGAACTCCCTGATGCTCAAGCCTTAGCCATAGAGAGTAGCAATGGTGATACTGAAAAATTAGCCCAGAAAAAAGGCTACGACTTAGTGGTCAGAAAAGATCCTAAACTGGGATCGATTCGGATTAAACTTCGGCCCGATACTCAATTTGATCTGAAACCGGTTGCCGAACTGATTCATGAGCACGATACAGTTGGCACTTGGTACTATCACCCAAGTGGTAAAATGTTACTCAATGGCTCCAGTAAGCACCGGGACCAAAAACCCAGCCCGCTCACCTT
>DASVCZ010000054.1:0-15048 GCA_036381335.1 Patescibacteria group bacterium | reverse complement strand
GAATATAATCAGTCGGATTTTTGTGTGTTATTGGAAGTGTAGTAAATAATTAATGAAAATATGAAATTTATTTACAATGGAAAAATAAGTGCGAACGATTTAGCTCTGTTTCAATTGGCTTCTGCTCTGGCGGGTAGAACTAATTACGTATATTTTCTCTTTCTCATGGCAATTTTTCTTTTGCCTATGTATGCTTCTCAGTATGAATTGATCGCTCGGATGATACCATATTTACCTTTAATTGTGATTGGATTCTTTGTTTCTCAATATCTCTTATTTTACAACGCCGCTTCAAATACTTCTCCTTTTGAGGCTATTATTGATTCTGAAGGTGCAACCAGTATAGATAAAATGAAGTCAAAATTTCACTTTAAATGGGATAGTTTTAAGTTTTATGTAGAAGTATATGACCACTTATTTCTCTTTTTTGAAAATAACCAAGCATTCATTATTGCTAAAAGATTTCTTTCCAGTGATGAAGAGTGGCAGAGACTAATAGAATTTGTGAGAGAAAAAATCCCAGAAAAGAAACAAGGAAATTCAAGGAATTTCTTTTTGTTAGCGGTAATAGTTTTTTTTCTTTTAGCACAACTCCTTCAATATTATTTGTATAAAAAATAAGTATATTAACTAATTAAATTATGACTTCGACGTTAAAGAAAATCACTCCTTTCTTAATACTAATTGCTACTATCAAGGCACCACTTCTTTTCACAATTTTTATTGGATTAGGTATTCTCACGCTAGTTGAACTCTATTTTATTGAAAACCCTTATGTTTTGTCTGGACACTTTTCAATGTTAGTATATTTAATTTGGCAAGTTGCTGTAGGATCAATACTTTATCTCAAAGCAAAAAACAAACCAACTAAAAGATTCTACACTTTCTTAACCTGTATTCTGATCGTTGGTGGTGTACAAGCTTTTTTAATAGGTACTAAAGATCAGCTAGTATCTAGTTATCAATCTGGTCAAACTTTTGATTCTGACTTGTTATATACTGTTTCCTTTCTTAATTACCTTAATACTTTAGCTACCTTTTATATTCCTTACTTTTTGACTATTATCCTTCGTCAACACGAAGTGAGTGAAACCAAAATGGAATGGAAAACATATGTTTGGTTTTTGTTTGCATTTATCGGAGTGTGGGATCTCCAACCTAGAATTCGTCAGGTACTCTTACCTCATCATACCCTTCAAAGATATTCCTCTGGAACTAAAAAAATTGCAGTCTTACTTTTTTTTGTATATATTGTTGCTTTTATAATAATTGCGTCTATTGTGTCATGGCGACAAATAAATAAATGGACAACTAACGACCCCACTCAATATCTAACAGAAACAACGAAGCTTTCATTAGCTGAAGAAAGGGAACTAGAAAGCCTAGTTGAAAGTTTAAAAACTCTTTCTGATGATGAGATAGAACAAGTAATTTTAGAGTTTACGATAACTAAAGTGTATGAAGATGATTTTCAAGGAAGGCAAGCCTTAAAAAGGTTGCCGGTAGGTTATCAACGAGTTTTCGCAACTATGATTCTCGAGGGAGAAGTAAACAATGGAGGATTTAATCAATATTTTTTCAATGATAGTCGCAATTATGTTGATGAAGCCTATGAGGCGTATCTAGCTCTTGGCTTACTTGAACATGCTCAGTTGGTAAAAGATGCTGTTGATCTTTATGCTGATGAAATTGAATTGCACAATAAAACAAAAAATGAGGGAACGATTGAAGCTTTCATGGAATCATACCAAGTCACTAAGTTAGGTGAGTTAGATAACATATTTTATGAACTGCCAGATGCAAGTGAAACTAGAAAAGAATACATTAGAAATAATTATCAAGATTTTGTTAACTAGAGGAGGACCTGCAGTTGAAACGCTTAAAATTGAGATTCTCTTAATGTTGATAGTGTACCTAATCAAATACCAAAGAAAAATAGCCTTAGCACATATCGTACACATTGCGTTACCATAAGCAATCAATTATATTGTGCGCTAGCTGTTGGATTCCGTCTTAATTTTTATTTCATATGTCAGAAAAAAATCCAGAACCGTTGCCTCCTCACACATATCCGATTGGGATAAAAATATTTTTTGTTACAATTATAGGATTCTTCTTTTATGCTTTAGTTCTACTCCCTTCTCATTTAATTACTCTCAATAAAATTGATCAAGCAAATGCCGCTTTTAACAAAAAAGAGTTTCAACAAGCAGAGAGCTTATATCAATCGGCATTAAATGTTGCACCTAATTCTCATGAAGCTATTTTTGGTAAGGCAAAAACTTTATTTGCTAACAGTGATCCTAATGATGACGAACATGCTATGGTGCTTCTTAGTACAATTACCTTAGACGAAGGGGATTGGGCTGAATTAGTACAAATCATGCCTCAGGAGTATCAACAGTATTTTTCTACTGTAGAAGCAAATTAATATGATAATTATTCCAGGCTTTGTTATTTCAGCGCTTACCTTTCCCGGAATTATTATCCATGAAATTGCTCATCGTTTTTTTGCTGACTTAGCAGGGGTGCCGGTATACGCTGTTAAGTACTATCAGTTTGATTTTGGGGGAAAGGCTGGTTATGTTATTCACGGACAACCTACAAATTTAAAAGATAGTCTCCTTATTTCAGTGGGTCCATTATTAGTTAATACTTTACTTTGTTCGCTACTAACTTTTGTTGCTTTTCCAATGTTTTTATTAAGCAAAAACCCCTTGGTTGCGTTACCATTAGTCTGGATTGGTCTTTCGTCAGGAATGCATGCTTTCCCTAGTAATCATGATATGGACGTGTTAGTAGCGGAAACGAAGCGATTACACAAAAGTACTCCATTAAATCTTTTGGCATTACTATTTTCTTGGTTGTTTAAGATTGTGAACTTATTGCAATTTTTTTGGTTTGATGCAATCTATGCTATTTTTGTAGCTTTAGCCCTACCAATGCTTTTTAGACTTACTTAAAAATCACAGAAAAGAGGATAACCGTGCATAAAATGTTCCGTCTCGTAATTATTTTAATTTTTTGTTTCCTCTTAGTTCCCTTAATAAACACTGTTTCAGCCGAGGAAGTGGCTCCGGGTTATAAATTTCACGCTCGCTGGCCTGGCTACCCTTGTGGAGATGCTCCGATTACCGATCACTTTGCGGGGACTGAGACGGAGATGACGTATACAGCGCCTCCAGGAGGTGTGGTGACTGGAGTATGTTTTTTCACTACTAAATCACTCCACAATGGACCCGTGACAGAAGACAAAACATTTTTTTACGGTTGTTTCACCGTTAAGGGTATTGGTACTCAAACCGTAACAGTCATTAGAAATAACGTTGATAAAAATTGTAGCGGTAACCTGAGTCACATGGATGTCTATGGCACTGGTTTAGCCAAAGTAGCCCCTGTCAAGTCACCTGTTCCTAGCCCTTCACCTGAAGTTTCACCTTCGCCAAGTTCCGAGCCAACGCCATCGCTCGAGCCATCGCCCTCAGCTACTGCTGAAGTTGAGATGACTACTGAGGAGACACAGCCTGTCTGGTGGAAACGAATAGTCCCAAGTGTTATCGGTTGGTTTCAGCAGTGGTTTACTCGATAAGCATTTCTCTCTCTCCATGATATAGTAAGCACTATGCGCAAGGTTGTTCACCTTACTCCTTACTACTGGCCTCACATCGGGGGGGTGGAAACACATTTGCAGCAGGTGAACCGGGAACTGTTGAAAAGCCATCCTAACCTGTCTCTTTCTGTCATTACCATTCAGCACGATCCTACATTGCCGTTAACAGAAACTCACGAAGGTGTGACTATCTATCGCTTGCCAGCTAAGCCACACGCTAAACTTTCTGTATGGTCACAGATCTGGCAGCATCTCCAACTGTTGATGAGTGCCGACATCATTCACATCCACGATATTTTCTGGTGGCTGATCCCCTTGTTACCTTTCCTGCCTCGTCGTCAGCTCTTTATGACTTTTCATGGGTATGAGGGCAATCAACTCCCGAAATGGAATCATGTCTTTTGGCGCCAGGTGGCGGCCCGATTGACGGCTGGTAGCATAGCTATCGGTGCTTTTCAGAAAAAATGGTACGGCATTACTCCCACTTTGGTTTCGCATGGTGCAGTCGAAAGTAAAAAGCAGCCAGTTAAAAGAAAAAAAGACACAACGTTAAAGGCTAAAAAACTTATCTTTATTGGTCGGTTAGAGGCTGATAATGGCATTATCAAGTACTTGGAAGCCGTTAAAATCTTGAAGGCAGAGGGTAAGAGCATCAAGTTAGATGTCTATGGCGATGGTGGCCTGAGGCCAACCGCTGAACGCTTTGTCAAAAAATATTCTTTGCCAGTCACTTTTCATGGATTTGTCGATCAAGCTGCGATCAACTACTCCCAGTACGACCTGGCTTTTGCTTCGCGGTATTTATCTATTTTAGAAGCCTTGGCCGCTGGTGTGCCGGTGATCGCTCAGTATACTAATGATCTCCAGCGCGATTATCTCCAGCTCGCGCCTTTCGCCCAGTGGATTGCGATGGCAGAGCACCCGAGAGACATTAGTCATAGTCTTAAAGCTGACACTCACCTGCCCCCTGCAGCTCAAAAATGGGCCGCCCAACAGACGTGGGCTAAGTTGGCTGCGGTATATAGAGAGCTGTGGAAAGCAAAAAAATAAGTATGAAAACGTCGGTTATCATCACGGTTTTAAATGAAGCGCAGACGATGGAAGCGTTGTTAATGGCGTTATCAAAGCAAACTAAAGTGCCTGACGAAGTTGTGATTGTGGACGGTGGTTCCATGGACAAGACCTTTGACATCTTAAAAGCGGCCAGCAAAAAACGACAGCCATTTTCTTTAAAGGTTTTTCAAAAAAAGGGTAATCGGAGTCTAGGCAGAAACTACGCTATTGAACAGGCCACCCATGAATGGATAGCTATCACCGATGCCGGGTGTATTCCCGAACGCCAGTGGTTAGAGGAGTTGGGCGCTAAAGCAGAGGGGGCTAAAAAAGAAGTCAAAAGCGATCAAGTAGTCATTGCTGGATATTATCAGGCTGAGCCGAAATCGTCCTTTGAGGCAGCGGTGGTGCCATATTTTTTAGTCATGCCCGAGCGAGTTAATCCCGATGATTTTTTGCCAGCTACTAGGTCAATGATGCTCCATCGATCCGTGTGGCAAGCAGTAGGTAAGTTCAATACGAGCTTAAGTGATAACGAGGATTATGCTTTTGCCAATAAAATTCGAGATCTGGAAACAAAACGCCACCAAAAAATAATTTTCTTTACTGACAAAGCCAAAGTTACTTGGCTGCCGCCTACAACCTTACACCAATTTGCCAAAACTATTTTTAGATTTGCCCGGGGTGATGCCCAGAGTGGTAATTGGCGACCAAAAGTGGGATTAATTTTTGGTCGTTACTTAGTATTATTAATTGCCACTGGGTGGTTGGTAGCAAACGAACTGAACGGAGTAGCAATTGTGATGTGGTTATTTTTTTTAAGTGTCTATGCAGCCTGGTCTATTGCCAAAAATATTCGTTACTCAGATGAAGGTTGGTACTGGCTGCCGGTGTTACAGATTGTAAGTGACGGAGCGGTCATGAGTGGAACTCTGGTAGGCATATGCAAATAGCCGTTTTCTCCGACACCCACTTAACTGACAAGTTTGAGCCTCAGCTATATCAGGCTTTGAAAAAGATGATAGAGTCAGCTGACCAAGTCATCATTAATGGAGATTTTTGGGATGGATTCTTAGTGTCCTTTGACGCTTTTGTTAACTCAAAATGGAAGCAACTCTTTCCGCTTTTTAAGAAAAAGAACACTATCTATATTTATGGCAATCATGATCCTGAACATTTATGCGATGATCGGGTATCGCTTTTTTCCGTTACCCAAACTCTCCATCACGATCTTAAGGTTGGAAAGTATCTGTATAAAATCCAACATGGTCATTTGGTCCATCAAAGTATCATTACCAATTCGGCAGCACTTTTTCCGCCAGCCTGGATTACTTCGCTCAATGTCTGGATCAAACAGCACGAAGTTGAGGGAACACGATTTGGTCAACTGACAGCCAGAATCGAAAAATATTTTGATCAGATCGGGGATAAAAAACTGCAAGTATATGTCCGCAAAGTTAGAGCTGGTCACCCCAATGTCTTTTACATTTTTGGGCATACCCATATTCTTAATTTTTTGCCCAACGATGGGTATCTAAATCCTGGAAGCTTTACGGCGCTGACGCCGAGGTATATTTGTATTGAAGATGCGGAGCACCCGGGTCTGGAACCAGTGCGTCGTTATAACGACAGTGTCTTCAGGTGGAATCGAACCACCACTTGAGCTTTGTTAAAGTCACAACTAGATTATGACCTTAAGCAGAGCCCCGTTCTATCCGTTGAACTATGAAGACTCTTTCTCCAGATATTATACTCTAAAAATGGGACAAATCGGACACTATAAAAAGGAAGTGTCTTGTTTTTTGAGTTACCCACAATGAACTTTTTTAGCCCACTCAAGGTTATTCACATAATTTACACATAATGTGTTACAATAGTGTGTATGAATCCTTTGACTCCCAAAGACCAAGCCATTCTTACTTTTCTGAGAGAATACATTCGATCTAATGATGAATCGCCTACTCTTGAGGAAATTAAGTCTCAGTTTGGTTATAAATCGCTGACATCTGTCCAGCGATCAATTGTATCTCTTGAAGATGCGGGATATATAATAAGAACTCCGCAAAAGCGGGGTATTCAGCTAGTTGAGACATCAGAAACAACTTTCAACGTCCCTATAGTAGGTGCAGCTGCCTGTGGGCGACCTATTCTAGCTGTGGAAAATATCCAAGGATATGTTCCAACTGATACTTCACTTTTGCATGGTGATAAAACTAATTACTTCTATCTTAAGGCTCAAGGCGATTCAATGAACTTGGCTGGTATAGATGATGGAGATTTAGTCCTAATTAAGAGCCAGCCTCACGCTGATAATGGCGAAAAAGTGGTTGCTCTTATTGATGATTCTGCAACGATTAAAGTTCTTCAACGAGGTGAAGATTATGTAGCATTGGTTCCGAAATCCATGAATCCCAATCATAAACTGATCATTCTTCGTGAAGATTTTTCAATTCAAGGCAAAGTAGTGAAAGTTATTAAACTTACAATTGAGGAGCATCATGGGTTATGAGATTGATTTTTTAGCCGTGGGTGATGCATCTAAAAGTGGGGATGCTATTGCATTGAGGTTTGGTAATTTATACGGATCTAGAGATGAACAAACTATTGTGGTAATTGATGGGGGAACTCAAAAGTCGGGCGAGGCGCTATGCTCGCATATTCAACAGTTTTATCAAACTGATCTCATCGATGCAGTAATTTCTACGCATCCAGATGCAGATCATGCTTGTGGGCTTTACGAAGTTGTCAATAATATGAGAGTTGCAAATCTAGTTATGCATCGCCCCTGGCTGCATACAGATGAGATCCTCAACCTATTCAAAAATGAAAGTCTTACTGTTGGTCGATTAGAAAAAAAGATTGAGAAGTCTCTTCAACATGCAAAAAACTTAGAAGAGCTAGCCGAAAGCAAACAAATTAAAATTTTTGAGCCCTTTGCTGGGCTAACAGGTTTTGACGGCACAATGCATGTTCTTGGTCCTAATAGAGAATACTATAAAGGTCTGTTACCAGAATTTCGAGGCACTCCAAAATCACTAGAACAAATGGTCGAATCAGCACTGCAAACCGTAGTTCGAAAAGCACAGGAAGCGGTTGAGTGGGTAGCAGAAACTATTGACCCATCAACAGAAACACTAGATAACACGCATAAGAAAACTAGTGCTGAAAATAATTCTAGTTCTATAATTTTGTTTAACTTTGAAGGACGAAAAGTTTTATTTACGGGTGATGCTGGGGTTGATGCTATTAAAAATGCACTTGCTTATTCCACTGCATCAGGCATTTTACTTAATGACTTATCACTAATCCAAATGCCACATCATGGTAGCAAACATAATATAGACAGCGAAATTTTAAATTCTTTAGCCGCAAAAACTGCCATGATCTCTGCCTGTGCAGATGGAGATCCAAAACATCCTTCAAGGAAAGTAGTTAACGCACTACATAGGAGAGGCTTTAAACCCATTGCAACTAAAGGAAATACTATTCGTCATCATAATAATGCTCCCGAACGGCCAAACTGGTCAGCAGCTTCAGTACTAGATTTTTATTCCCAGGTGGAGAGCTAAATGAAATATACGCAGTACACTATTGTCGCTCGATTATTCCCAGCTTTGATTACCGCACTGCCTATTGTAGTACTCTACTACTTTTACCTAAACACACTGTTGTCTGGATTTATACAGTCGATTATTTTGCTTAGGCTAGCAGGTGAGTTTTCCATTGGGGCAGCTTTAATCTATTTGTATTCACAGTTAAATAGGTTTATTGGAAAGCTAATAGAAGATGAGATTTTTTGCGATGAGGAAAACATGCCTACAACTCAGCTACTACTCTGTGGCAGTATGAAGTACTCTATGGAGTATAAAGATTTACTTAATAAAAAAGTAAAAAAAGATTTTGGATTAAACTTTTTTAGTGCAAGTGAGGAAACTAATAATTATATTGGGGCTAAACAAAGGATAGTTGAAATTATTTCTCTTATTAGGGATAAAACTAGAGGTTCAGAGTTATTATTACAGCATAACTATGAGTATGGGTTCATAAGAAATACAGTAGGTGGGGCGATTTGGGGTTTTATAACCTCAGTGTTTAATGTTTATATTTTTTCAAAAACTTTTCCTTCTTCAACTGCACTTAACTTATCAATTGTTACCACTGTTACTTACTTGTTACTTCTAATTTTAGGAGTACCATTGATTAAATATGCTGGAAATAAGTATGCTAAGGTTCTTATTCAAACTTATATGAGTAAGTAATTTAGATTTATTTTTCAAAAAAAAACTTTTTTCACTATCAAATAAAGATCGCGCATTTGCTACTTAGCTAGATTCAGCTTCCTCAAGTCAAGATATTATTGTTTATTTCTCTAATGGCTTAACACCATGTTTTAATCGTTCCTCATCACTAATAGTTTCATCAGTGGGAAAAAGCACATATTTGGATTTAGTAGCATCATATTTGTACTGAGTGCCAAATTTCTGTTTTTTTCCTTGAGAAATTAACAATCTATCGCAAGTGGCAGCATATAACCATAAGCTTGCTTTACTACCCATTTTTACCGCTTTACCTGCTAGTTCAAAAGCAAGTGAAAAGTCTGCTTTATCATTAGAATGATGCAAGATTAATGCAGCATAATGACAATTCCAAATTTCTGAAAAGTCTATTGAGTTAAAAATTCTTTTTAACTGTTGACTCTACGCTGATCATTCTTATCCAGTCGATCAGCATTTGAAAGCCCCCTATCATTTTTATCTCTATCAGCTTTATCTTCATGATAAAGTGCTTCTAAAGTTAGATTAATTGCCATTTTAGTGGGTGCTTACGTTTATTATTTCAGCACAGACCTTAAAATTTATTTTCATAATTATATACTTTATTTTGTGATACAATTGCCTTACAAGTTAATAATCAATCGAGAGTGATGGGTAGAGAATTGGCTCAATGATCCATCCGGCAACCGAGTTCTTTTACAACGGTGCCACATCCAACCCAAGATGGGAGAGATTAGAGTTCATATTATGTGAATTAAGTGACTGCCTCTGCCCATCAGAGGTTTTTTTGTGCCTCACACTTTCGAAGAAAGGTATCTATGTCTTCAGCAAAGAGTGAACAAGGAACAATATTTCAAGCAGTTATACCTGGTGGGTCATTACCCCCATTAGCTCAAGAAGTTATTAATGAAGCTGCTCAACTAGGACCATTTGAGGTCTATATTAATCACAGTCTTATTGTTCGAAAATTGATTGCGGGTTTTTCTCCAAGTTACGATACAGCCAGAAGTTATGCTTTTAGGTCACTCCAAACTCATCCGGAGATAGTAAAGAAAAAACCTAAAGAATTGGAAGTTAAGGTTGAGAAAAACACTGATACCGAATTATTTTGGTGCTACGTAATTACTAAGGAATACTTTTCTTTGTTAACTCAGGTAACAGTTCCACTTGATACTGAGGATACATATGAGACAAGTTATTGGGATGACGAAAACTTAGCGACTATTGAGATAGCGAGTACCTTAGAAGAAGCAGTAGAAAAAGTGAATCAGCGGTCTCCATCGAAAAAAAACAAATTAGTCAAGAGTTCTCATGAAGGTCAACACAATATCCTGAGGAATCAAGACTTTGTGGCTGCTATCCACCGGACACCAACAGATTTTTATCGCCAAGTGGCTTTATATAGCTTATTACTTAAATAATTGAAAGGAACACATGTTAGAAATGCATAATGAAGAAAGAAGTGGATATAAGCGCATTGGAGGAAGATCATACGATGCTTCTTATTCTTCTGAAGGCAGAAATGCACAAATGAAAGAATTGTGGGAAATATTAGCTGTCGCTAGCCATGGCACTTTAACGCCAAGTTTTGAGGAACTGTATTGGTTTGGGGGGATGCTGAGTCCGGCATATGATATTAAAGGTGAATTAGGTAATTTTCCTCCTTCAGGTACTTTCCAAAGTTTTGATCAAGAACTCCACTTACTATTACCAGTTTATAAATCAATGCAAGTGAGACATGAGCTCAGACCAGCAAAATTGGGGATTTGGTCAAAAGAAAAACAGGTAGGAGTAGCACGGATTTTTAATAGAAACTTGGACTATTTAAACACTCCTTTAGAAAATACACATGTGTATGCTGTGATGAGAAGACCAGATGGCACACCTTTTACTTCCAAGTATGCTAATCCTCAAGAGTTTAGAGGGGATTATTTTAGGGTTATTACTGGAGAGCAAGGAGAGGTATTAGTTGTTACTAACAACCCCGAGGAAGCTTTAGAAGCATACCGTACAACTCAAGCCGAGAAAGATATTGAGAGAATAACTAGTCAAGAGGTCCAAGCGCCACTTTTAGTCAAAGTTTTACCAAAATTTTTACAAAGTGTCTGGACTTTACATTTAGCTGGAAAAGCATATCCTACAATTGAAGATACGTTGAAGTAAAAAATGATTAAAGCTTAAAAAACATACAGATAAAATCAACAGACAAATATTAAAGGACTGTCTCTCACCCCAGGTCACTGGAGAATGTTGCATTCTATATTTTTAGCTATGTTATAGTAAATATATATAGTAGAGAGGAACTTAATGCAGTATCTCGAAAAAATTCCAAGCACTTTTAAAAGATTGTTATTCAAAAATTCAAAAGAACAAGTTATTGAGGAAAAAACACTTGTAAAAGATGAAATTGAGACAGAGGTTAGCAGAATTGTTTCGCTCATTTATGATAAATCTTCTGCACTTCGCATCCTTGACATAGCTCATAGAACTTCGCTCTATTGTCGTCAAGCTGGTCGTCCTGATCTCATAGCTGATGAGGTTGCCGTTCAAGCAAGGAAAAAAGCTGAATTATTCGGCGCTACATCTGATGAAATCACCCGAATGTTAAGTCAAACATCAATTGACAGACTAAAAAGGGGTTATTAAGAGAGTCAGAAAATTACGGCATCTTTGAAAGAAGAGGATTCGCTACCGAATATTTTTTCCAAGTTTTTAGTAGGAATTAATCGACAGAGTAAAAAAGAGGTTAATTCAGTAAAGTAACTTTGAATTGTATAAGTATCAATTAGCTAACCTTTAAAAAGAAAAGTGTGAATGAAAAACATCCCAAAATTGTAATAGTTGACGATGAACCTAATGACTGGTTCTTAAAAATCTTTGTTGGACGTTTACAAAGAAGTGGTTTCGCTATTGCTGTTTTAGAGGCCAACGTTAACTCTGAAGCAATGTTGCAGCGCGTAGAGGATGAGCAACCTAAATTGGTAATTACTGATTTAAATTGGGGGAATAAATTAGGTGAAGAAGGAATTTTACTTTTCCGAGCGTTAGCAGATGCACAGATCCCCTCTATTCTTTATTCCAGCAATCCTCATGTAGTTGAAGAGTATTCTCATAACGAAGGACAAGCTATTCACTCCAAAGGTGACCCTATGGAAATCGTCATCGCGACCATTAATCGGCTGTTGAGTGAACAATGAGTTTGAGGGCCAGTTCTTGCTGACGGGTTAAGATTAACGACAGGGAATTAACTATGAAAAAAGAGTCTTTAATTGGTCTTCTTACTTGCGAATGCTGTACGAAATCCGAACCCGGATTTTGGGTCAGAAAGTAGTGATTTTCTCCGAGATGACTGTGGGTGTGCCGAACAAAAAAGACTACTTAGCATGGAGATCTAATTTAGACCAGCTTCCCAGTAGAGGTTTTACCACAGTCCAATAGTGCACTCATGAGGGGAACCTCGTATGTTAAAATTCTGATCAGGAAGAAATGTTAATGCCTGAGACCCTCACTCTTATCACTAAACCCTTGTCCAAGAACTTAAGCCTTGAAGAACAAAAATCGGAAACTCGTTATGTTTCTTTAGTAGATAAAAATACTCAGGAAATTGTACACTCCGAAGTATACCCTCAACTTGGTTTTTATTCTATTTCCTGGGATACACGAGCCAGTTTTTCAAAATTAGTTACCCAAGTGGAAGAATTCTTGACTACCTACGAGACCGAAGCTGAAGAACAACTTCCTGCTGTTGACGGTCGAAAGTGTGATCTCTTTGGGCTAGATTTAGATAAAGATGACATATTTAACGAAGGAATAATAATTACTTCTTTAGATCAAAGTAACCAAGTTATCGATATGGAAATTCCTTATCTTCGGCCATTAAGTTACTCTAAATTCAAAGAACTGGTTCAAGGCAATGTTATTATTAGAATAAGAATAAATACTGCTATAGGAGACTTCTTTCTTATCGATGAAGGTTCAACTAATAAATTTGCTTTTATGAGTCACCTAGCTACCGACTATGGTTTTGCGGAACTTGTGGCAGATACCACTGATGGCAGGGTTGATGTAAATGATTCTCTTCTTCTATTAGGGACTGTTATCTCACTTGCCTCGTGAATTTAGGTTCTCATATAGTCCAATAGCAACCCATTATAATTTCTTAAGTAATTGTGGTCATCAGTGAGTTGAATTGAACTCGATAACTGACTCGGTGATGAAGTGGGAACCGCAGGTTAGCCGACCAATTCAATACCTTACTACCTGATATGAGACAGCTAGAGTTTAGTTACTCTGTAACCTCCGCTGAAGCTTGATTTAAGATAGATTTGACACTAAAAAACATTTTGTTAACTTTCCACGAAGAGGTGGGTCTACCATTGGGTTGTTTATGAATTGAGTGAAGTAAAACATAAGTCTCACCATCTTCTTCTTCAAAACCGACAACTTCACATTCTCTACTCATATACTCAACTTGAGTGCCAATTGTCAGATTATCATCGGTTGGGGCAACTTCGTGATCAACAAGATTGTCTTCCTCATCATCTCCATCTTCACCATTACCACCAATGTATGGCAGCATCAGTTCAAAAAGATGCTGGTTAGTGAAAAGACGTTGAAGGATGCCTTGAACATATTTATCTTGCATTCCGACCTTACTCCAAATAGGATCGACGTCTGCCATAATGCTATCTTGGACAATTTGAAGAGTTTCTTTACTGAAATTACCAACCTCAATAGCGGTTTCAATTGCTCGATAAGCAAGTAAATAGGTTGCTCCAGTTGGGATATTTTTATGAGCTCTTTGAAAAATGGCAGTTAATGTCTCTACGCTTAATTCACCAGATCTCACAAAAGTTTCTACTAAACGCAAACATTGAGTAGCTTCACCCTGAGGGTCTGATGCTTCTCTAAGGTTACCGAATTGATCATTAAACTGCCTGATTCTTTCTGCAGCGGGGATAAATTCATCTTCAGTTTCAGAGGAAAAGTCGTCTTCAGGAGGGAGTTGGATTTCTTTACTCATGCTGGGATTATAGCACTGGAAAGTAAATAAATATTTGAAGGGTTACCCAATGATAGAGTAAGGCTTAATCAGACATTAGGTATTGCCTGACCTGATAAAATGGTTGTGTATGGTAGAAAAAGAAACTTCGCAACCAATTATCCTTGAAGCAAGAGAATTTATTACCGAAGTGAATAATCGTCTGGAAAATGAACCAGGTTACGATAGATCCCAATATGGGCATGCTGCTGCAAACTTAGTTAACATTTTGTTTGTAAATACTTTTTATGAAACTCCAGAAGAAGCCGAGCGGATGCAGCGTGAAGCACTGATTAGAAAAGCACAGCGTTTACTGAAAGAATTTGGTCCAGAAATTATTGAATACTTGACTCGGGAATTAAAACTTATCATCGATCAAGAAAAACTTTTAGAAGAAATGCCTCCACTTGAATAATAGTGTTATAGGCTAACCGCTAGTTAAAAATGCTTCATGCTAAAATGTCCCTAACATGACAAACCTCGCACCTAAACTGGTACGTTCTTGGTTGGAGGCCGAAATTCGACCTAAAGATAAAGCTATTGTCACCTCAAACGCTGTTAAGGAGTTTCAAGGAAAGTTAGCAGAATTGTGTGGAATGCATATTTTCTGTGGGCCAATGGTAATTGCCCCTGACTCTGAAAACGCACTCTCTCCTTATTACACCAACAAACAGTTTAAACCTCGAGACTGGAATGCTTTTACCTGGTGGACTCAACCTGATGCCAAAAATGTTGTCTCGATCCTTGACCATTCACACGAAGTACTTTATTACTATCCTGAACATAACCTTATTGACATAACAATCGCTACGTGTAAAGAGTATGACCCGCTAGATGCGGTGAAATTTATGTCTGAATTCTGGAAACCTGACGAAAATGGCGTGAGGTATATTTTTACTTCACCTGACATTCCTACCTCCGAGTGGAAGGTTTGGAGTGTTGAATAATTGTGCAAATGAAAAAATATCTTCCCTCACTGATAGTACTGCTCATTATTGGTGGACTTTACTTAGTAAGCCGCAATATTCCTCAGGATGAGTTACAGGCATTCATTATTAGGCTTGGGATTT
>DASVCZ010000053.1:0-6122 GCA_036381335.1 Patescibacteria group bacterium | reverse complement strand
CCCGGGAGGTGGACAGCATACTTGACGCTGGCGGCAAAGGGGTCGTTGCGTTTACCTTGAACTTTTTCCAGATAAACAAAGACGTGCAAAATGCGATTGGAAAACTTCGCCAACTTCTCTGCTTGCCGCTGGGCGAAGCGACGAAGGGCAAAGGTAACAGGTAGAGTTTTGGACTGAACGATGACTCGCATAGTCTCCTCCTTTCTCGCTAAAAAGCGAACCCCAACGAGTGATACATTCACTCGCTCAGATTCGCTTTTCTTGAAGAAGACAATGGGTCATCTGTCTTATTTATACCATCGCCCGCAGAGGGACTCAAGCAAGCAGAGGTGTGTAGCAGCAGCAAATGCGCGATCAAAAACTAAAGTGATCGCCGACCTTCTAGGGCTCGAGCTATAGTCACACCGTCGGCGTACTCAATATCGGCGCCAATGGGCAAGCCGTGACCAATTCGAGTAATCCGCAGCTCACTGCCTGCTGATTGCCGGCCACCTTGCTCAATCAGCTCGCGGATGTATAAGGCGGTGGCTTCGCCCTCCATAGTGGGATTGGTGGCGAGAATTAACTCCTCTACGCTCTCTAATCGGTTCAAAATATCGTGTAAGTACAGTTGGTCGGGTCCGACATTATTTAAGGGCGCTATCGCGCCATGCAGCACGTGGTACTTGCCACTAAAGCGGTCGCTCCGCTCAATTGCCAACAAGTCCAGTGGTTGCTCGACCACCATTAAGACGCTAGAATCTCTGGCAGTGTCACTGCAGATATCACAGGGGTCACTTTCGCTGACATTGTGGCACAGACTACACAGCACTGTATCACGTTTGAGGGCCACTAATTTATTGGCGAAGTCTTGTAACTCGGCTTCGGGGTTGTGGAGTAAGTAGAAGGCTAAGCGTTGGGCGGACTTAGGCCCGACACCTGGCAAGCGTTCGAATTTTTCGATCAACTGCCGCACTGCCCGGGGTAATTTTTGCATAGTAGTGATAGTAGCAGAGTAAAATTAATTACGCAAAGTAAGATATGTACAATCCTGCCGAATTTGAGTACTACCACCGTGATGATTATGGTTTTCTCGATTATCATTTCCATCAATTACTGAATTTTTTAGAGGCTCATCCCGCAATTACTAATTATCAGTTTACCTTGGATCAACTACAAAGAGCCTATCACCTACCTTTAAGCTCAATCGAAGATATCAATTTTTTTAAAAAATCTTCACTCTTGGAAAACCCTGACGAAGAGAAGTTTGGCATAGTGCAACTTATGGGTACTATCTTTTTCTTTTATATTATTGATTGTAAAGAACCTAAAATGGAAGTCATTAAAAACACAACTGCCTATCTCTTTGTTTCTAGTCCTGAATTCAAAAAATTATATCTTGATTTTTGGAATGCAACTGCTAGCTAAGATACTCGGACTGAGCACGAAAACTCACTCGATGTGCTAGAACATATGCTTTAGCTACTTTATCAAAGTCATTAATAATGAGATTAACTTCAGCCATCCGTTGGTATTGCCCTTCTCTATCGGCATCACGTTTCATTTTTTGAAGATTCCTCCAAACACCAAGCAAACACCTTACAGCCGCTGAGTACTTTCCTTTTTCATCATTTAAGAAGAAATTATCAATAAATACTTGATTAACACCTTTCATTATTTCTTTATTGAAAATCTCTTTGAGGGGTCCTGTTTCAGATTTTGATAATGGAGCTACTTCTACGGGGCCTTTCGCAAAGAGTTGAGCTGCCTCAGCAGGAGGTATCTTAAATTGATCCATTTTTTCCAAAAAAGTTGCTAAATTCAGCTGCTTCCCTTGTTCTTTTGCTTCTTTAAAAATTGATAACGCTTTCTTTTCTTTCCACCTCTTGAGCTGATTATCTAACATTGCAACTGATTCTAAAGGCTCATCCAAACTACCACCTTTTTTGTTTAACATGGCGTTTCTTCTAATGACGTATTGAGCTCTTTCTAAAGGATTCATTGCCATATACTTCACCATTGCCTCATCATGAGCATTCTGTCCCATATCGATTTGAACTTCAGATTGAGTTGCGACACTTTCTTGTTCTTGATTCTGAGCAAGTTGTTCTTTACTCAACCCCGTTGCTTCAAGTTGTACTTCTTGAGTTCGAGTAGCTAAATGACTAAAATCTACCTGTTCGAGAGAGGCATTTGGAGAAACTTTACGCCTTCTTGCATCTAAAATATTTTGATAAAACTGTCGGGTAAATGAAGATGGTGAAGTTTCAATCTGCTTTATTAAGTCTTCATCTGTAAGATGTTGATTGGCAGCTAGAAGATCCACTGGCGGCCGCCCTTCCGCCTCAAGGATAATTTTGTCTTTAGGTTTTTGAGGGGTTACTTCATCCATAGGTACTATCTCACTCCCACTTCCATTTAAAACTTTTAGAGCAGGAATTACAAGCACCTCTCTTTTTTGAGTTGCACTCAAAAGATTGCCCTGTTCGGTAGCAAGTGATTGTAGTCGCTCAGTCATTCTATTTTTAAACCTTAAATTATGAGTATTACTTACGCAACTCTTACATTATACCAAAAAAGTGTTTCTTTTTTACTCGAGAGATGAAGTATACTGGTACTTAGATAGTCTTTGAGCATATTTATGATCCCTTTCAGACGTCCCGAACAACCCTCCATCACCATCGACCTTGATGAAGTCGTAAAAAAACTTTACTTTGAGCGTAACTTATTCCTTTTCCTAGATGAAGTGATTCGCCTGACTCCTTTGGAACTAAGTAGTGAAATTTTTGATGAAGTAGAGTGTATTAGGCGCCAACTTGAGGAGATCAAAGATGAGTACCTAAGTAATTTTCAGTTATATCAAATAGAGTTGTGGTGTCAGGTAGTGGAGTTAGACCAAGATGAACTTGAAATACTAGCTCAAGTGACTCGCCTCGTTCAAAACGCCGGACTATCTGTGAAGGTTCTCTCCCTCATTCAATCTGGATTCACCTCTCATTACTTGCTATAGTTAAGTTAGTAGGTATCCATAAAAGGAGTGTCCATGATTAATGAAGGTAATGAGCCACAAAACAAACCAATAATTAAACCATTAGGCGAATCACCAGTCAGCTCGGTGAACACTGACCCCATAGATCAATAAAGAGCCGCTGACCGCGTTGCTAGGTTAAATGCGGCTGAGGCAGCCAGTAAGCCACCAGCTCCGGTGGTGCCTCCATTTGAAACCTCTGCGAGTCACACTTCAGCTACTAATACTAAACCCAGTGATAAATTTTTCCAGCGCCGGGTTTCTTCAGTTGGCACCGGTAACGACAATCCTTTTGCGGGATTGGGTTGGGACGATGAACCTGCGCCAGCAACTAAACCCGAGATAAAGCCTTTACCTAAGACTGAGCAAGCAGCCCCTCCAGCTACTGTGACGGAAAAAGAGAACAATGCCGAGTATCAAATTTACTTTACCGACCCCACCGGGGTTACCACAGATACCTTCAATTACAGTCCTCTCAGCAACAAATATACAAGCGTTTCGCTGAACCCTTTCCCAGTCAATGAGATAAAAGCCTATGTGAAAAAACACTCGCCTACTGCCCCTGAAGCAGAGGTGATGCGGTTTAATTTTAGAGCTTTCCAAGGTGAAACGAGTGTGGCGTACCAAGCTGAGATAAACACTACCGATAAAAATAAAAAAGCAGTCTACATTACAGTTCTTGCTAACTATACTCCGGAACAGGCCAGTGCCTTGCCTCTGATTGACACGATCATTGGGTAGTTCACACATGCGGGCCTGCGAGAGGATGAAGTATAATGCTTTCAGTTCTATGCAAAAGGGTGAAACAGATTCTCCATTCCTTAATTACTTTGAACGTCATTTGTCATTGTTTTCCCAAACTGATAATGCAGAAATAACTCAAGAAATGGTGTATGAAACATTAGTCAATACTTTTGATGAAGGAGATTTTTTTGGAGACTTAAATATTATCTGTGGATTAGCTAACCTAAGAGATAATGATAATGGTGAAATTCCTTTCTTAATCATGAAAATCCGAGCAGAAATTCAAATACATCTGCCCCGTTATCAACTATTGAGTCGATTGAAATCACGATTAAAACTGGCACTCGAATCTAAAGAATCAGCCGATATTGTGGTGTACGAAGACTTAATTGAGCTTGCTCGTCTCATTCATCTTGCTATTACACAACCTAAGTTACACTAAAACTACATTTGAGTGTCAGGTTTCTGAGGGGTCAATACATTTGGCCTCAAAACATCATTAGTTTGAGTTCGACGTTTATTTAGTTTATTTTGTTCTTCCGGTGTTAAAGGCATAGAAGGGATTCTTAGCGCATCCTTGATCAAGCTTTCTGAGAAACCATATCTGACTCCATATTTCTCGACTTCTGAGTCACCAAGCCCCGCTCCTCTAAGCCACTTTACAAATTCCAAGGCATCAGCTTCTGCATACATTCTCTCATTATGCATTTGACCCTGTTCCTGAACAGCTCTTGCCGAAGATAAATCATTTGCTACTTTTCTAAGCACTGCCCTTTGTTGGTCTTCAGAAAGTTCAAATTGTTGAAAAATCTTTTTTCCTTCATCTACCACAGAAACGGTTTCCCCTTTTGCAACAGAATTTACTATCTTACCTAAAGCATCAGCAGCTAGTTCAACAGATCTTGTATTTATTTCTGGCATTTTCTCCTTTTCAGTGTTATCTGAAACTAATAAGTCACTCTCTCATTATTACCAAGCTTTCACCCTCTTCGTCAACCCACGCTGAAATTCTTTGATATACTATGTAGCAGATAAGTAATAGTAAAGTTATAGAAAGAATTACCATGCCTCGTAAAGAGAAACCTTCCATCCCCACTACAGACAGCCCAGGCCGATTAACTGTTCTAAGACTTATCGCCAAGTTCCTAAACGTGGAGACTGAAGACCTCAGCCACCTTTTGCAAAAAAATCCAACTCCATCAGAAAAGAAGCCCCGTACGCCGGAAAACAAACCTGCTTTTGGAGAAGAAAGCCGATACTGGGGTGTTTATAATGTCACCACTGGCCTAATTATTCACACCGGAGAAAGTGGTCATGCGGAACCACTCCGCTTACCAGTCAAATTTTTTGACACCATTGTGGAAGAGGTGCTGGTCGTAGTACCTGTCTATAAAGAAGGTAAAAAAACGTTTCTGCTCAAAAAATCACCTTCAGGTTACAAAATTGAAGCTCACCCTGTGAATATCGAAACAGATATTGTTCCCCATTCTGCTCATGACTTCATTAGTTTGCAGGCAATTAAAGCTCAATTTCCGGAAGAAGAACGACCCTTTGCGGAAGATTAGTTAGTGTGTATAATCGTGTGTATGGCAAAGAAATACACCCTTCCCGCTGCTAAGTATCTTAGCCTTCGTGACATGGCCATTGCTTTGGAATATGGCAGTGTGCCTGCCGATAAACGCATTCAAGTTAAAATGCCTTCAATCGTGGTAGAAGAGCTTGATCGACTATTCCCCACCATAGATCGAAGTAAACTTCTGACACAACTTGCCTTAGAGGCTATCCTTCATACCTATCGTTTTGTTGATAGGCCTGATTTGGGTGACCTAGCTGCCTCTGAGCAAGCAGCGATGGATGAGATGTGGAATTATCTTGAGGAGCGTGATGCCCAATGAGCTGCAGACAGGAGATATTTATTTAGTAAGATTCCACCCAAGCACAGGGAGGGAATTAAAAAAATATCGTCCGGCTGTCATTATTAGTGCTACCATCTCCAAAATTGATCCCCGTTTTTGCTTAGTTGCCCCTCTTACTCGAACCAAAAGTAATAATCCATGGGAACTTAGCCTAAAAAATACCGCACTGGAAAAAGATTCTACGCTTCTTTGCTGGTACCTGAGAACCATGGATATCAATCGATTGGAGAAAAAACTAGGAGCACTCAGTAACCAGCAAATTGAAGAAATGAGAAAAACAGTTTCGTCTTTAGTGAAGTCTTAGCTACCCAGCTTCTGCTCCACCGCTTGCCAAATATTTTCTGCCACTTCGTCTTCAGTAGCGCTGGCATCGATCACTACCCAGCGACCGTTATCATTGGCTTTGGCCAGCGATAGATATCCTTGTCTAACCTTTTCGTGAAAATCTGTTGCCT
>DASVCZ010000052.1:0-9001 GCA_036381335.1 Patescibacteria group bacterium | reverse complement strand
GAAACCATAAGCCGTTAATTAGCAAATCATTATATCTCGAAGTCCAACGGCACTTGGTCACGACTCCCAAAGATTGGAAGAAAAATACTTTCCCTTTCAAAAGCATCTGTGTCTGTGGAAAATGTGGAGCTTCAGTCACTGCTGAGGAGCGTATTAAGAAACTCAAGTATGGGGGGATGACTAAGTATGTGTACTACCATTGTACGCGCTCAGTGGATTATGACTGTGATGAGCCATATATCACTGAGCAGGAGCTTATCAGCCAGTTACTCGCCCAGCTTCCTGACATTAAATTTAATAAGACGAAAATTACTAAAACTATCAAAGCCGAAATTGAACGATTCCACCGATTGAGATCTGAAGTGCTTCATCAAGAATATTTGTCAGGAAACCTCGCTGAAATTGAGATGTCAGCGGTGAAAAATGACGACAACATTATGGCGAGAGATTATCTCGAACATATGCTTAAAACTGGATCTCCAGAGGATCGACAAGAAGCAATAGGGCTTATTAAATCGCGGTTCATACTCAGTGACAAAAAGATTGCATTACTCCGAGGTGTCAGTTAAATGGTCGACAAAGTTTAACAGTTCTAGGGTTGGAGTTTCAGACAGCACAACTTTATTAATGGCACAGTTGAGCATCCTAAAGTCATCACCTTCATCATAAGTTGTGCGCAGAACCATCATTGGTTCATCGCCAAGGACATTTCTTAAATAGTCAAGAATTGCTCCTCCATGGGTCACTAGTACCAGGTGATCGTCATCTTCTGACATTTCAGTCACGAGCTGATGAATTCTCTGACCTGTAGCAAGTGATGAATCACCATATTTAGGAATATATTCTCGGTCATTTGTTGCTTTGATCCACTCTTGTAGAAATTCTTGACGGGTAACGCCTTGGTCGCTCCAATTCATTCGTTCAACTAATGCGTTATGGAGGGTGTATTCAAGATCAAGAGCACTAGAGATTTGTTGAGCAGTTTCTACAGTTAGTTTATAGGGACTAGCAATCAGTTTAGTAATCGGAAATTGTTTGAGATACTCACCAGTTTCCTTAGCTTGCTGTAAACCAATCTCAGTTAGACCAGGATCACCAGCGTGAGGAAGTTTTTGACCGTGACGAACAAGATAAATGGTAGTCATATAAGCATTCTAACTCGAGAATTACAGGCTGTTAAATCGTATTTAACCTTTTTGACCGCAAAAGAAGTGGGACACATCAACCTTATTCCAATAATAGACGGGTCTATCAGGGAAAAATCGGTATATGCGGAGAGGGCGGGATTCGAACCCGCGGTTTCTTGCGAAACGGGAGTTTAGTAAACTCCTGCACTAGGCCACTATGCGACCTCTCCGTGGCGGAAGCGGTGGGAGTACCCTCGCCAGGCTCACAACTCTTTATACTATCAGAGTGCCTCGCTTGGTCGGGCACGAGAACTCCCACTTTATTTTTACCTTCCTGCGGAAGCGGTGGGAGTCGAACCCACGTAGCCTTGCGGCTCTGCTTTTCGAGAGCAGTGCAATTGACCACTATGCGACGCTTCCTAGTTTGGTCTGTAAGTATTACTACGAGGCTCGATTATACTAGAAAGAGGGGTGGATATCGAGTTAGAAGTATTAGTTACACCTCTTGAATCCGCCTTTTATTTGGTATACTCTAATTAAAGTAGAATTATGTGGTGGGTGGTGTAAGGAGGTGAAGATGTCGAAAGATCCAGTGGAAATAACCAAAATTGCCTTGTTTCAAAAAAAAGAAGTCAGAAAAACTATTTATAAGAATGAGTGGTGGTTTGTAGTTGAGGATGTTGTGGTTGCTTTAACTGACAGTGTTAATAAGATTATCTTAATATAATGAGAAGACGTGATGATGAATTATCCAAAGGGTATGGACAAATTGTCCACCCCCTTCCCATTCAAACAACAGGTGGAAAGCAGAAAATAAACTGCGCTAACACCGAAGGCCTTTTTCGTATCATTCAGTCCATCCCTTCCCCTAAAGCCGAACCTTCAAGCGTTGGTTGGCTAAAGTAGGTTATGAGCGAATCCAAGAGATTGAAGATCCTGAACTAGCACAAAAACGCGCCCGGGCTTTGTATAAAGCTAAAGGTTACTCCGACGAATGGATTGAGCAACGAATGCGATCGATTCAGATTAGAGAGGAATTAACTGATGAATGGCAAAAGCATGGGGTTAACCATGGTAAAGAATACCAAATTTTAACGGCTGAGATCTCTAAAGCAGCCTTTGGCATTACGCCATCGGAACACAAGCAAGTCAAAAGTTTAAAACGAGAAAATCTCCGCGATCATATGAGCAATTTGGAATTACTATTTTCGATGTTAGGAGAAGCCTCAACCACCGAAATTACTAAGGTTGAGCATCCTCAAGGATTTAGAGAAAACAAGAAAGTAGCCAAGCGGGGTGGCAGAATTGCTGGTGACGCGAGGAAGAAGTTAGAAAGAGAAACCGGAAAGAAGGTGGTAACGGCGGGTAATTATTTACCAAAAGCTGGCAGAAAAAAGTTGGAATAACAGTTTTGGTTTCATAACTCTGATTGTCGCGTACTATAATAGTGGTATGCGAAAATTCTTCTTCGGTATCTGCGTGTCCTTGGCACTTTTTTTCGTTGGATTTATTAGTTTTCTTAATCACTCCGCGTTAGCTCAAACTTCTGATATCTTCGTCGGTCCAGAACTGATTACCTCCTTCCACTCCGACATTACCATCAACCAAGATACCTCGATCAGCATTAAAGAAACGATCGAGTACGTCACTAATCTGGAGAAGCACGGTATTTATCGGTACATTCCTATCCGTTATCACCGGCAGGGACTGAACTATACCGCCCGCGTGAGCGAGATTGAGGTGACTGACGAGCACGGTGACGAAATTCCTTTTCAAAAATCTTTTGAAAAAGGTAACGTCATGCTCAAGATTGGCGATCCCGATACTACCTTCACTGGTCAGAAAACCTACGTCATTAGTTATCAGGTAGAAAATGCCATTACCCAGTACACTGAAGCTGGTAGCCAAGAAGTCCACCCCGAACTCTACTGGGACATTACCGGCGAGGGCTGGCAGATAGATATTTCTAGTTCATCAGCTACCGTCACTTCTCCTGACGCGACGATTACTACCATTACCTGTTTTTCTGGCGTAGTGGGCAGTGACGATGGCTTGTGCCAGGGTGAAAAGATAGATGATACGCAGGCTACTTTTACCTACCCAGAGCGAATCACGTACGGTGAGAATATGACCGTAGCTGTCGGACTCAACCCCACCAATACCTTGATTTTTCCTACACCCACCCAAAGAGTGCTGAAGCAGATCAGAGATAATATCAACCTTATTCCTGTGGCTCTGCCGGGCCTAATCATGCTTTGGTGGTGGTGGCGTAAAGGGCGAGACAAAGCTTTTATTTCTTGGAACGTGTTTAATCAAGATCCGGCGCAGCCCACGATAACAGCTCCTCTCTGGAAGCGTCGACACGTGCCGTTTGTCTATGAACCGATCAAAGAGCTGACACCTGGAGAAGCGGGCGCCATGCTCAACGAAAAAGTCGATACTCAAGACATCATTGCCGAAATCGTTGATTTAGCTCGGCAAAAGTTTCTCAAAATTGAACGAACCGATAAAAAGAAGTTCATCTTTCTAAACGACAACGAGTATCAATTTACCAAGCTGAAGAAGAACCCTGATGGGCTACCTGATCACCAAAAATATCTCTTGGAAAAAATCTTTGCCAAAGGTGACGTGGTCAAGCTGTCCGATCTCAAAGGCAGTTTTTATAGTTACATGGAGAAGACCAAACAGAAAATGTATGCGTCACTGGTCAAAAAAGGTTTCTTTAAAAGCAACCCGCAGACAGTCAAAGGAGTAGCATTGGTACTGGCAATAGTCATGATGGTCCTGGGTGGGGTTTGGGGAATCATGCTAATCGAGCAAGGCATTTGGTGGGTGGTGCCGATAGCCATCGTGTCGGATGTGGTGGCGCTGGTGTGCGCTTTGGCTATGCCGGCCAAAACCGCTCTTGGTACTAACTTCGCCTGGCAGGCTAAAGGTCTTCGCCAAAGCATTCAGTATGGTGCCTGGAGAGAAAAGATTAAAGAGAAGCATTTATTTTTTGAAGAAGTGTTGCCGTTTGCGATTGCCTTGGGAGTGGTGGATCAGTTGGCCAACGATATGGAGAAACTGAACGTCAAGCCACCGCAGTACTTGGCAGGCAGTGGTACTCGTCATTGGTCGACCCATAGCTTTGTCCACTCTTTTACATCTCAGGCTAGCTCCACCCTCACCTATAATCCTAGTTCTTCCAGTTATGGTGGCAGTTCTTCTGGTGGCTCTTCTGGAGGTGGCGGCGGAGGTGGCGGCGGGGGGAGTTGGTAAAGTTAGTCTTCTGGCACCTGCTATAATTCCGGTATGCTCACGTTACATCGTTCAGCTATTAGATTGATGGAACAGCAAACTCTGGATGATGTGTGCCGAGTTGCCATTGATGAGGGGTGTAGAATTTTTGGCGCTAAATATGGAATTATTTTTTGGTGGGTGCGTGACAGTTTGCGACGGATTCACGCGGTCATGCCCTACGAAGAATCAGCGGTACCCCGTAAAAACGGCCATATTGAAACTGTCTTTAAGACCAGGAAGCCAAAAACATTAACTATCTCCGAGTTAACTAACATTCACCCTGAATTTGCCGAGACTAAAGCTAAAGCCAGTATCATTTTGCCGTTAAGTTTGTCTAATAAATCAGTGGGAGTCATGAGTCTATTGACTAAGAATCCGATTGATATGGATCAGTTGACCCATGAAAAGACAAGGCTATTTACCACTATCGTCGCTTTAGCCATCAGAAATGTTCAACTGTATCAAGATAAAAAAGAAGCTTTGCATCAGCGTGAATTGTTTGTATCACTCGCTGGTCATGAACTGAAAACTCCGATGACAGTCATTGTCACCACCCTTCACCTTTTAGAACGTCAAAAACGGCTGGGCAAAAAGATTGATCCACTATGGATGGAAAAAATGCACCGCAACGTTCATCGGTTAAAAGTTATTGTGGATGATTTTTTCTTTAGTGATTTAATCAGCACGGGTAAGTTCCAGTTAAATCTGCGACCGATTGAGATGGAAGTGTTTTTATCCAAGATTGTAGAAGAAATGGATAGCATCCATACCCAACCTTTTACTTTTATAAATAGAATTAAAAAACCCCAAGAAATGGTCTTGGATGAGGAAAAGATGGTCTTAGTTTTTAACAACATCTTGGGCAATGCGGCTAAATATTCGCCAGCTAAATCTGAGGTCAAGGTGACTTTAGAAAAGAAATGGCACGGAGTGATAATTACGGTGGCGGATGAAGGAGCAGGCATTCACCCTGATGATTTAAAACATATTTTTAAACGCTTTTTCCAAGGTAAAAACAAACGCAACGGTTTAGGTTTGGGACTTTATTTATCACAAGAAATTGTCGAAGCCCACGGTGGTGATATTGAAATTACTTCTAAATTAGGCAAAGGCACTCAGGTAGCTGTCTACCTGCCTTTGATGCCGTCATGAGCAAATGGAATCCAGAAACCGCAGAGCGAAGATTTTTTACTTTAACAGAGATAATTAGGTTTGGAGAGAAAGCTGGTGTGGAGACACTGATGAAAACGTTAAAAATAGTCCATCCCGAATTTGCGGTCTTACTTGATTTAAAAACTGCTGAAGGTGAGTACGTGCTGTGGACGTTCATTAAGCAGATCGAAAAGCAACGCCAGCGAACGATTGAAGATCCATCCCATCCTCGAACGGTTGTCATTGTCTTTGAAGGCATTGGAGGTGTGGGTAAAACCACCTTGCTTAAACTCATGGCCCAGTTCTATCGGTACTACAGCAATGACGAAGTTTCGGAGCTTTTCTTTGACGAAGCAGTTGATGACGTTAAACACACCATGACTGAAGAAGAGTTGGCAAAGTCGCCAGCAGAATGGGATGAAAAGATTTGGACAAAAGTGAATATTAGTCTTTACCGTACATTTTCTAAGTTATTAGAAAGTCCAGTGGAATCTGGATCACTCCATCTCATTTTTAGTGAGGTACCTGCTCGTCTCCCTTTAATCGTGGGGCGTCAGTTTGTAAGGTATCTGGCTGGACTACAAAAAAATGATCAAGTTAAAGTGTTTATTGCGGGTATTGAAGGTGATCTAGAAGTCAGCAAAACCGCGATCGCATTTAGAAATGAAGTCAGTGACTGGCAAGATAAAATTGAAAAAAGTGGTGGTATCCTTACCTGGGATGATGTGGATTTAGTTAGCTTGGTGCGAGAAAAATATAATATTGTTATAACTGGCACAGAAGGATTGCCACTAGCTTTAGCCAACCAAAAAATTAGTAATAAAGTAAGTAATATGGCCCCGGGAGATATTATTAATGTCTTACGAGAAGCTCGAGCTCAAACAGGTCGGGAAGTACTTGATAACCTCCCGGATGATATTTTCGAGAATTTGTTTATGTCGTTACCAGGAATGATGATCTTTACCTCTCTCTCTACAGAAGAAAAGCGGACTCTATTAAAGAACTCACCAGAGCTAGAAGAAATTTTTCAACGAATAGCTTCTAAAGCTTTTTTCTATAGCATGGGATTCTCTCAGGAAGCAGTCATTTCTGCAGTTAATAAACACTCAGGAATGCAGGTGGAGTTAAATCTAGGGTAGGGCAGAAAGTCACTGACTGCGATAAGTGCTCTCGACAGGAATCGAACCTGTATCGGTGGTTCCGCAAACCACTGTTCTATCCGTTGAACTACGAGAGCAACAGCGTCTTCCCTCGATTTCATCGGGGAGAACCTCTATTTTAGTCTGGAATAGCGCAGATATCAAGCAGCTAAGGCTTAATCGTTGTCTAAGGGGATTTTCTCTTGAAGCCACTTGGCAGCTTTATCGTAAAAGGTATCTTTAGGTTTTTCGTTGAGCAGGACCTCAGACAAGAGTTGCTTGAGGTCATCTTCGCTTTGGCCGGCTACCACCAGCGTTAATCTGCCCGGAAAGCGACCAATTTCTACCTGGAGCAGCCGCTGGCCATACTTATCGTCAAACCAAAACCGCCCCATCTCTTCCCAGTAGTACGTTTTGTCCTCGGTATGAATGCCCCAAGTAGTAATTTTGTTAGTTACGTCATCTGGGGGCACACTGGACAGGACGTAGGCTAAAAAAGCGACAGCAATGACGACGGCGATGGGTAAGAACTGGCCGGCAAAGAAGAGAATGAGCGAAATCAGCCCGGTAATAATGGCGACCGTGGTGTAAAACTGGCGGTTACGCTTTTTAAAGGGGCGGCTGGGGGCTTTCCACTCCAAGATGGTTTCTTCAGGCACGGGCACGAATTGACCAGGGAAGAGCTCTGATTCCTGGAAGGCGCTCCGGCGCTGGCGTTCAGCTTCGATTTCAGCGGGGGTCAGGGGTTGATCGGTGGTGGGTTGTGGCTGGTTCTCCGGTGGTTGGGGTCTAAATTCTGGCTGTGGAGGACGATACTCTGGCTCAGGCGGTTGAGGAGCTGGTGGAGATGGCTGATAGGCCTGTTGAGGTGGCGGCTCGACTGGTGCCTGGCGTCGTCCCAATCGCTCCTGTCGGAGTTTGTTCAGGTAATCTTGAGAGGAATAGGGGCGAGCAGGACCAGCATCTTGCATTACTATCACTATACTATAAATCAAGATGTGATAATAGTTGAGTTAGTTTGCTAGTCCTTGCACAAAGTTGACTAGATTTTCGCCAATCACTTTTGTATTGTAACCGCCCTCCAGCACCACTACCGTGGGCAGATGAAGATCAGATAAAGTAGTTGCCATTTGTCGGTAATAGGCGGTAGTAAGTTGAAAATCGGCGATAGGGTCTGATTCATGAGTGTCTAATCCCAGGCTAATAATGAGGTACTCTGGCTGGTGCTGAGGTTGAGCCAGCCACGCCAAAGCTGATTCTAAAATCGGTTGATACTCTTGATCAGTGATCCCTGCTGGAAGGGGAAAGTTACGATTACAGTTGAGACCTGGGCCGGTTCCAATTTCGGTGTCCAGTCCGGCAAAGTAAGGAAATTTGCGATCAGGGTGAGCGTGAATCGAACAGGTAATCACATCTGCTCGCTCATAAAAGATGTCCTGAGTGCCATTGCCATGATGGTAGTCCACATCCAGGACGGCTACCCGGCCGTGGGCGGACAGGTGGTGGGCGGCCACCGCTGCGTTGTTGAGATAGCAGTAGCCACCTACCCGGGACTTGCCGGCATGATGCCCCGGTGGCCGCCCCACCACCGTTACCAGCCTTTGTTGGTGACTAGCCAGTAGCTCCGCCGCTTGTAAGCTGGCTTCAGCCATGGTCACTGCCGCCGACCAAGTTTGAGGCATAATCGGCGTAAATAAATCAGTACAGAAATTTCCCCACTGGATGCTGGGATGACCATGTACCAACGCAGTTTCTCCATGATTAAAAACACTAGGATAAAGGGGTTCAGTCACTGATGTTTGTTGCAACCAGTGCACATACCGAGGATCATGTATTTGCTCAATCACAGCTTGGAGTTGACCTTCGTACGTTGCTTCGTTCACTGCTTCTAAATCATACTCAGCAGCCTGCAAGGCTGCCACCATATTGTCAACGCGATCGGGCACTTCAGCGTGAGCCAAAACTTCCCCATTAAAAATTTCGTGTTGAGGATGATGCAAATGATGGTTGGGGGTATATAAAATAGTCATACATTTCTTTCTAAATTTTTGAATTATTTGAAAGGGGGCGAGCGGTTGCCCGCCCCACTCTCACTTTTGCTTATCTGCCTGATGGATAGTACATCACCAGGAAATTATGAAGCCACTGGGTATCCCAGGGCTCAAGGACAGGATTACCTTCACCGGTTTCAATGGTCACATGGTCCACCAGCACACCGCTGATGGCACCGTGCTGAGCCGGCAGATTATGGGCCCGAGCCGCCGACCTATGGGCTCTGGTAGTCAAGTTATACTCGCCATA
>DASVCZ010000051.1:0-15497 GCA_036381335.1 Patescibacteria group bacterium | reverse complement strand
GTCATGGCCCAGATTTTAGCATAACTACTTCTGCAGAGATTCTTTTAAGATCGTAACTGCACGCACCTCAGTAGTCTTCACTTCAACTTGTTCTTGGAAGAATGTCATAATCTTATCAATCACGTCATCATCTCTAATTGTGTCATCAAATAAATATATTGGCCTTTCTTGTAATTCCTTGAGTTCCTCTGGAGTGATAAGCTGAGGCTCGGGCAGAAGTTGGGTCAGGTCAAAGCGATAGCCAGCATAGGTTCCCGCTGCTGATACCCATTCCCAATTGAAAAAAAAGAGTGCCTGGTGCCCATGTGATTGATACAAACGAATGAAGTCTGGTAACGCAAATAAGGGGGTATGAGCAATCAGTACCGGAAAAAAATCAGGATGATCAGTCAGAGCTGTCTTGATGAGGAGCTGAAATTTTTCTTGCCATCCCCTAGATCCTAAGCGATTGAACTGAGCTAACTTAGCACCCTCCACCAAAATAGATTCAGGCAAATACTCAAGGTGCCGGAGTAAGACAGCTTTCAGTTGCTGTGAATCACTATCCATTTCTAAAAAAGCTGGCACAATTTTTTGAAAAAAATCTAATTGCTGATCTGGAAAATTGGCCAAGACTTTAATTGCTAAATATAAAAACTCTCGTGAGTAATTATTAACAATTAAACTTTCTAAATTGCTCTTGTCCAGCTCACCGCCGTACGCAATAGCATAAAGTACATCTTGAGGATATGTAGAAGTATCCAGCGTGCTTCTTTTCTCGCCAGATACTTTTTTGAAAGGCCAAATTTCCAGTTTCATTGCTTAAACATGTTTCTAAGTCTCTCTCTAAAAGGTATCGATATTTCTGAGTGAGGCATTGGAGTTTCTATCAGCTTTTGAGGTTCATTTTGAGGCACTCTTGTGACCGCTTGTTCAGAAATCTGGCTATCCTCGACACTAGCCTCTGATGTTAAGAACTGGCGAACTTTTTCCATGGTTTTTCCGCTTTTAATGGTATCGTCTATTAAAACCACTGATTTTCCTGATAGTTCTTGAGTTTCGTCTTTAGTGATTAATCTTACTTGTGGGTAAATATCTTGCAGTTCAACTCGATACCCTGCGTACTCAGACTCCGAGTCATCAACCCATGCTGGATTTAAAACATACAGCGCCTGGTGACCTGCTTCCTGGTACATCTTTACAAAATCGGGTAAAGCCAAGAGGGGAACATGAGCCAATAACACAGGAACAGCACTTGGTGTTTCTTCAAGCGTAGTGAGAATTAATTCTTTAAATTTACCTAACCAACCAGCCGAACTATATCGATTAAGTTGAGCCAACTTAGCTGCTTTGACGCTGACGTTCTTAAGAAAATGCTCAAGCAATCTTTCTAACTCAGCTTTAAAAACCTCATCATCAGCTGGCTTATCCATAAAAACTGAAAGTGCTTCTTGAAGAAATTGTTCTTGGATTTCTGGGGTCGCTGCTAAGGCTTTTGTCCCTAGATAAAGAAATTCACGAGGAAAGTTGTTGTTAATTAAATCAATCAATTCTTCTTCCTCTAAGGTTCCTGCTTCTCTAATCGCGTCGAGGACACTTCGAGGATAAATTTTTTCAGTGTGATGAACTGGAGGTGAGACAAATTCTCTTAAAGTACGCAATCCACTGGATATACGAGTACTTGATCCGGCAATTGACTCAGCTTGTGCCATAAAAGTGCTCCCTTCACTCCATTATAACGGATAAAAGCAGTAATGAGTGGTTTTTTGCTATTAAGAGAGAAAAGGGGAAATTACTTTCGATTCCAACTCACCATCCCTAAGTAAGAAACCGCAGTCAGCATAAACCCAGTACTTATCAGCATCAGGGCTAAGAAATCTTGCCCCCGACCAGTATCGGCCAAGGTCGTTGCTCCTAAGACCTCCGCTTGAGTTTCACGCTCACTGGACGATGGCCCACCGACACCAACTGCTGGTTCTTCGCACGCCGGCACTTCTACAATATAGGAGCGATCCTCAAATCCCTCGGCCTTAGCAATCAACGTGCCATCGGCACTGCTATCAAACGTGACTTTGGCTCGGCCATCATCGTTGGTAGTCGTTTCTTTTGTCTGACCATTAAAAGTAAACGTAACTTTGACGTTGCCTATGCCGCGACCGTGATCAAGCACATCTGCCACGGCGTCAAAGGTAGTATTCGGACAGACTAAACGATCGGTGTTGAGTCGGAATTCTTTACCAGAGGGACCAGGAGTCGGAGTTGGTTGTGGACCACCAGTGCCTGCAGAGGTAACTGTAGGAGAAGGACTAGGTGAAGCCGGCGGCGCTGGACAGGCATTCATGATGACCAGCTCAGAAGTAGCAGTTGCATCAGGCGAGCCCGGTCGTTGATAGGCTAAGAAACGATAGTTACCGGCATACGTCGGATTATGAATAATCAACAAACACGCCGCCCAGCTAGCATCATCAAACGTGGGCAGAGGAATGACCGTTCCCGAGCCAACCAAGGTACCTTCGGTGAGAGGGTCACCCGCCGGTGAGTAATAAACCTCCCAAGTGCTGGTTCCCGTCATCGCTCCCGTGCCTCGATTACAGACAGCCGTCCGAATTTCTCCACACACGTTTGCATCGTAATCGCACTCCAGAAACTCCAAGCGACTGCCGTCCCACTCCGCTTCTTGAGCCTGAACGCTCACCCCAGAAGACGGAAGAGATACACTAAACAAAGTAAAAAAAGGCAACGATAATAGGGCAAGCGACAGAAAGAAGTTTCTCATCGACCTCATTATATCGAAATGTATAAGAATGGTGTAAGAGAGCTATAAGAACTTGGAAATTATTTACTGGCCGCTGCTAAAAGTATCCAATGCCCTGCTCTCGTTTAGGACCGACAGTGACCATACACGGCTGGGCTTTTAAGGCTTGGCTGATGAAGGCAATATACTGCAAAGCTTCTTTAGGCAAATCTTTAGGCTTACGGGCCTGTTGGACCGCCGTCATTGACCACGATGGCAACTCCACGTACTCCGGCTTGACCTTATTTAAATACTCCTGATCTGGTCGATACTCGACGGCTTTGCCGCGCAAGGTATACCCGACACAGACTTTAATTGGCACCTCCGGGTAACTGATATCTAAATGAGTCATGACTAGGTGTTCCACCCGCCCGACTTTGAAAAAGTAACTCAGCATGGGCAAATCAATGTAAGCAATATCTCGGGGGCGCTTAGTGGTAGAACCATACTCCCATGCATCTTCGCGGATCCGGTGAGCCAACTTTTCCGGCATCAACGTCGGCAACTGGCGCGCCCCGACGCTGGAAGTGTAGGTCGCTTTGATGGTACCCGCTTTGACAGCTATGTCAGCCGGATCAACTACTCCTTCGGTGGAAGAAAAAATGCCATCAAAGCCACAGTTGGACGCCGTCACGTCGGGGTAGAGGCCCCACCGAATATCGAGGCCGAGGGCCTGGGCTTTTTCAAAGACAAACGGTGTCCCCTTGACCCAATGATCAGCCACTATCTCCACCGCCGGCTTAACGTATTTCTTGAGCGCTTTCTTAGCTTCTGCCAACCGCTCCAGCATTTTCTTGAGCGTGCCCACCGCTACAGGCTGCCCGGCTAAGCGCATCACCTTCATCGACTTTAACTCAAAGCCCACCCCGGCACACAGCTGTTGATACAAACCATAGTGTTGTTTGACGCGCTCTTGCCAATCAGCCGCGAATAAATCGCGCATCCGTAGCGGGTGACGATACACGACGTCGGCGTAGGCCGGCGAAATGCCGCGACCAGTGGAGCCAGCGCTGCCCGTCGACCGGGCTTTTAACACCCCTTCAAAGGCCCGGTGGGTATCTAAGCAGAGGTACGCCATCTCATCGATGATGACTTCAGCCGGAATGGTTTTAGACTTGAGCGCAGTTTTAATTGACTCCAATTCGCTGACTAAGTCTTCAGGGTGCAAGACCATTTCTTTACCTAAAATCACCGTGCAACCCTTCTGCAAGACGCCGGACCCAATTTGGTGCAAGGCAATCTTGACGTCTCCCACTTCGACGGTGTGGCCCGCATTGGCCCCACCGTTATCGCGATAGTGAATGACGTGCCGGTGATCTTGGAGAAACACCGACGTCAGCTCATCCGTGACTCGACCCTTGCCTTCGTCGCCTAGCGCCCCACCAACGACTGCTACCGAGTTGGCTCGTTTGCCTTTCATCAGTAACGGATTGCGGGTGGGAACTTTATCCACGCCAAATAAATTCCCTTTCTTATAGACTTGGGCATAGAGATCACGAAATGAAGACATCAGACTCCTTGATAGTAGTTAGTACTTGTTGGGTCAGTTCTACGGAAAGACCAAGATAGGTTGCTGGCGTTAGCTCTCTCAATTCCGGGGCTACTTCTTGCGCGATTTCCTGCCACTCTTTTTTAGTCCAAACTTTATTTTTACTGGCTTTGGCTACTTTCTCATACGCCTGCTCGTCACCTTTAGTCCGAGCTACGGTCTGCAAGGCTTCACTCAGAATATTCCAGTTGCTCTCTAACTCGGCCGTCATTTTTGCTTGATTGGATTCTAATTTAGCCATGGCACGGGTTAGGTTTTTGTAGGCTAACAAACTGTGTCCAAAGGCCACCCCGAGACTGCGTTTAACCGTACTGCCAGACAGATCCCGCTGCAGTCGGCTAATAGGGAAGGAACGCATGAACTCACTGAATAAGGCGTTAGCTACCTGCAAATTCCCTTCGCTATTTTCAAACTCAATCGGATTAATTTTTTGGGGCATGGTAGAGGAGCCAACGTCATTCACTTTCCCTTGCTGAAGTAACCAGCCATCGCTAATGTACCGCCACATATCTTGGCTTAAGCCTATCAGAATACTATTTAAATGCTGAAAGAGGGCAAAGAGTTCCACCATGTCATCTTCCGGATTAATCTGAGTGCTAATGGTAACTGGTTCCAAACCCAACGAGCGAATAAATTCTTCGCTGAACTGGGGCCAGTCTCGCAGGCCGTCAGCAGCCACAAAGGAGTGGTAACTACCCACCGCCCCGGACAACTTTCCTTGAAAAGAAAACGTCTTAAGCTGCTGATATTTACGAAAAACTCGGTCAGCAAAAACTGCCAGCTCTTTCCCAAAAGTAGTGGGGATGGCAGCTTGGCCGTGAGTACGCGCCAGCATCACAGTAGCTTTTGTGGTCTCACTTTTAATTACTATGTTTTGTAGTAATTTCCGGAGTTGAGGGAGTAACACATTTTCTAACGCCCCCTTTATCATCACGCGATACGCCAGGTTATTGACGTCTTCTGAGGTCAAACCAAAGTGAAGGTACGAGATTACATCGGCTGGCACCTTCTCACGCAGAAAGTACTCCACTGCTTTGACGTCGTGTTTGGTCTCTTGCTCCAGTTCCTTTACCCGCTGACATTCGGCCAACGATGGTTCACGCAAAGCCTGCATGTTTTTTTTCTCTGTGGACGTGAACGATCGAATGATTTTTTGCTGGCTAAGATACTGGAGAAAAAATACTTCCACTTGGATTCGGGCTGTGATGAGGGCGGATTCGCTGAAGTAAGTTTGAAGATCAGCGGTTTGGCGCTGATAGCGACCATCGAGGGGAGTCAGTGCCTGAAGTGCTTGATTCACTAAGGCTAGTATAAAAGATTATGGCCATAGTACAATAAGAATAATGCTGCTCCTCATCCTCTTCGCTTTCCTCGGTGGCCTAGTCACCATCCTCTCTCCCTGCATCTTGCCTATCTTGCCAATCATCCTTTCCGGCTCACTCACAGGTGGTCACCGCCGACCGCTGGGTATCATCACTGGCTTCGTAGTTAGTTTCACCTTTTTTACTTTGTTCTTAGCAGCTATCGTCAATACTCTGGGTATTCCCAGTGACTCACTCCGGCTTTTTTCTATTATCGTCATTGGCCTTCTAGGTATGAGTTTAGTCGTACCTCAAACCCAACTCCTACTGGAAAAGGTCTTTTCTGGTCTGGCCAACTTTTTTCCTCGAACGTCCACTACCGATGGTTTCTGGGGTGGGTTGGTCATCGGGCTCAGTTTGGGCTTACTCTGGACACCCTGCGTGGGACCGATTCTAGCCTCAGTCATCACCTTAGCCATCACCAGCCAAGTTAATGCTGCCGCCGCCATCATCACTTTTGCCTACGCTCTAGGCACCGCCATTCCCATGCTTTTTATTACCTATACTGGTCGTCAACTTTTCCAACGCGTGCCGTGGCTGCTGGCCAACACCAAAAAAATTCAACAAGGTTTTGGGGTGATTATGGTCCTGATGGCAATCGGCTTATTTTTTAATATCGACCGTAACTTCCAAACCTATATTCTGGAAAAGTTTCCCTCCTACGGGGCTGGTCTGACCGCCCTCGAAGATAACGAGCAAGTCCGGCGGCAACTGGATTCACTCCGCACTGACTCAGTCACCCCTGAATTGAAATCTGCCAACCAGCTCGCTCCCGACTTTACTGGCGGCACCGAGTGGTTTAATTCAGAACCGCTGAGTCTGCATCAACACCTGCGCGGCAGCGTGGTGCTGGTCGATTTCTGGACCTACTCCTGCATTAATTGTATTCGGACGCTGCCCTACTTGCGTGAATGGTGGACCAAGTACAAAGACCAAGGGCTGGTTATCGTGGGCGTCCATTCGCCTGAGTTTCAATTTGAAAAAAAGAGCCAGAATGTGCAGGAAGCGATTGCGGATTTTGAACTCACCTATCCCATTATTCAAGACAATAACTTTACTATTTGGCAAGCGTACTCTAATCGCTACTGGCCCGCTAAGTACTTAGTCGACCAAAACGGCTACATCCGCTACACCCACTTTGGCGAAGGTGCATACTTGGAGACAGAAAATGCCATCCGGGAGTTGTTGGGGCTAGAGCCGTTAAGCGCCAGTGATACTCAAAAATTAGACATTCGAAAACGCCAAACTCCAGAAACGTACTTGGGCTATGAACGGGCAAGCTCCTACACTACCCAAAATAGGATTGAGATTAACCGAAGCATAAAATACGAATTAGGCAAAGCCCTTCAGCTCCACGAAGTGGGACTGCAGGGGGAATGGCTGGTCGCCGATGAGTACGTGGAAGCACAAGCCCCCAACGCTGAAATTCATCTATCTTTCCTGGCCGCCCAAGCCTACTTGGTCATGGAACCACCGGCCAGTGGCGAAGGTCAGGTTCACGTTTTCCTTGATGGACAATTACAAGAACAAATCGTCATCGACCAAGCTAAAAAGTATGACCTCGCCAACGTACCGTATGGCGAGCATATTATTACCCTCCGATTTTCTAGAGGCGTTAAAGCCTTTGCATTCACCTTCGGCTCAAGTTAATGGTAAAATTGGCCCACTTATGGATATTGCTTCCCTCATGTACCCCCACGTCACCCGCACTCCGGCGGAGTATGAAAAGATGTACCCGCCTCGTCAATTGGAGCCAGAAGCCATGGTCACACGCTTCGCGCCTAGTCCGACCGGCTTCGTGCACCTGGGTGGAGTGTATGCATCACTGATTTCTAAGCGCTTAGCCGAGCAAAGTGGCGGCGTCTTTTACCTACGAATTGAAGATACCGATAAAAAAAGAGAAGTGGCCGGTGGCCGGGATGAAATTATTACCACTCTCAAGAATTTTGACGTCTCTCCCACCGAAGGCTACGTGGATGTGGATACTGAGAAAGGCAATTACGGTCCCTATATTCAAAGCCAACGGTTAGAGATTTACGACACCTATGCTAAATACTTGGTGGAGAAGGGCTATGCCTACCCTTGTTTTTGTAGTGAAGAAGAGCTGGCAGAAATCGCCGCCGCCCAAGAACGTCAAGGAGTCAAGAAAAAAGGTTACTACGGGCAGTGGGCTCGCGACCGCCATCTGACTCCGGAAGAGGTGAAGGCTAAGCTGGACCAAGGTCAAAAGTTTGTCTTACGCGTCAAAGCCCCCGAAAACCCTGGTAAAGTCCGGGTGCCTGATTTAATTAAAGGCCCGATTGAGTTGGAAGCAAACTTCGTTGATATGGTCCTGATTAAATCCAATGGTATTCCCACCTATCACTTTGCCCACGTGGTGGACGATCATCTGATGCGCACCACTCACGTTACTCGCGGTGAAGAATGGTTGTCGACGGCGCCCTTGCATCTGCAATTGTTCGAGATGTTTGGCTTTGAGATTCCCGTCTATCTGCATTTTTCTCATATTGGCAAAATGGAAGGTAACTCCGTCCGCAAACTCAGCAAGCGCAAAGACCCGGAAGCAGCCATGAGTTTTTACACCGAAGTGGGCTACCCGACCGATGCCGTCAGTGAGTACCTGCTCAACTTAGCCAACTCCAATTTTTACGACTGGCGCAAGCAAAATCCGACTGCCCCTCACACGGAGTTTAAAATAAATCCTAAAAAAATTGGTAAAAGTATAGCTCTTTTTGATCACAAGAAACTGGACGATATGAGTAAAGACGTGATTGCTCGGATGACGGCAACAGAAGTCTATGACCAGGTCTATGAATGGGCCAACACGTTTAAACCTGAGTTTGCTGAGATACTAAGTAGGGATAAAGCATATGCAATTAAGGTTTTTAATGTGGAAAGAGAAAAAACCCCGCCTCGCAAAGATTTTGTAACGTGGTCCCAAACCTACGATGCTACCTGGTATTTTTTTGATGAGTTGTTTGAAGCTAAAGAGAATGAACCTTTGACACTACCTGATGGCTTGAGCGCTGATGATGCCAAAGCTGTCCTCAACTATTATCAGGGTGAATATGACGAGACTGAGGATAAAGAGGCTTGGACGGAACGTGGTCGAAATCTAGCCGAAAAGTTAGGTTTTGCGCGTGATCTGAAAACGTATAAAGCTGATCCTGATGCTTTTAAAGGTCACGTCGGTCACTTGATGTCGGTGGTGCGCTTGGCGCTGACGAGAAGTTCCACCACTCCGGATCTGCATGAAATCATGCAGGTGATGGGGAAAGAGCGTGTTAGCCGCCGAATCTCTGCTGCCACTCATCAAATTTTGTAACTTGCTCCTCACCGTATTGAGCGAGCTCCGCGCGAATTTGCTCAGGAGTTTCTTCCTGCCAAAGAATCGATTCACGTTTACTGAAAAATAAATCCGCATAACTGATGATTTCTTCTTCAATCGTTTCTGGCACAAAATCTTGGTGGGGTAGCGGTAAATTCCGCTCTTCAATTTCTTTTTGGGTGATACCCACTCCCGTGTGTCGCTCAGCCACTCGGGCGTGTTGGGGTAAGCCTTCGGCTCGTAAAATTTCAGCGCCTTGGGTGCCATGGGCGATATACGGCAACTCCGATCCATTGTGAGCTTTAAATTTTTCGCTTTTGACTTTGACAATGCCAATGTCGTGCAACATACCAGCTTCTTCGATGAACTGGAGTGACTCTGCCGACAAATTCAGCCGCCGGGCAATCGATAACGCCTTATTAGTCACCAACGTCACGTGGATGACATAGATCCGATAAAAATCGCTTTCAAGCGGAACGTATTTTTGAATAATCGAAAAGTAGTTGATCATAGTGCTCAGAATCTTACTCCCTGTGCCTGACTTCCAGCTTACCAAGCATATAGATACTAAAGAGTAGTATACCAGCCGCTAGATACTGACTCCAGTCGAGGACCACGCCGTATAAGACAGCATCAATAAAGACTGCTAGCATCGGGAAGACCAACTCTAAAATGGTGGAGGTACTGGCTTTGACTTTCTGTAAGCCCTTGTAGTAAATCCACAACGCCACCATGCCGGTGGATAAAGCAATGAAAAGCAAGCGGCTCGCTTCACTGATACCCAGAGTAGTTAAACTCGCTTGTTGCCCCAGGAAAAAAACGGCCCCTAAACTGATTACGGTAGTGGTGTAAAAACGCAATGTAGTCGCTTGCGTGTTGGTGACTTCACTCAAAAGCATCTTGGAAAAAGTAGTACTCGTCCCCCAAGCGGCGGCGGCGCCCAAGGCAAATAACGCCGCCACTACCGTCCCCGCGCCGGTCGCAAAATTGACATAACCACCTGGAAAGGTGACGAAGTAAGCGGCAATAAAAGCTAATGCTGACCAAGCAATAAATTTGAGACTGACTCGCTCTCGCAAAAGTAAGGTGGCCGAACTAATAGCAAAAATGGGTTGAAGTTTTTGGAGTAAAAAGACGACACTAAAAGGAATAAAGTTGACTTTAAGCAAGGCGGTGGTGAACCAGAGAGTGCCTAACAAACCACTCAAGAGAGCAATGATTCCTGTTAAAACTCCCACTTTTACCGTCCACTTAACCTTGGTTAGTTGACCAACTACCGGTAGTAGTAATAATGATCCAATCAAATGCTCATAAAACACAATCGTCACTGGTGGAAGGCTGTATAAACTCCGACGCAGGATACCATCTAGCGCCCAGAGCACGGCCGCGATCACAATTAACACTGGACCAAGTGAGAGAAATTTTTTCACTTTACCTTTCAGTTTCGGGGACCACAGGAAAGACCTCACTTTACACTAAAGTCAGGCGACTTCCTTCTTCTATCCGGACTATACCGTCGGTCTGGGAATTTCACCCAGTCATGTTCCGACAAGTAAAATTATTGTACTTGTCGGAACTCGTGGACTGTACCACCGATCGGGAATTGCACCCTGCCCCGAAGGAAATAAATAGTATCCGCATTTTACCTTAGTTTGTAAGAAACGTCATACCCTCAAAAACACACTTTTAGAGATGCTTGACTTGTCAAGTATATGTGAAGTATCTGAAAATTGTTAAATTTCCTCAGTCGAAATCTGCTTCGACAGTCCGGCACAATAGCTATTTGATACAATATGCCCCATGTCGAGACCTGAAAATGACTCACAAGCCAATGGCGATCCAGAAAAATGGCGTAGCCCTAAAGTGTCTGGCACTCAGGATGGTAGAACACCCGATGTAAGTTCTAAACCTATCCAGCGTCCAGTTGAAAAAAAAGTAGGCCGTCGTATTGATAAAAAAAATACCCCAGAACCTTCTAAAACTAAAGACATTCTTGAATGGCGAAAAAATAAGGACTATGCCATTCGTTATATAGTGACTGTTGATAAGGCCACTACCGTGGAAAATATGGAAGCACGAGCCAGAATCGCTGCTTCAGATATTTTTAAAGTTCTTGATAGGTTTCATCAGTTGTTTGTCTTCAATATGACCCTGAATGATGATGCTTCCACGAGAATTATTGAAGAGATTTCGAAATTTTTGGAAAATCTTGATCGAAGTCGAGCGCGATGTCTAGAAAAGGGATTTCCCAATCCCTTTCCAAATTTTTTACCTGAGGAACAACAAGCCTTTGCTGCTCGGATTGAAGCCAATATTAGAGAAGTGATTGGCCTTACCGCCAAGTCTCAACAAGAGCTAGAGGAATTTCCCATTCAGAGAGAGCTAGCTGAAATAAGAAAAAAAGTTAATGAGATAAGTAAAAAGATTTTACGTAATTTGACCGATCTACCCACACGACAATTTGCACTAAACTATACAGAAAACTTTGTCTTTAAACGGCAAAAGAAACAGGATTCTCGAGAGAAAATCGCCGAAATAATCACTGAAATAACACTACTCAACCAGAGATTAGAGCAGTTATCACAACTCAAGAATTCATTAACCCTTCCACTGGCAAATGAGATGACACTTCAACAAATGCAACTTCAATTTTTTGAAGCTCTCACATATCTTGATATGACAGAAGTGGTTACTATATTAATGAGAGAAAATACTGAGGTGCAGAGAAACTTCATTAAAACCACCCTGAGAGCTATTGAAAGTGAGTGTAATATGTTAGCTCGTCACTTTAATGAAATGCTGAGTCCCCAGCGACGAATTAATTGGGGAGAACCTGAAGATTTAGCAATTGATCTTGCACTCGGTGTGATTTCCTTTAATTTCATCCTCACTTTGACCCGACAATTTGAAGTTCCAATAAAAAATGGGCCTCGCACTTTACGTTCCTATCAGGATATATATGAAGGAACATTTACCAATAAGGTTTCCCCATTTATTAAAAACCGTTTTCCTGATTTATATCAGGTCAGTCTCGATGCATTTGAGAATGTACTTAAGGAACTTTCTGATGAGGTATTAACTCCAAAACGCTCCAGCGACGAATAGTTACGAACTTACGTTAGTTTTTTCATTAAATACAGTTAAAAACTCCCCTCGCATTACCTGCTCCAACCCAAATCGAACATACGGAATGACGTTATTCGGCAGTGAATCAACGTCACACCAACGAAGCTCATCGCACTTTTCTGCTTCACAATTAGTGATGATGCCACTCCATGTTGTGCATTTAAAGAAAAAATCAATTCGCTCCTCTGAAGGGCTGATTATCCGGTGCATGACGTAAGGCTCCAAATCTTCCTCTTGAATGATGATGCCAACTTCTTCTTGGGCTTCGCGAATCATTGCTGTTTTAATTGCTTCACCGCCGTCAACGTGGCCAGCAGGCACCGAGTAGCTTCCATCCATGTAGCCTGTGTTATAGCGACGAAGCAATAAGACTTGAGTATCTTTAAAGAGAACTAAGTGAACAGCGACGAGGAAGGGGAAACGGGTCATGGTTGGTCTCCAGGTATAACGCCCGACTGGCGAAGTAAAGGAATTAGTTCTTCCATCGGTAAGCCATGGGTGAAACTAGTCAGGGAACCATTAACCGCCGCCACCAACGCCATCCCCTCCACATACGCCGGGCTAAACGCCGCCGACCAGGTCCTGACCGGCTGGGTCGTCACGTAGCGGTCTATTTCCTCATCTGATAACTCCCGAAAAGTAGACTCCGTTTTGACCGTTGTGGAGTAATCAATACCATGCGTCTGATCCAAGTAGCAAAAACCACTGTACGCGACCAGCGTCCGTCCCGACTGTCGTCGTAACATGTCTCGAGCTTCATCTAAAGATTCCGGCTTTTCTAAAGCCGCTTCACCGTCTACGACATAAGTATCGGCAGCGATGATAATGGCCGGTTGGGCATCTGCTAACTGCTGACTGACCACTTCAGCCTTAGCTCGGGCTACCTTTTCCGCCCGCTCTACCTGGGTAGCAGCCGTAATTGCTTTTTCATCAAGGGCCGCCGGCATAATCTCAAAAGGTATACCTAGTGTCTCCATCAGTGCCTTACGTTGAGGGGATTGAGAGGCTAAAATGACCGTCATACTAGTTTCTTGAGTAATTGATCAATCTTGGCCGCCATAATGAAGTCGTTTTCGCTTAACCCATTAATAGCATGAGTTGTTAGCGTTACCGTCACCTTTTTGTAGTTATGCAAATTAAGATCTGGATGGTGACCCTCGGCTTCCGCAATTTCACCTACCTGAGTAATAAACTCTAGCGCGCCTTTAAAGTTCTTAAGGGTAAATTCACGACTTATCTGATGAATGCCTTCTCGGTTCAGGTGCCACTCAGGCACGGCTGAATGCAGTTCATTTTCGCGTTGTTCAGTTAAGGGATCGGTACCGCCCTCGCAGGGGACACAGTGTTTGTCGAGTAAACTCATTTTTTTCCTCCAATCTAGGTAGGCCTATTGTAACAAGTTTTTAGCTGGCCTCCAAAAAGCACATTTCCGGCACATTGACAAAACTATAGGGACTAGTTAAAAACTCTCCTTCAGGCTAATTATTATATGTTATAGGCCTTTACACTTTTCTTACTCGCCTCTTGCTTTTTCCTTACTTTTTGTTAAAATGCTCAAACTAAGTATTTATGTATCAAAGTATATCAACAATAGTATGAAATTGGTTCTCAGATTGCTTACTCTAGTACTCATGGCTGTTAGCTTTGTCAGTGTGGCTATTTCCTTAGCCCCACATACGGTTCAAGCTCAAGTGGTGACTACTATTTCTATTCATGACTCTCATATAGGTGCTACTAATGAAGCATTCCAAGAAGAAGAAGATTGTCCTGCAGGGACTTCTGACTATGGCTGGCACTTTGTCCTACCTGGTAACGATTCTGAATTTGTTTCTTTAACGGTCACCTACCAAAATGATGGCGTCATTACTGACTTCATCTCTCGCCCTACGGCTAAACATGCCTATCAGTATACCTCTGGTCCCGATACTTTAGTGAGTGCGACTGCTGAAATTACTGGCACCGCAACTCGTTTTAACTTAAGTCATGTTTGTGTACCTGAAAATACTCCGGATGACCCAGGAGATCCAGAGAATCCCGAAAATCCTGGGGACCCACAAACCCCAGAGGATCCATCAGATACAGATGACCCTATCACCCCCGATGATGATCCTGAAACCGATGGTGACACCCCTACTGTCCGTCACGGCGTTAGCCTGCACAATGGCGATATCGTCTGTAACCAAAACGAGGTTCGAGTCGTCTTTGATGTCTATAACTATGGCAGTCCGGTCAACAACCTGCTCGTTCGCTTTACCTTTAATGGTCAGACTCGAGAAGCTAGAACCAATAACGACGGCCGCGCTCAAGTTACCTTCCCCATGGGAAGTGGTGTAATCGTAGCTGAAGCCGAAGGCTATGGGACCTATACCCACCAGCTTACACCTGATGACAAGTGCCCTACCGTCTACTTAGATCCAGATCGCGGTCAGGTTTTAGGAGCCACCACTTTGGCTGATACCGGTTCCTCAACCATAGTTTTAGCTCAAGTTCTCATCACGGGTGGCGCACTCTTAACCGCCGCTGGTGCCCACGGCCTCCGCCGGGTATAAAACCCGATAAAAAGCTTGCTTACTCCATAAAACTGCCTCTTGCCAACCTGTAAGTTATTTGTGATAGTAAGGTAAGAAAAAGGTATGAACGCGTACCTTTTCTTGTTTTTATGAAAGCTTTTTTGAAATTTTTACTCCTAGCTGCAGTCTTTGTGAGTGGTCTCCATGCTCGTGGTGGCCAGTTGGAACAAGTCTCAGCTCAAAATAGTGATCCCCAGAATAAGATTCGGATTTGTCATGCCACCGATAGTCATACTAATCCCTATACTAATCCAGAAGTGGATCAAGATGCGGTGGATGGAGACCTCGGCAACGATCGCGGTCAAGGTGATCACTACTTAGAACATAACGGTCCTGTCTGGGCGCCTGGCATTGCTGACCACTCATGGGGTGATATTATTCCCCCGATTGCTGGCGTTCATGAAGGTAAAAACTGGACTGCCCAGGGACAAGCCTTTTGGAATAACAACTGTCACATTCCGGGAGCCAGTCCTTCGCCTAGCCCGACACCTGAAGTTAGCCCTAGCCCCTCACCGAGTGCAACCGTCAATCCGAGTCCGTCTGTCTCACCCTCTCCATCAGTGAACCCTTCACCCAGCAGTAGTCCTGAGGCCTCTCCCGGCACCGGGGGACCTGGTGCGAATGATCCCGACCCCAGCAGTCCGAGCCCTACCGTTCGCCATGGTGTCAGCTTCCATAATAGTGACTTAAAGTGCGAGAATACCACTTTCAACGCGGTCTTCGACGTCTATAACTATGGCAGTCCGGTCAAGGATCTACTGGTCAGATTCACTTTTAATAGCGAAAACAA